>JABXJU010000042.1 GCA_013375405.1 Candidatus Helarchaeota archaeon
TTAAAAAGACAGGAGACTCGAACGTGGCGCTCATTGGGTTTCCGTCAGTCGGGAAAAGTACCTTATTGAATAAAATCACAAACGCAAAAAGCAAGGTAGCCGCCTATGAATTCACGACGTTGGACGCGATCCCAGGATTGATGGAGCATAAACACGCTAGAATCATGATTATTGACCTCCCGGGGATCATAAAGGATGCATCGAAAGGAAAGGGATTTGGGCGGCGTATTCTTGCTGTAGCCAAAACTTCAAATTTAATCCTTATCATGTTAGACATTTGGAACATGCCCTATTTACAGTATAAAATCATTCTCGATGAATTATATAATATTGGAATCCGGTTGGACCGATTTCCCCCCTTAATCTCCATTTCTTATTTAAAATCGGGGGGACTTTCACTAGCTTCCACCGTACCACTCACCGGCTTAACGCTTGAAATGGCTCGGGGAATTTGCAAAGAATTCAAAATTGTTAATGCACTAATCGTTGCGCACCAAGATATCACCCCGGACGATCTCATCGATCGCCTCAATGGCAATTGCGTCTATATCTCGTCTTTAGTAGTTTGTAACAAAATGGATATTGCCACCCCCGCTCAAGAAAAATTCCTTGACGAGCTAGAACGAGAAGGGCGCAACATCATCCGAATCTCCGCTGAAACGGGCATGAATCTCGATTTATTACAAGATGAAATATTTCGAAAATTAGATTTAATCCGAATTTACCTTAAACCCAAGGGGTCTAAAGCGGATTTAATTGAACCACTCGTCGTTCCCCGCGATTCAGATGTGCGATACGTGGCAGGTAAAATCCATCGGGATTTCGTGGAGGGTTTCCGATATGCATTCGTTCAGCACGCCACAAAACAAGAAACCGACGTTTTACCCACTGTGGAACATCGAAAATGGAAAGTTGGATTAGGCTACACCCTACAAGATTTTGATGTTGTACAAATTAATATTAAATAATCAAAACCAATTCTTCAATCACTGTCAATAAAAAAATATGCTTAAACTGAATTTTTACTAAAATTCAGTTCCTATTTTTGTAGGCGTAAAAAGGTATTTTTTTGTAGTTATTTTTCCCAGCGCAAAAAAAGAAAAAAAGGGGAAAATTATATCTGTAATTAGGTGCTGAAAATATCTCAAAACATCCTAGAAAATTCTCTTTTAAGAATAATTATAGCAGATCACCACGATTCAACATCTGAACGAATAGAAATACATGATAATGGCAATTGGATTCCTTTTCTGAGTAGCTTGTCAGGATTTAGCACTTTACTCTTTTACAAAGGGAAAGAATTTGACTCTATATCGTTATCGTTCAAAACTAAAACCAAAAATACATTAGTTTTTCAATCAAGTGATGCCAAATTAACGGTAAATTTGGAAATTAAGCTTGTTGATCGTGATTTAATTCATTTCAAATATGATCTCGTAACTAAAGCTAAATTAAAACTCTCAAAATTAATTGCAAATTACAGTATCTTATTGGGATCAGAGCCATCTTATAAATGGGTTCCCCATATCCGCCCCAAGGAAAATTATGTTATGGGAGATCACGTGTTTCGCTCACCTGCGATTATTTACAATAAGGGTCAAATTTCATTTGCCCTAATTCCTGATTTAGATCTATTAAAGGAAAATCGCCCATTCCAAACCCTTATGGATTTTAATTTGAAGAATGAGGAAACTGGAGGGGATCCGCGAATATACTATGGGTTTGGGAACTATAAACCTGCCGAACACATCTTTTTTAAACATAATCCAAAGAAGAAAATGAAAATTAAAAAAGGAACTAATCTCTCGTTTGGATATTATATAAAAATTTTTAAAGAAACACCCGTTTCAGCAGTTTTAGAAAGCATTAATAGCTTTTTATGGCGGACGTATGGTCAAAAATTATTGTATGAAAATCTAAATCCACAAATTCTACCCTATAAGATAAATGTTGAAGAAGGATTTAAGGCGATATTTGACAGGCAGAAAAGCTGGGTCGATTTCAAGATAGATGAGGCTGACTGCGGTGGGGTCTTCCAAAGCTCTTGGATAGGTAAAAGGAAGAAAAAATATAAATTCATCACCCCAGAGGATGCCGCAGAACATAAAACAGGGAATTTTGGCCAAAGAATAGACCAGGACTCGCTATTAGGTAGAATAATTATGCATTTCTCCAATAGCCTCTTTTGGATCAAAAGATTTGCTTGGTTCACATCCCATTTTCCCGTGATAAACAGAGTTGCCGAGATTTGGTATAATGCTTGGTTCATGAATATCAGAACAGGTTATGGTTTTCGTTATTTTGGGGAAATATGGAATGATAAGGATTTAGTAGATAAAGGAAATAAAATCTTCAATACCCTGTTAAATCTTCCCAGCATACGAGGTGTCTTCCCAACTGTGATATTTCCCGCCTCATTTGATGCTACTGAATTTTGTACTATTAATGGCTTAAAAGCATTTATTTATACAGATGATTTCAACATAATTGATGTTTCTCTGGCAATGTATTGGGGACTTAAATTTCACCAAGATTTAGAAAACCGACCTGAAATTAAGGAAAAATGTGCTGACCTTCTTGATTTATTGGAAGAAATTCAATTAGAAAATGGAGCGATCCCCGTTTTCATCAATTTTAAAGAAGATAACCATACTCCAATCATTAGCGATGTATTAATTGATTCTGCAAGTAGTGGTGCTCCCCTGATGTTTCTAACAGAATATTATAAAATTTCGCAAGATAGCCGAATAATCCCAATTGCCCAAAAAATTGCGAAATATCTTCAAACCGAAATAATTCCTGTTAATAAATGGCATGATTTTGAGCCATTCTTTAGCTGCACTAATTTTCCTTTTGATTTATTCGATGATTATACACAAAGTCACGTAATGAATGCCCTATGCATTTATTGGGCCGCCGAAGGGTTAAAGGAACTCTATAGCATCACAAAAAACGATACCTATTTGCAATCAGGGGAACAAGTGATGTCTATTTTGAATTTATTCCAACAAGTGTGGGATTTACCGTACATTAGTTTCAACACGTATGGGGGTTTCTGCAGTCAGAACGCAGATGCTGAATTATCCGACGCTCGCCAAGGCCTGTTTGTTCGTGTATACATGGAATATTATCTTTTGACTGGTAAAAAAGAGTACATGGAGCGCGCAATCGCGACCTTAAGGGCGTGTTGGGCGGTGCAGTTGCTAAGTGAATATGAAGAACAATGCTCTGGCAATTTGAAAGGTATTGGAACGATTGATGGCGTTGATAGAGGTTGTGTTTTTGAGAATTATGGCCATTCTGGAAATGATTTTCCGGTTCTAGGATATATCTTTCTTGATTGGGGCATTGGAACCTCCGCTTCTGCTACAGCATACGTGAAAAAACATTTTGGGGATCTATATATAGATTTTAAAGAACAAATTGCATGGGGTATCGATGGCCTTACAGTTCAATCCACTGAATTTACAGAAAACCGTGTAGATCTTACCATTGACAAGCTTCCTGAAAAAAATTCTGTTTTATTAAAAGCACGAGCTATTCCTCAGCCGCAAATTGAAATCATAATCAATAACTCCTCCCTCGGTCTCATGGATAAGGACACGCTCGAGGCTGGATTTAAAATTTCCTTCTAAATTAGTATTTTCATACTTCTCCTATCAACAATTAAATCTGTCGTTATAAGAGAAATAACACCGTTATTTGGGTTAATTTTAATCTTTATAATTACATTTTTCTCTTTTTTAGGAAAATTAATACTGTTATTTCATATATCAATGTTATAATAGGTAAAATAAGTATTCTTTTATTAAGCATAGTTGATAATCATAAACGAAAGATATGATTACTGAGATTATTTAGGTGAAGTTATATGATTAATGAGAAAATTTTGAATCAAATGGTTGATATTGTGGGTGAAAATTTTGTTAGCACGGATCCCGAGGACCTTTATATTTATGCCTATGATATGACAGAAGAACCAGCAGGAAATCCAAATGCAATTGTGATGCCAAAAACTCCCGAAGAAATCCAGAAATTAATGAAGATAGCAAATGAATATAGAATTCCAATAATTCCTTACATAGCAGGTGCGAATATTGGGGGATTAACCACCACTCACCGAGGGGGAATTGTTGTAGATTGCAAACGGATGCGTGAAATTGTTAAGTTTGATGAAATTAGCAAATATATTGTCGTTGAACCAGGGATAACATTCGGGCATTTGAAAAAATATCTAGCTGATAATCATCCAGACTTCATTTATTCTTATCCATTCGCACCACCATTTACTTCTATTGCCACCAATGCATTATTAGAAGGTCTGACCGAGTATTCGTTCCGTTGGGGTTGTATGGGCGATTGGATCACCGGTCTCGAAGTAGTCCTTCCTACAGGTGAAATCACAAAGATCGGATCCTGCGCGACCTCTGATCATTGGAATATGAAATATCCTCTACCCGACATGACGGGTCTCTTTATAGGTTGGCAGGGAATGACTGGTATTGTCACGAAATGTGCTGTGAAAGTTGTGCCAAAACCCCCTATTAGGGAAATGTATGGCGCAGTATATTTTGGATTGAATTCAGCAGAAGAAGTGTTTAAGCGATTAAGCAAAACTGATCTCATTCATGGTGATTTTTCTTTTAGTTACCAGACTGTTATGATGCTAATGGGTAAAAAACATCCATTACCCGAAATACCGCCAGATAGACCAAAAATGCTCTCCGGATTGCTTGTTTTTGCAAATGATAAAAAAGATTTAAGAAATAAATCAAGGTTGTTAAACAATATTGCAACTGAAGTAAGCAAAGAAACTAAAGAAATGGTCCAAATTATTCCAGCTACAGGAGCTCTTCCGAAAAAGGTCGCTGAAATTCTCGATCTACCCTCGAATCTACCCCCCTTCTTTGAATTTCGGAGTACCGATAAAAAAGGTGTAGGAATGTCTTGGCTAGGAACCTATTGTAATCCCAATAATTGGAGGAAAAGCTATGAGGCCGGCCAGAAGATTATGGAGGACTACGGGTTTGAACCATTAATTTTTGTAAAGATGATGGATTCAGGCCATTTTTATGTTGTTCGTTTTCTTATTCCGTTTAATAAGGCTGAACCTGATGAAGCCAAAACAGTTCGGAAAATGTTGGAAGAATTAGTTGATGCATCATTACCCCTTGGAGCAATTCCTTATAAATGCCCTGCTTGGGCTGCGAAGAAAGTTCTTAAACGAATAGATCCAAACTGGGTCGCTCTCGCTAAAAATATTCGTAAAACGCTAGACCCCAATGGCATTATGAATCCCGATCGCTGGGCACTTTTAGATTGAGAGGATGAAAAAAATGGCTCTGGAAAGTTTAAAAGATTGGATATATGCATGCGTCAGGTGCAATACCTGTAAATACGTGATAAATGAATATTACGATTCGTGCCCTTCTGGGAAAAAGTTTCAATTCGAATCTTATTATGGGAGTGGAAAGGTATGGATTGCACGAGCTATGCTCGAGGGTAAGCTAAAGTTTTCGGATTCCGTTGTTAGAAAGATTTTTGCGTGTCCACCTGTGGAAATTGCACGGCCCAATGCGAGCTAGAGGTTTCTGATCATATACTTGAAATTATTGAGACGCTACGAGCAGAAGCAGTCCGTCAAGGTATCGGTCCTCTGGAATCTCAAAAAGTATTTGAGGAGGCTATTGCGGCAGAGCATAATCCCTATAAAGAGCTCCATGCTAAACGTGCCAGCTGGATAGTAGAAAGTTTAAAACTCAAAGATACTGCAGATGTGCTCTATTTCGTTGGTTGCACTTCATCCTATCGGGAATCCGAAATCGCAACGGATATGCTCGATCTTTTAATGAAAATGGATGTTGCTGTAACAGTTTCAAGTGACGAATGGTGTTGTGGCTCTCCCCTTATACGAACAGGGCAATTAAAACTAGTTAAAGAACTAGCCGAACACAATATGGAAATGATTAAAAACATTGGTGCAAAGGATGTTGTTTTTTCTTGCGCAGGCTGCTACCGGACCTTTAAGGAGGACTATGAACCCATCCTAGGAAAAGTTCCAGAATTCGGATTATATCATGTTACTGATTTTATCGTAAAACTAATAGAGGAAGGCAAAATAAAATTTAAGGAAGGCGATCCTGTGAAAATTACTTATCACGATCCCTGCCATATCGGAAGACATTGTGGCATTTATGATTCACCTCGTAAGGTCCTAAAAGCCATCCCAGGCATAGAACTAGTTGAAATGAAACGCAATAAAGAAAATGCCTGGTGCTGTGGAGCAGGTGGAGGAGTCAAATCTGGTTTTCGTGATTGGGCGGTTGAAATTGCTTCTGAACGGATTAAAGAAGCTGAAGAAACAGGGGCTGAGATTTTAGTTTCATCTTGCCCGTTCTGCAAGCGGAACCTCATGGATGCAATTAAGGCAACTGGCTCAAAGTTAAAGTTTATGGATATTACTGAACTTGTCAATTCTCGAATTTCTTTTCAGTGAGGTTGTAACGTGTCTAGTTTGGAAAAAATGTTTGAAGCTGCGGAAAATTTACCTAATTCCTGGATAACGGAATGGAAAAAAACAGGAAAAGTAATGGGGTACCTGTGTTCCTACATTCCAGAAGAAATAATTTATGCTGCGAAAATCCTGCCAATCCGTGTAACACCTGTAGGGCATACTGATTCAACACTGGCAGATGCATGTATGTCTCGTCTGAATTGCCCGTTTGCTAGATATCTTTTAGATATGGTACTCAATGGGAAATTAGATTTCCTTGATGGGATCATTGGATACAATTCTTGCGACCACGTGAGGAGGATGTTCGATAACTGGCGATTACGACATGAACCCCAATTCTACCATTTCTTAAGTATTCCTCATCGTAGTGATGAACTTGCAATGAAATGGTTTCAAGAGGAGTCAATCAATTTATTAAAACATATTGAGTCTCACTTTAAGGTTACCATTTCCGATACCGATCTTACTAATGCAATAAAACTCTTTAATAAAACTCGTGATCTCCTTACAACTCTATATGAACTTAGAAAAGGTAAAGCTCCTCCCATTAAGGGATATGAGGTCGCCGCGATCATGTCCGCCTGCATGCACATACCCAAAGAAGAATTTAATACTCTCCTGAGCCAACTGCTTGAAGAATTGAAAGAGAGCGCGGGATTTAGCGATCTTCCCCGGGTCATGATAGTTGGAAGTTTGGTAGATAACCCTGAGTATGTGAAGATTATCGAGGATCTGGGCAGTCTCGTTGTGACCGACAGCCATTGCTTCGGCTCGAAATACTTTTGGAATAAGGTCAAAGAAGATAAATCCCCTATCGATGCCCTTACCGAACGCTATTTATTGCAATCACCATGTCCTAGGATGATTGATGATAGAACGGGCCATGAGACTCGACTAGATCACGTCAAAAGTCTGATTAAAGAGTACTATGTCGACGGGGTTGTCTTCGAGCGTATGGCTATGTGTGATCTCTGGTCAGGAGAAATTTACATGCTACAAAAAGAATTAAAAGAATTGGGGGTTCCTACCCTCATCTTAGAGCGTGATTACATTATATCTGGTGTTGGACAGATGAAAACACGCTCTCAAGCTTTTATTGAAGTTTTAAAGTGAGATTCTGAAGTGTTGAGGATTATTTATGGCTGAAACTCCCAAGAAATACCCCATGTGGGATACCATCATTAACTATCTTGATGCTGCGGAGAAAATGTTTGGAGGGGATAAACAAGAGAAAGCCGGTAAAGGAATCTTTCAAAAAAGTTTTTTAACAATTTTTTCTTCTTTTCTCCGAAAATTATACGAAGCAGAAGCTCAAGGTATTCCAAAAATAATGTTTAATTTCTGCATTCCCCCTGAATTGTTTCGCGTATTCGATAGGACCTATCCAATATGTGAAGAGGTTGGGAGTGTTGGGCTTACTGTAATTGGAACACAGCACATCAAATACATTGAACTTGCAGAGGAAAACGGAATTGCCCCGGAACAATGCAACGCTCAAAAGATTTGGATTGGAGCCATGATGGCAAATGAAATTTTTAAGCCAGATGGCATTGTTTATGCGTCCCAACCCTGTGATTCCACGAATATTTTATATCAAGTAATGCAAAATTGGTATAAAGTTCCCACTTATACCCTTGATGTGCCCTACTGGGCTCATGATCCCGACTCAGAATTTTATGATGAACGGACGGTTCCGTATTTTGTTAATCAATTGAAAGGATTTATTGTTTGGGCAGAAAAAAATTTCGGTCTTAAATTTGATTCTGAACACTTTCGACACATGATGGAATTATCAAATCAGGCAAGAGAGGCAGTTCTGGAACTTAATGAGCTTATGAGGGCTATACCTGCCCCTTTGCCAAGTCTGACCTCTTTTAATACTTATGTGGCTCTTTTAACTAGTGCTGGTACTCAAGCAGCAGCTGATTATTGCAAATTTGTTCGTGATGAAGCAGCTAATAATGCGAAACAGAAGATAAGTCCCTTGCAGGAGCGTGGTAAGGAGGAAAAATTTAGGGTTATCTGGATTTATCTTCCTATCTTTTGGGACTTCATGCTCTTTGATTGGATGGAACGGAAATTTGGCGCCGTGAGCGTAATGGACCTTTTGGGATACAATCTGGCCCAACCGGTAGACCTCTCCAGTAAAAATAAAATGTTCGAGGGGCTTGCTCGGACGACCTTAGACATTCCCATGGGGGTTCAAAGTCGCGGCCCTGCCGAATATTATTTGGATTATCTTATTAATGTCGTAAAGACCTATAAAGCCGATTGTGCTATTTACGGTGGTCATTTGGGATGTAAACATTCTTGGGCCATCGCAAATCTCCTCAAAGAGGAATTATATGAGGTTACTGGTGTCCCAACCTTGATCTTTGAAGTTGATGCGATGGATAACCGTCCCGTTACCTCTAGAATGATTAAAGCAAAACTAAAAACCTTCTTCACAGAAATGCTTTAATATTTCTATTAATTTACATTTCACGGATTGAGATGATGTAATGGTAGAAACAAAAAAGAAATATCCTATGTGGGATACGATTATCACATTTACCGATAAAATGACAGAACTTTTTGATAGTATAATGAAAACTAAGGACACTGGAGAAGTTGTAATAAACCCTCAATTTATTAAAATTCTCAATACTTACTTCAAAGGATTATACAATGCAGAAGCCGAAGGAAAACCGAAGCTAATGTATAATTTTTGCATTCCGCCTGAGATTCTATATGCTCTAGATGCTTATCCCATGTGCCAAGAAGTCGGGTCGGTTTTATTATCGGCTTTTGGAAATCAACATATAAAATATATCAATTTAGCTGAAGAAAATGGAATTGCTCCTGAACAATGTAATGCCCAAAAGATTTGGATCGGGGCCATTATGGCAGACGATATTGTTAAACCAGATGGCATTGTTTATGCATCCCAACCATGTGATTCAACAAATATTCTATATCAAGTCATCCAAAACTGGTATAAAATTCCGACCTACACACTTGATGTGCCATATTGGGCTCATGATCCTGATTCATCATATTATGATGAACGTACCGCTCCTTATTTTGCTGCACAAGTTAAAGGAATCATGACTTGGGCGGAAAAAAATTTCGACCTAAAATATGATCCTGAACGCTTGAGGCAGATAATGGAACTTTCAAATAGAGCACGAGAAATATGCCTAGAAATTAACGAGCTTATGACTGCCGTTCCATCTCCTTTACCAAGTATGACAACTTTTTTAACTTATGTGACCCTAACGACTAGTTCTGGGACTCAAGAATGTGTAGATTACCTTGAATGGACTAGAGATAAAGCTGCAGATATGGTAAAGCGAAAGACTAGCCCATTGCGAGAGAGGTATCAAAAAGAGGAACAGTTTAGAGTTGTTTGGATTTACATTCCAATTTTCTGGGAAATGTTGATGTATGATTGGATGGAAAGAAAATTCGGGGCCGTAACTGTTATGGACCTTATGGGGTACAATCTGGCTCAACCAGTAGATCTCTCCAGTGAAGATTCGATATTCGAGGGACTTGGTCGGACGATCCTAGACATTCCAATGGGCGCACAATCTAGAGGTCCAGCAGAATATTATTTAGATTATCTTCTTCATATCACGAAAAAATATAAAGCGGATTGTGCGATATATGGCGGGCATATGGGCTGTAAGCACTCCTGGGGCATTGCAAATCTACTGAAAGATGAACTATACAAAAGAACTGGTGTTCCGACACTACTCTTTGAAGTCGACACAATGGATCCAAGGCAAGTATCCTCAAGAGATGTTAGAAAGAAGATTAAAATGTTCTTTCAAGAGATGCTTTAACTTTCTTTATTTAAACTCGGTAGGCAAAAGCAAATGATTGTTGCAGGCGTGGATGTTGGAAGCTTAACAGGCAAGTGTGTGGTTATAAGGGCTGCGAAGAAATTTGGAATGGATGAAATTCTGTCCAGTTCAATCACTGCTACACGAGTAAAGCCTGTGAAAACGGCAATGATTGTATATGATGAGGCCCTTGAGAAAGCGAATTTAAATAAAGGCGAAATTGAATATATCGTTGGAACGGGTTATGGGCGTGTTCGAATTCCTTTCGCCGATAAAAATATTTCTGAAATTTCTTGTCATGGGCGAGGGGCGCATTATTACATTCCTTCCGTTCGCACAGTCATTGATATAGGGGGGCAAGATAGTAAAGTTATCCGAGTAAACGAAACTGGAAAATTAGTAGATTTTACCATGAACGATAAATGTGCTGCGGGAACCGGCAGATTTTTAGAAGTGATGGCAAAAGCATTAGAAACTACACTGGATGAAATGGGTCCCTTAGCATTAGAAGCGACTCGCCCTGCAATGATTTCTGCCCAATGCAGCGTGTTTGCGGAAAGTGAAGTTGTGAGTCTTATCGCTGATGGTAAAAATGTCAAAAATATCATTGCTGGCCTGAGTGAGTCAATTGCCAGCCGGATCGTTTCATTAGTTAATCGAATTGGATTAAAAAAGGATATAACCATTACAGGAGGCGTAGCTAAAAATATTGGGGTTGTAAAATGTGTTGAAGAAAAATTAAATGTCAAACTGAAGACAATACCGATTGATCCCCAAATAATTGGTGCGTTTGGTGCCGCTCTTTTCGCTAAAGAAGAGCTGATCAAGAAAGAACAAGAGGGTCCCAAACGAAAATTGAAAAAATGGGATTTTTAGTTTAAAATGACCTCTTCCGAACCAATAAATGGAATTGCTGCAATCCATGCGTTTATTAAAGTCAAAAAGAAAATAACTGAAAATATAAATGTGTTCGCATGCCCATCTTCTATTAATAAATTAAGGCAATCATTAGATTTTAAATTTGGAGATGAGGTAGAAACAATCTTTCTTCTCAAAGAGGATGTTTTCATTGAATTAGGTCCCCCTCAATATGAATCTGTTTCTTATATAGTAATTACACGAAATCCAGAAGAAGTCCAAGATGGACGAATTACGGTTCTTGGACCTGATATTCCAGAATCTGAAGGGAAACAATTAAATTTTGGACAAATTCTCCTATTCGGGGGCGCCCAAATAAAAGATGAAGAATATAAGGAAATGGAACGGGCGATATTTCACCTGAAAAATCTTGAAGGATTCATGATTCGCGCGGTTCCAAATAAACTATGGAGTCGAGTGAGTAAAAATGTGGGTCAACGCGGATTTTCACTCGAAACCTTGGGAAAAGCATTGATGATCATGTATAAGGAACAATTTTCATCAATTGAAACCATGGAGATCCTTTTTATAACAACCGATTCCCCCCAGGATTTTCTAGAATTAAAAGTTCTTGGATCGGAAGTCCGGAAACATTACATCCAGAAGTATTCGGCCACTTTAAAGGCAAAACTTACTGAGTTAGTCGAGAAACAACGGGATGATTGCGATTATCCCTGGACTTGTGATGAATGCGATTACAATGCCGTTTGTGATGAGGTTCGTGACATAGTAGAGAAGGTAAAAGCCTATCGTGAAAAAACAAATTCCTCTTAGCTTTTTAATTTATAGAGTCATTAATACTGATTAGAAATGAAATAGTGAAAATATGTGAAAATTTAGATGAATAAATGGATTATTGCTGTTATGGGAAAAGGTGGAACAGGAAAAACCGCTATTATCGCATTAATGACAAAAATTTTAATGCAACAGCAAAAGAAATTATTAATTGTTGATGCTGATCCAGCTCTAGGGCTCGCTAATGTCCTTGGAATTCAAGTGAATCGTACTTTAGAGGATTTGCGCCATGAAATAATAAAAGTGGGAGGTCGAGGCATTGAAGATGAGAAAGAGGAACTTGTCTTATCCTTGGACTATAAGGCGATGGAGCTCCTTACCGAACAACTCGGATTTTCTACTCTTATTATGGGGCAGCCTCACACTTCTGGATGTTTTTGTCCCGCAAATACCCTTCTGCGGAGCGCTCTGAAACCTTTAACGAAAGCCTTTGATATCATTCTAATTGATTGTGAAGCAGGTTTAGAACAAATAAATCGAAAAGTTGTTGAGAATATAAACTTTCTTCTAATTATTTCCGATCCAACAGTACGAGGGCTTCAAACAGCAGCAGCTATCCAAGAAATGGCAAAAAAATTTACGAAAGCTTCCCGAATTGGTCTAATTCTCAACAAAGTATCTGATCCCTCCATAATCGACACTCTGCGTTCAAAGACCGACTTGGAAATCATAGGAAATATACCTCTAGATCCTCAAATAACCGAGTTTGATCTCATCGGGCGTTCTCTACTTGAACTCCCAGCTAATTCCATCAGCATAAACGCACTCACAACCATTTTAAAGCGTTTATCCATTCTTAAAAAAGAGTAAAAACCTTATCTTTTTCACAACGAAAGGAACTTAAGATAGCCATAAAGAAATTATATTAAAGAAAAAATCGGGGATTTCAAATGCTCAAAAATGTGTTAATTTTTTGGACCCATGGAACTCTTCTATATTCTCGATCATATGGAATTGCAAAAAAAGATCCCCATCTTGTTTCAGGGTTCCTTTCTGCGTTCTCAAATTTCGCTAAAGAATTAGGGGAGAAAGAAATTCGCGCGATTCAAATGCATCCCCATAAAATTTTTATGAGCATCCACCAAGACTTGTGCTTTACCATTTCTCTTGATCAAGATGATGAGGAAGCTCAGGGCGAACTTATTCTTCAAACCCTTATCAATTCCTTCTTAGCTATATTTGGTGTAAAACTTGAGCCCGAAGTTATTTATGACCTTGATACTTTTAACGAATTTGAAACCATGGTGGATGACTTATATATCATAAAAAATTTCTTTGAACTTATTGAGTCGACAAATAAGAAACTCTCGCTACCAGACCTCCAAAAAATGTATGAGGAAAAATTTGGGTCGAGTATACCTCTCACGAAATGCTGGCAATGTCTTAATTTCCTTGTCATGAATGACGCTATTGTAGAAGTCTCAGAGAAACGCCAAATCCGGTACCGAAAGAAGGGTGAACTTCTAAAAGGACTGGATTTAAAATTTAAGAAATAATTTGATCTTGATAATATAAAAAAATGATTTTATTATGAATAATAAGACACAAACATATGCAATTTTAACGATTAGTATTATAACATATTTTCTAATTGAGTCCTTTTATAATACCTGTTTATATGTCAATAGCTTATTATTTGTTAATTTAGAAGTAATTCTCCAAAAATATCATTGGCTCATCTTTTATATTTCCGTAATTTTAATCATTTTAATTGTTTTTGGCTCTAAACTTATTAAAAGCCAATACAAAATCCTTTCTTTAGTATTCGTTATTGTGGCTTTTCGCCTACTATCACAATTCTTTATTAGTCCGGAATTCTATCTTTTTACGAATTTAGTCTTACTATTAACAACCCTCCTGTTCTTTTTGGAGATATTTCTTGTCTTTCGAAAGGTTAGCTTTTTGAATGATTATTTCCTTATCCTTGGTGGGATTATTCTCGGTATTAGCATTAATTATGCATTTTATCTAGTAAATCTATCCTCTTTTTTAACTTCTGAACTTACCAAGCTCCCATTTACTTTCGCATTTGCCGCATTGTTGATTTATTTTAATTATCTGTTATTTCCTCCTACCTTTCAAGAAAAATATCGAGTTGAATCAGGCGAGGTTAATAATAGTACTCCCCTAAAGAACCTTAACATCTTTCACTCTCTAGTGTTAGGAATACTCTTTTTCTTCACTTTGAATTGGTTTCTGAATCCGACCGCCTTATCCGCTTACGACACATTAAATATGAGTTATAACAATTTAATATCCACCCTACCATTTAATTGGATATCGTACGGCTTTACTCACTACATCTTTATAATTCTAATTTCGATTTGCATTAGCTTCTTCCTGGTTCAAAAAATATTTTCGTTAAATAATCCAAAATCCTTTAAAAAAATACTATTAAGCTTCAGTTCAATAACTTTTCTTCTTAATAGTCTTGCATTTCTGTTCCTCGAGCAGGATTTAACCATTTTTTCAACTATCTATTTAGTTATTCTAACCTTTTGTGGTGTCTTCACCATCTTTCTTTATACCGCATTTTTTTTTCATAATTACTCTCTTAAAGGAGGCCCCAAAGCGTATATTGGGATGTTCGTATTCATCCTTGGACTAATTCTCTCTATCATCGTCCAAATTCTAATTTCTTGGGTGCAATATGGTTCTTTTCTATATACAATCACGGCTCTCGCCTTATTGTGTTTCCCGATCTTTACATTTGTAGGATTCAAAAATATTGGTATGACCCTCAAACATAAAGTACAAAAAATCTATTCAAACAAACATTATGGTTTTTTATTTTTATTAATTTTAGTAATTAATTGTAGTGGCTTCGGTATCTTACTAGGTACTCGAAGTATCACCCAGCCTTCTGCCGGAAATCCGACTTTTCTAGTCTATAACATCCATAATTGCGTAGGAGTAGATGCAAAATTCGATATAGATCGCATTATCAATATCATCAAAGCTGAAGATCCTGATATAGTAGGTTTGAATGAAGTAGATCTCGGTTATGTTAAAACGGGGTGGGTGGACCTCCCCTCCTATTTCGCTCATAAGTTGAACATGTACTATTATTATGGCCCAACTTTTTATAAACATTATGGAAACTTAATTTTGAGTAAATTTCCCATATTAGAAGCTGAAACTTTCGCCCTTCCAGTTGTTGTCGCTGGTGCGGAGCCAAGAGCTGTCACTAGAGCAGTATTCAATATTAATTCCCAGAATTGGACAGTTTACATTACCCATCTCTCCACCAAACACAATGATCGCCTTGCCCAGGTTGATTATACCTATTCAAACTCAGTAGTTTCTATTATTAATAGATCTGCATTTAATTATGTCGTGTGGATGGGTGATTTTAATTTTGATCCTAATTCTACTGAATATTCAATGCTAAATGCGAGTGTTAATAAATTCAGAGACACCTATCCCTTCCTCAATCCAGACCCTGGATATACTGGTGGCTTCGATGATAATGCAGTTCCTCATCGCCGAATAGATTATATCTTATGTTCTCCCGACCTCGTTCCAACCGAGTGCAAGGTGATTTGTTCTATCGCCTCGGATCATTGTGCAGTTGTTACGAAATTTTAAATATTTATAAAGAAAATATGAACCAACAACGAAATTAAAACGGAGTTGAAAGAAAATTGAGTACTATTAAGGAATATCTTAAAGAAGCATTCAATCAGCCAGACGTAAAGGGGATAAAATTATTATTTTCTTTGGCTTTGAGTGATAGCTACGTCCTAGAGAAGAAAGATTGGAACATTGAATTTCTTGATGATGGTTTAGTGGCAACAAAGAAAGGGACTCTTAATACCAATGTGATTGCCTACAGTGGACGATTGAGCTATATCCATCTAATCAAAAAATAAAAGACCCCTATATAATTTTCTTTTTTTCAATCTTCGAAAAGATTGGCTTCGTTATTCAAAGGTCCTTGCAAATTTACACCTACCAAGTATCTGACTTCACCATTTTAATATCTGTTATTATGAGATTATAAGTAACACAATTTGGTGATGAGTTTAATGATAATATATGTCGTGACTGTATATGTAAAACCTGAGCATGTGGACGCGTTCATCGATGCAACCATTGAAAACGCACGCAACACTCGAAAGGAGCCAACTAACATAAGATTTGACGTGCTTCAAAGCACTGATGATCCAACTCGATTCACCTTATATGAAGTGTATAAGGAAGGTGGTGTTGAGGCTCATAAAACGACGGACCATTATAAAAAATGGCGTGAAACCGTTGCAGAGATGATGGCTAAACCACGTGAAGGGAACAAACATAAAAATATAACCCCAGATACTGAAGCAGGTTTTTCGTCTAAATAGAGGCTCTAATATGCAATTTGATTTATTATCAACACCTTTGATCTTCTTTGGATCAGGAAAAATACAAAATATCGGTGAAATAATCAAAAATTTTGGGTCAAGGGTACTTATAGTTGGTAGTGAAAGTGCTTTAAAATCAACTTCTCTCAATCAGATTTTAGCAGATCAAACCATCGATTTTACTACATTCATTGTTAAGGGCGAGCCGACCATTGAATTAATAGATCGTGGTGCTGCTGAAGGGTTAAACTTTAAGGCACAAGTGGTAATTGGGTTAGGAGGAGGTAGTGCATTAGATGCTGGTAAAGCCATTGCAGGTCTTATGACCAATGGCGGATCTGGACGCGATTATATGGAAGTAATTGGAAAAGGCTTAAAAATTATGAAACCTGCTTCCCCATATATCGCCGTTCCGACCACTGCCGGAACAGGAACTGAAGTAACAAAAAATGCAGTAATTAAATCTCCCGCGGATGGATATAAAGCAAGTATTCGAAGCCCATTACTTGTTCCGAAGATTGCGCTCATTGATCCGTCATTAACGCTTTCAGTTTCTCCGAAGGTGACCGCTAGCACCGGTCTTGATGCTCTGACACAATTAATTGAAGCATATACATCGAATAAATCTCAGCCTGTAACAGATGCCTTAGCACTAGTAGGTATCCAGAAGGCTAAAAATTCTCTTCTAACTGCCTATCGACATGGCGACAACCTTTCCGTTAGAGAAGACATGGCTCTAGCTGCTCTACTAAGCGGTATATGTTTGGCTAATGCTGGCTTAGGTGCGGTACATGGCTTCGCCTCTCCATTAGGAGGTTTATTCCCTATTCCTCACGGGGTCGTTTGTGCGGCACTTCTTGCATCGGTGGTAGAACAAAATATCCAAGAATTGAAAAATAAAAGCCCTAATGCCCCTGTGCTTGCAAAATACGCAAAGCTTGGAGAATTAGTCGCAGAGAAGCCCCTTACCAATAATCAAGATGCCTACCAAGGTATCATAAGATATTTAAAAGAACTTACTGAATCACTCAAAATCCCCTCCTTCTCAGAATTCGGGGTAACAGAGGCAGATCTTCCAAGAATCATCGAAAAAGCAAAAAAATCATCTAGTATAAGATATAATCCAATTGCGCTTACTGACGACGCCCTCCACAAGATTTTAAGCCAAGCGTTATAACATAATTCCAGTGTTTACCTTGAAAAATAATGAAAACCCTGTGCAGCAGACGTGCCAAGAAGTACTTCCAAGCTTATTACAGATGCAAACAGATTTAGAGGAATTATTTAGCCTTATCAAAATTAATTTTAAAGAAAAATTGATAACAATAGATGAAGTCAAAACATCGAGGCCTAAAGATGGAGTTGAACAAGTTCATCAGTTTATCAATAAAGTCCTTAGTGCTACAGAGGAACTCTCCACAATAAATGTTTTAATAAATTATAGAGAATTTGGAGATATTCTAAATACTACAATTCCTTTATTTCACTCTCTACTACAGTTACTTTCTACAGATTATCCGATGTTTTATCGTGAAAGTCATCGTCTCTTAAAATATTATTGGGCAATTCGATATGTAGTTGCCCGCTTTGAACTAGAATCGATTCCCGAATTTATTGGCAATCAAATCCCGTTTTTCAATATGCCAGATATGCTTTTTGATTTCATTGAACAACTGAAAAATGGACCCAAACCAGTTGAGATTCTTGCTGAAGTTGATTTACAAGTAAGAATTGATAAAAGCCTACCATTATTGATTTCAAGAGGACCAGATGAAATTCGTTTATCTGTTTTAGGTGAAAAATTTTTAAAAGTCCATTCGCTATCGGATTTTTATTGCTATTATTTATATGAGTTCGACGAACTGTTCAATTCGACACCAAAACATTAATTTTGAGCCATTTTTTCAACTTATCGGCTTATATATTTTCCTAAAAGATTTTTCGTGGTCTGTTTCAAGGCATCGTCATGGACGACCCCTGCAATAAATTCCAAAAAGCAGAGATTGTAAATCAATGCAATATTGGGCTCATTCCTTTCAAATGAGTTCCCTGTAAGAGTTTTAAAATCAGCTTCAAATTGTTCAGCATCTTTATTTTCCCCAAGTTGATTTCGTAATCGTTTTTTAATTTCTTGGAGCTTTTTCTTAAAAATCTGGTCTCGAATATCTCCTAACAAATCTCCAATTAGAAATGTGACAATGAGATGATATGCTCGTTCTTCCTGATCTATGTGTGATATTCGCTCTGTAAACGATTTAAAGACATCATCAATCCTGAAGTTGAAATAAGTTCTTAATTTATCTAAATAGTCCTTATATTTCCCAGCTATAATATCTGAAAGATCTTTGGCTAAAAGAGAGATAAATTGCCGAATTGCCTTCCCTGAAGATTCCACACGAATTCGCTGGTCTTTCGTCCGGTCCATAATTATATCTTCTGGTTTATAGAATTGCTGGCGGACTAAAAATTCGAGAATTTCTAAAAGTTGGGACTCCATTTCACACTAAAAAAGAAGAAGGGAATATAAAAATGATAGTAATTATACAAAAGAGATCTGCTTTCTTTCTAAGAAAAAGAGGGATTTTTTAGTAGATTCCTGGAAAGATGAGAACGATTAACGAAAAATTGACGAATAATGGGAAGAAGGTCAGGCCCATATTATTAATGGTGGTAACAAAACTACCTAAACTCGACCCTGCCGTATCTTTACAAGGATCTCCGACAGTATCTCCGATTACCGCTGCTTTATAGGCTTCAATCGTTGCTGGATTAGTTTTCTTCCGTAAGGTTTTCCTATATTTTTTAGCGTTATCCCAAGAGGCGCCTGCAATATTCATGAAGATTCCAAACCCACCCGCTACAAATGTGGCTACAATTAAGTAGGCTGCAAGAGTTATTGGACCTAACGTAAGCCCTACCAGAATTGGCATAATTATGATTAAAAGTGAGGGCCATATCATATTTTTCAAAGCGGAAACTGTGCTGATATCCACACAGCGTGCATAATCTGGCTGTTCCTCACCTTCTAAAATCTTTTTGGTTCTAAATTGGTGCCGCACCTCTTCAATTATAACACCTGCCGTTTTTCCAACCGCTTTCATCAATAAAGAAACGAACATAAATACCGTAATTACTCCTAAAATCCCACCTACAGCAATTCTGGGATCGCCAAGATTGATAATCGGTTGATAACCAGGGATAATCGGCTCTATCGCGCCTCTTAAAAGTACTAAAAATGCAAAAATCGTAACAAATCCAATCGTAGTCCCGGATATTATGGAAAAGCCCTTGGTTAAGGATTTTGTACTGTTTCCAGTCGCATCCAGCTTATCAATAGTATCTCTAATTTCTGGTGGCATTTCAGCCATCTCAGCGATACCACCCGCATTATCTGCAATTGGACCAAATCCATCCATCGACAAGATAATACCCGTGCCACTCGTCATTCCAATTGCCATAAGAACAATGCCATAAATCCCAGCAGTAACATTAAACTCTGCGCCGAAATCTTTCACAAAACCCATATCAATCCCGAATGCAATACCACATCCATACGCTCCTAGTAACAAAACGACGATACACGCTAAAGGAATAAAAATCGATCTTAAGCCATTTGCCAAACCTGTTATTATGTTTGTAGCTGCTCCCGTTTCTGAAGCTTTTGAAATGTCTTCAACAGTTTTAGAATTGAATCCGGTATAATTTTCGATAATTTTTCCTAAAACTAGGTTTGCTATAATACCTAAAATAGCAGCGATCATTAAATAAACTGAGTTGAAAAGAAAATAAACAATTATTATATATGCAACTGCTACTATTCCACTACTTAAATACAAACCTCGATTTAAAATTCTCCATGCATCATCTCCCTTTTTCGTCCACATTACAAAGTAATAGCCGACTATAGTTGCAATTGCAGCTATACATCTAATAACAAATGGAAAGAATACAATTTCAATTCCGATTTGTGAAGGGGCCAATGTAAAAATTGCGAGTCCAAGTATCATTGAGGATAAAATTTCAGATGTTAATGTTTCATATAGGTCTGCACTTCGTCCAGCACAATCCCCTACATTATCACCAACTGCATCAGCTATTACTGCTGGATTCCGAGGATCATCTTCGGGAATCCCTGCTTCTACCTTCCCTACAATATCTGCCCCAACATCTGCCCCTTTCGTGTAAATTCCCCCTCCCAACTGTGCAATAACTGATGTAAATGAGGAACCAAAAGCACAACCCACGATATTTATCAAGACAACATTCAGGGTCATTCCTACCCCATAATAAAATATTGTGAAAACAATAATTATTTGAATAATATTTACTCCAAAAACTAACATCCCCATGATGGAACCCCCTTTAAACGCTGTTCGCATAGATGGAATTAAACCGCGCTTGGCGGCTAGAGTAACTCGGACATTTGTTCGCGTGGCGAGATCCATTCCAATAAAACTCGCGGCTAAGGAAGTAACCGTTCCAACTACATAGGAGAGCGCGACCCATCCATTAAGCGCAAAACCAATAATCACTGCAAGAACTGCTGCGATAAGCAAGATCGTCCTAAATTCACGTTTTAAATAAGCTTTTGCACCAGCCCGTATATGTTTATAAATTTCATTTTCCTTTCCATCACCCGTGGAAAGTTTTTTTATTTGAAACCATAAATACGCGGCAAATAAGATTGAAATAACGCCACCAATCGTTCCGATTATTAAAAATAATACCGTTAAATCCATATTAATTCATCAGCCTACCAATCAATTTTGGTTCTTTTTACAATCGAGTAATTGACCCATCTTAAAAAGTTTTTTATGAACGAATATCTTGCTGATGGTCTGTAGCTGAACATTAATATAAGCGTTTTACCACATTTTCTCATTCTCAAATAAGATTTACCTGAAGAAAAAAAGATGGAATCCTAATGAAGAAGACTGATCTAATTAAGTTATCCATTGGACAGATTGGAAATGCGATGGCGTTTATGGTAATGTTTTTATTTCTACCCGATTATTTTGCGGATAACATTTTTGTGGGGCACGAATTTGCAAATACTCTCGCTTTCTTGACGATAACCATATCATTTACAGCAGGTGCGATTACATTTTTAATTGCTGGTTATTTATCCGATAAAACCAAAACCCGATGGGGCAAACGTCGACCATACTTCTTATTAATTATTCCTGGTGGAATCGCATATATGTTCTTAGGAATAACTATTCCTGGATTTTCGATAGAAGCTATGTTTGCTTTCCTTTCAATAATGGCGACAACTTATGCAGTTTTATATAGATTTGAATACTGTGCATATTGGGCTCTTTATATGGATCTAACTGAACCGGACGAACGAATTTCCACCTCCATTATTTTCAATTTATTTGGAACTATCGGAACCCTTGGGGCCCTCCTATTATTTCCTATTTTGGAGAAGATATTACCATATTTGACTATTACTATAATTTTGGGAGCGGTTTTAATTGGAACTGTTTTATTTGCTTTTTTCTTTGGGCCTAGAGAGGACCTTTCTAAGCTTGGAGAAGAAACTGAGATGAGTAATCTATTAGGAACTCTTAAGGAAACCGCTTCGGATCGAAACTTCTTTTTCTATCTCCTCGCCTCATTTTTCTTTGTATTAGGTTATTCAATTTCAACTCTGACATTGGTTGATTTTCTTGAGGCTCAAACTATTGATTTATTAGTTATGCTTCCCTTTGTAATCCCCGTTGCTCTATTTTACTTTATCTTATTTAGTAAATTATCTAGAAATCGGGGAAATTTACAGGCATTTAAATTAGCTATTTTGACTAGCATTATAATGGTTCCTTTTACATTATTTCTAGGGATCTTCGGTGATGGCGCTCTCCTATTCTTCCAAGTCTTCCTTATAATTTCTATAATCCTCTTTGTTGTTATTGCAGTCCTTACATTTCAGTATGCAATCTTGATGGATTTAGCCCCATCCGGACGTGAAGCAACTTACTCTGGCGTCTATTTATTTGTCATTGTTATTCCCATTCCTATTGCAAGTACATTAGCGGGTCTCATTCTTGATTTACCCAAAATTTTCCCTGGTATTAATTTCTTTATCTGGCAGAATCTTGCCTTGAGTTTTGCATTGATTTTCTTAATTAATATCATTTTCCTCTCTATCAGTTACATCTTCCTACGAGCTATTCAAGAATAACGATAAAACCCCTTTTTTTATTTTACACTCCTTAACTAGATTTAAAAAGTGGAGAAAGAAATAGTAAAACTAATTTATAATAAATTTAAAATTCCAAATGATAATTCTTATTAATTGAAAAATTATGGATATTTAGGTGGGACGAAATATGAAAACAGGCGCGGAAGTAATAGGTGAGATGATTTTAGCTGGTCTTCGTTCGAAACCCAAAGAAGAGCGCGCGGAATTAATGGAAGAGCTTTACGGCATTAAAGCACAAATCACATTACCCAATCTCAATGAGGCCCTTATCTTGCATTTCGAGGATGTGGAAGGACGAAAGTGGCTACGCTATGAAAGTTTGCCCACTCCGGTGGTCAAATGTAAAAAATGTAAGTGGGAAGGCACGTGGGCTGATCTCCCGACCCACGAGGAAGATATCATACTTCCCGAACGCCCCGATGGGGAAGAACTCATTCTCAAACCTACTAAAACGATTGTTGAAGAAACGTGTCCTCAATGCGGATCACCGAAGCTGAAAATGAAAAATTTTAAGCACGAAGACGCGAAGATTATAATTTATGGTTCACACTGGGATATTGGTGTTTTAGGGGATGCCGTTATTGGCCCCGTTGGCCATCGAATTAAAGGGGTGTTTAAGGCACTCTGGAAATTGATGACCCGGAAGGTGCGAATGTCTCCATTTTATCGGATTCGCTTAGCCCTGAAAGTTGGCGGCTTGTTAATGTAACCTCAGAGTTCCCTGCTTTATTTCTCTTTTACCACATTCCTATTTTTGTTGCTGACTCTTCAGTTTTACACTTAAGAAGGTATAAATGGAATGATCTATACATAGATTAGGAACGATATGAGAACTGAGGAGTGCTATTAAAATGGCTGTAAATCCAGCTGTCTTGGAATCTACAGGGAATGTCCTCTTGGAATTCTTACAAACAAATGACAGACCAAAGTTAATTGAAAATATTCAAAATTTGATTCAAAAGGAAGAAGCAAACGAATTTTTGAATAACCTGAAACAAATTATCATCGGAATAAATGAGTGGAACATCGAAGAAGTACAATCTATTACGGATCAAATTAGTTCTAAAATAGAGGATTCCAAATTCAAGAATATTCTAAAAGTTTTTCAAAGGAAACTAATTTTACTGCTATTAGACCAAATTATAGAAAAAACTGACGATATTGAGCTAAAAATCCAAACTCTATTAAATAAAATTCCCATATTAACGGAGTCTTATATATTATCACAAAAAATCAATGATGCCCTTCTTACTAAAAGCATTATTGAAGGACATTTTGATAATTTCACCATATTAGGATTATTTTCCCTGTATAGCGGAAATATCCAAAACGCACTTCATTATTTTGGAAATATTTTGGATCTCTCTCAAAAAAATGAAGAAATTTTTCCATCTAAATACTCATTTATTTTGCGACTTCTCTCAAATCTTCTTCTAAAAATACGGTTTTATCCCGAACTTTTGAACTTTAGTAAAAATGCCTTGAATCTAGATCCAGACGCAGTAGATCCTTACCAAATTGCTTTTAAATTCCTAAAACAAGCAATATCTACCGATGAAAAGGCAAATAAATCCCCCGACTTAGCACTAGATTATTACAATATGGCATTACTTTACAATGAACGAAAAATGTTTGACCAAGCAATTCATGAAATCAACAAAGCTCACAAAATACATGAGGACCTTGGGGATAAGGTGGGAATAATCAACGACTTGATTCTGCTAGGAACGCTAACAAGTAAGATTAACCAAAATGATAAAGCTTTAATACTTTACCACCGAGCAATGAACATTGCAGTTGATATAGATTTAAGATATAAGATCGCTCAATTAAATTTATTAATTAGCAATATCCTTCGTGATAAACAAAATTATGATGAAAGTTTAAAATACTTGAAAACATCTCTCGTTATCTTTAAACAAGAACAAATGGGAAGTGATATCGATCTTATTGCCGCCTATACTAAGCTGGGATCACTCTTACGCGCAATGGAACAAGTGGATACCGCAAAAGCCTTTTTGGAAAAAATACTCGAAGTAGAGAAAAAATCTGAATCAAAATCCCTATTAATGGAAATCCATTCACAATTGGCAATTACTTACGCCGAACTGGGTAATCAGGATGAATTTACGAAAAATTATCATGAATTACTCTCACTCTCTGAAAAAGTCCGAGATCCCCTGCAATATGCTCATAGTGAATATCAACTGGGCGTTACTTTTTATAACTTGCAAAAATTCAAAGAGAGTTTAAATCATCTTGGCAGAGCGTTAAAAATTTCCCACAAATTAAAAAATCTAGAAAAAATTCAAACAATTTTACAAACCTTATCCTTAGTTTATTTACAATTAAATCAACAAAAGCTTGCTGGCGAAATTGTTGATGAAAACCAAGATATCATGACACGATCTCAATCTGTGATTGAAAAGAGTTCTATAAAAGATTTAGAAATTCCCGAAATATCCACAATCCCTGCTGGTATTGTTCCCTCCTCAAAACCTGAACCCCCTGTAGCCACCCCAAAAATTACAGAACC
>JABXJU010000264.1 GCA_013375405.1 Candidatus Helarchaeota archaeon
TAAAGTAGAAGATGTCTTAACCCAGCATCCCGCTATCGATATAATTGCTTTAATAGGAGTTCCTAATCCTGAGCGCCCCGGAAGTGAACTTGTAAAGGCATTTATTACAATAAGAGATGATTATACAGGACCTCAAGATGAAGAAACATTAAAGGAGGATATAACAAAATTTGCTAAAGAAAAATTATCCCCCTATGAAGTACCAAAATTAATTGAAATCCGTAAAGAATTGCCATTGACCACAATTGGGAAAGTTTATAAGAAAGATCTGAGGGTAGAAGCTAAAAAATCGTAAAATCATTGTTTTACCTTTGTTTTATTATCCCCTCCAAAATTATTATTACTTTATTTGTAATAACAATATGTTATCCTACTACAAAGGTGTGACTCATGGTTCGTCTTGGGAAATTTAAAGAAGCTGTGTATATCAAAGCTAAATACTACCCAAAAGATCGGGTGGCAATAATTTATGGCGATGAGAAAATCACTTGGAAGCAGTTGAATTCCCGTATAAATAAATTAGCTAACGCATTGAAATTGCTAGGCGTAAAGAAGGGGGATAAAGTAGCCTTCCTTTTTTACAACTCGCCTCAATTTCTCGAAGCTAATCTGGCAGCTCAGGAATTAGGTGCGATCCCCGTTCCCGTTAATTTCCGATATGTGGCCTCGGAAATGGAATTTCTTCTCAATAATAGTGATTCTGTGGTGTTCCTTTTTGATGATGACGCATTACCAGAGCTTCAAAAAATTCGAGATAAGATTCCGAATGTTAAATATTTGATTCATGATGGGTCGAACACGCCTATTGACATGTTAAATTATGAGGAGATAAACCGAGACGGTAAGGATAAAGAAATTAAAGTTGATATCGATATCCATGATACCGCTGTGATTATTTACACAGGTGGCACGACTGGACGTCCTAAAGGAGTCATGCTGAGTTACGACAACATACTTTACAATGAAGAGAGTGCATTATCTTTTCTATCTGCTGTGTTACCGCCGATAGAAGAACTAGATGACCCAATATATGCAAAAAATGAATCACAAAGGCGGATATTGGAAGCTAGTATATCAACCACAGGTATTCCTGAAGTTTTTTTTGAAGATCCTGAAATGCACGATAAGGTTATGGTGGTTGATTCTAGGAGCCAAGAGGGGCCTTCACTCCCTATAATGACTTATGCCATACGAGAGGGAAAAATTAAAATATTTGTGGGACAACCTTCAGAGGAGAAATACCATGGATTAATAAAAATGGGAATAGCCCACCAAACACGAGACTTAGCAAATTTTAGACCATTATCTTATAGTAGAAGAGGGAAATTCATATTATTTTTTAAATTGTTGAAATTATTATTGACCGGTAGGATAAAAGTTACCGGGGAAAAAGAAGTAAAAAAAGCGTTGAAAAAAGCAATAAGAAATAGACCGAAAGAGGAAGAAATCGATAAAACTTTATTCGTCCCACCATTATTTCATTTAGCATCATATGCAGTCTTTCTCATATCTTGGATGTTTCGCGGCTCAACTGTTGTATTTTTAAAGAGCAAAAAGTTTAATCCCGTTGAACTTCTAGAAACGATCGAACGAGAAGATCTAAAGTCCTTATTCTTAGTTCCCACAATGTGGAAGCGAACTATTGATGCTCTTGATAAGGTTGAACGGAAATTTAATTTATCCTCAGTCACTGTCTGTCTTTCAGGCGCTGCTGTATTACGAGGTAAACTTAAGAAGAAAATACTGCAGTATTTTCCAAATGCAATTCTTGTGGATGCGTTTGGACAAACCGAAATGGCGCCAGTTGCTACAATACGTGTAGATGGGGATGTAGAGAAAGTGCAAGACAGATGTGTAGGTACTTTACTCGAAGGCTTGGAGATGAAAGTCGTCGATGATAACAATGTTCCCGTCCCAGAAGGCGAAATTGGAGAAATTTGTTATAAAGGTGCCTCTGTAATGAAGGGATATTACAAGGACAAAGTAAAAACCAGGCAAGCAATCGATGAGGATGGGTTCCTGCACAGTGGTGACCTTGGCTACATGAAGGATGGACAATTTTATGTTGTTGAACGGAAAAAAGAATGTATCAACACGGGTGGCGAGAAAGTCTTTCCATTGGAAGTGGAAGAAATTTTGATAGAACATCCAAAAATTGATAAAGTATGCGTCATCGGAGTGCCTGATGAAGAATGGGGCGAGACAGTGAGGGCAGTTGTGGTCTTAAAAGAAGGCGAAACAATGACAGAAGAAGCGGTTGTTAAATTTGTTGAAGGAAAAATCGCAGGATATAAAAAGCCAAGATCGGTAGTTTTCGTAAAGGAATTGCCGATCTCCCCTGTAGGAAAAGTATTAAGATCTAAAATTCGGGAACAATATGGGCATTAAAACGAGTTTAAACGACTTTTCTTTTTAATTAATTATTCTGAGAGTTCTTTAAGTTTACGTTTAATGACTCCCATAGCCACTTTTTGTAAATTCACGAAGGTCGTCATACGAGGCGAGAGATAATTAATTTTCTCGATACCAAACGTATTTGGAAATTTTTCGCGATAGTCAATATTCCAACTAAGAAATGTATCAATGGATTCATGGACGCTAAAAAGGAGTAAGTTATATTTACCGATACTAACTTTGAAAAGAATCGGAATATGAATATCCTTTTTTAACTGGTCAAAGACTTTATTATTGAAATCGCTGAGATCAATGAGTGAGAAGACCAATAAAAGGTTTGAGGGCAGGAAAAATTGGGGGAATTGACATCGTGGTCTTTGGATAATTTGATTATCTATTAATTTTTTAATTCGGTTTTCAATCGTTTTGCGGTGGCTATTTAATTGTTTAGAAAGAAAATTTTCATTGATCTTTATACCATCCCCATATAAAAGGCATTTTAAAATCTCCAAATCTAATTTATCCATGCGATATTTGTTGATTTCAATCGTTTTCTTTTGTTTATAGAGGAGATCTAATACTTTGATGGCTGTTTCAGGTTCATATTTAATTTGTAGATCATTTGAAAAAAATAAACTGGTAGATGCGCGGCGGTTTGCTCGAGATGGAATTTTACCCTTTGTTATTAATTCTTCACGCCATTGTTGATACAGAGTTAGACTTTTGTGAAATTCAATGATCATAATATTATATTCTTCTTCACGGATACTGTATGCTGCAAATATCTGTTCATCAGTTTTTATCCAATCTTCTACTTCTTTATAACTAGGAAAATCCGCGAAAACGACAACAAAGAGGGGATATTCTTGATAAAGATAGGTAAAAGGACAATCTGGCTTACCAATTACCTTATATTTTAACAAATTATCGATTCGTTTCTTAATGGTTGATCTATGTCTGCTAAGCTTATTTGATAGCTGGGAAATATTGAAAGATATACCTTCTCCTTGACATATCTTATCCAAAATCAGTAAATTAAGATGATCATTCACAAGACTATCTTGGTCCTTCTCAATCATTTAAACCCATCAATTTAAATGCTTAATAATCGATATCAGCTTCAAATTTAAACGTTCCATCATCGTATTACAATTATTATAATTGACTAAATCGATCCGGTGCGCGATCTCAATCTAATTTCTCGAAATATTTAAATTGACTTTTTGATAAATCTGCAAATTTCTTACATAAATTTTGAGATCTTTTCACATTTTTACTTCCTTAAAATGATTTTTTTTGCATTTTTAGTATGATGAATAGCATTTTTAAACATTTTTATTCACAGAGTTCCATTAAAATATAAGATTAAACAATTATTTTTAGGTTAATTTTTCTCCAAATTCATTTACTGGTGAAAGCGGGTTGAATCCACAAGATTTCCATACAATTGCAACAGAAATTACGCAAACTCTTGGAAAAATACTGGTAACTCACCCGTATGTTGGAATTATCGATTATAATGGAACCATATATCATATTGATGAACCCTTACAACCATTTTTAGATGTAATGAAGAATTTTGTGAGATCCAATTTCAATTTGCTTCAGATAGGAGATCATAGTTTTCCTCTAGGTGCGGTTAATATCGCGTTTTTTAAGGTCTCATC
This sequence comes from Candidatus Helarchaeota archaeon, assembly GCA_013375405.1. The sequence goes on from JABXJU010000264.1 coordinate 4,062, forward strand.
AAAGGCCATGGTCGTATTATACACCCTAAAAGGATTAGCAGGTCAGCTGCTTGCTTTTAAAATGAAAATGTTTGATTGGACTAAACGAATCGATGGATTACTGGATCAGTTAAATATTCCACCACCACCTATTCCAACACAAAAACTTGAGCTTGAAATCAGATATTCTGGCACTTCTAAACCGCAATTCAGGAGTGGAATAACAACAGTACCAATCTTAATAAAAAAATTAAAAGGTAAGGAAAAATTTTCGATTGAAGTTGCACAAGTTTTACAATTTTGTGATGGGAAGCATACGCTACACGAGATTTGCGAAGAAACAGGTTATTCGCTTTTAAAAGTCAATGAAATTCTCCGAGACTACAAAAAAAAGAAATGGGTTGAAATAAAGAGGACATTATTACAATCCTAACTATAACATTTGCCGATAACGGCGTGTTTTGATATTATCTTGGACCATTTTTATCATTTGCTCTTTTTGGGCCTTATTTAATTGTTCAAGATGTATATTAGTCGCTTGCACCATTAAACAGAACGCGAAAGCGTCTTGGGAAATGTTATGTGATTGAAGGTCTGGATTCATTCTTGAAGTATCAAGGAGTAAGTCCACTAGTTTATCCATGTTTTTCAATGAAAGAGACTCACGGAGCACCTGTTTAAAGGGGCCTGTAAAAGTATCTTGTACGACACTTTCGTGAGCCAGACCAACAATATCGGGAGCGCACTGAGTCTCACAAATCTCACAACCTTCTTCAGGATACGGACGCTCTTTAATTTTATCAAGCAATTTATCAATTTCTTTTACTTCTAAAACGAGGGCTTGATTTTGAAATGCTTCCCTTGCTTTCTCATAATACTGCTTCGCCTTAATATACTTGCCTCTGTTGAAAAACCCTGTTCCCATATTTTTAAGACATTCCGCAACTCCCCTATCATCTCCTAAATTTCTTTTTATACGTAAAGCCTGCTCATAACAGCCCATTGCCTCCCCTGTTCTATCTACTTTTATCAGTAATTCACCAAATGTCATTAGGTTATTCGCCTCCCCTACTTCATCGTTCATCTGGCGTCTGAGTTGGATA
>JABXJU010000265.1 GCA_013375405.1 Candidatus Helarchaeota archaeon
ATCTCTACCGGTCATCATGTTCCGTAGGGCCAAAAATCCTCCTACAATAATTACTGCAGATAGCGAGAGTAATATATAAAATGAAATTTTATTATAAGTAGGAGCACTTAACAATCCAGTATTAAAGTCAAAATTTTTATTTGTAAATAAGTAAAGTCCCAACATAAATAGTAGAATTCCGCTTACCAATCTATTCTTCTCTACATCCATATCTTCATCTCCATTTTACCTAAGAACGAATTTATTTTCGTCTATTCTGTCTCAAAACCACCCCTTTTGCCAATAAACGCACCAATAACAACAAGCACAGGATAAGTAAGAAAGTTAATACTGATATGGAGCAAAGATAAAACCATTTCCCTTAGTGTCATAGTACCTGTATAAGCAATGCCCCATAATGTCATGTTAGCAATCCCCCACCCTAGAAAGATAAATCCAAAAATAAGAGCTAGCGTGGCACCGAGAGTTCGGTTTCTGAGGAGCAAAATTCCGCTCATCATGATCATTGGAATGAGCAGATAATGTATGCTGAATGCAATGGAAAAATATGTTTTGAACGGCTCTCCATCCCAACCATATTTCCACCAAGTATTTAAAAAGAAAAGTTGAAAACATCCCGTTATAAATATGATTAATCCTGCAATCGCCTTATTCGACTCTCCCATTATAACTTCATCTCCATTTCACAAAAAACTAAAAATTTTCTTTATTATCCACTCTACTCATCCATCCGCATACCTACGGAGGCACCAACAATCAGCATTGCTGGTACGAAGGTTACATTAATTACCAATTCACGAATATATGGCAAGGCAACATCTGGAGGCGGCGGTCCCCCTGCAAGCATCGACACTATATTCACGAATAATAAAAAATACCCCCAACATGCAAGAACTATCCCGCCCATCAAAGATAGTTTGCTGCCAGGATTATCTCTGATGAGCATAATCCCGCCAATTAAAGCCAATCCAAAACCCGTACCTAAAAGTAAATACGTAATTATTAACAAAATAGATTCGGGACCAGGCATTATACCCCAAGTAACAATTAAACTTCCATTTTCACCAAACAAATATATGCATGAAAATATCAATATAATAATGCCACCTATTCTCTTATTTGTCACCGTCATTACATTTCCATCTCCTATTTTGCCCATGGAGGTTCTTTTTTTCATCAAATTAGTTGAATAACCTACTTTATTCTCAAATTTTTAAATGCGTTATTCCACCAATAATACAACTTAAAAAATTTTTATAATAAAAGTATTTCGTTCTAGAATATGGAAGCTAAAATTTTTGAAGTTTTAAAAGATTTGACCTTTGTTAATGCGGTGATCGCTACGGAATTAATTCGAATAACCGAAAATACGGCTCTTATGGCAAATAAGCCGCCTGATAAAGTGGCGAAGTGTGGGATAGAGCATCAAAAATTAAACGAAAAAATTATTGAGTTAGTGGAAAAATATAATAAGCCTACAACCATCAAACCTCTCGTAGATCATGTTCTAAAACATTAAATACAATTTACTGCTCCGTTGGATACCAATGCTGGAAATAAGCGTGCCTGGAAGGATTTGTATCTTTGGAGAAGACCTTGATTACATGAACCTCCATGTGATTACGGCTGCGATAAATCTGAGGATGCATATTAAGGGCGATGTTTCTGAAGATGGCATGATTTCCATTTACTATCAGGACCTCAAGGAGCATGATCGATTTCCAATAGATAGACCTGCGCATTATCGCAAAAAACGAGACTATATCCGAGCAACCTTTAATGTTTTAACGCGTAAAGGATATGAGATACCCCAAGGTGTTACGGCAACTATTTGGAGCGAGATCCCTATTGGACGAGGATTAGCCAGCTCATCAGCCTTAACGGTAATTTGGATTGCTTTTCTAAATGAGTTGTTTAATTTCAAATTGACAAAGGAAGAAATTGCTGAGCTTGCCTACCTCTCTGAAGTCGTTGAAAATAATGAATCAGGGGGAAATATGGATCACTACACCTGTTCCTTAGGTTCTGGCATGCATATAGACTGTTCTAGTAATGAAATAACCCACCTCAATTTAGATCATTTGGCAGAATCCATTGTAATTGCCGACACGTGTATTGTCAAAAAGGAATTAGTGCATACAGAACGTAAGCGGAATATTATGGAAGGAATAAAATGGTTTTCAAAATTTGTTAAAAATTTTGATTTAAAAACGGTTGAATGTGAGGAATTGGAACCAATTTTACCTCAAATTCCATCCACTCCTTTGAAACATGCTCGTGCTATCATACGCCTTCGCGATATAACGGAAGAAGCCGAAAAAGAACTCACTGATGGCGTTGGCAATCCTGAAAAAATTGGTCAATTGATTAATGCCTTTCATCAAGAATTAATTCAAGGGTTTAATAATAGCACAGATATGACAGAAAAACTCATTCAGGAGGCTAAACAAGCCGGGGCGCTAGGAGGAAAAATCATTGGATCAGGCTTTGGAGGTTGTGTCTTACTTTATTGTCCCAGAAAGCAAAAAGAAGTTGCACAGGTGGTAGAGAACTGCGGAGGTCAACCCTATATCGTCCAAATTGATGAAGGTATTCGCGTGGATTTTAAGGAATAACTTTTTTATATTGTCCCTTTTTTTTAAAATCAATGAATGATGTTAGGGATCTAAGATGAGCATTGAGAGACGACGACGCCTAAGGAAGAAAATTAAAGGTTCAAAATCAAAGAAAGAGAAGAAAGAAAAAAGACAAAGAGGCAATCCTAAAAGAGAGCCAAGTTCTGAAGAAATCGAAGCTCGAAAAAGAGCTCAACGCCTTGGTATGTTCGATAAAAAGAAGAAACTCTATAAAAAATAATACCTTTGTTACAGACTTCAGAAAGTTAATAATTACCATTTGATAAGTATATCAATAGATTGAAGGCTTCTTGAAATTGTTATTGATTAATAGGTAATTAGGGAAAATCCATATGTTTAGAGATATCTGGATTATTGAAAAGATGGGCGGACGTTGTCTTTTTCATAGAAGCTACGGATCTTTGAAACTCGATCCGGACCTACTTTCTAGCTTTCTTACTGGGCTAAATGCTTTCAGTGAGGCAGAATTAGGCGATACGGGCATTGAAAGTATTGAAATGGGCAATATGAAATGGGTTTATATCAATTGGGAGGGTAAAGTGCTAGTAGTGGCCGCCGCTGATAAACATGATGATACCACTGCACTTAACCACCAATTAAACGTTATTTGCACTTTATTCTTGGGACAATTCGATATTGACAAGGATGAAAATTATTTTCGAAATTGGGGTGGAAATGTTACAGCTTTCGATCAGTTCTCACCCAAATTAAATGAACTAATTCAATCCTGGGAAGCTGTTTCACAAGTTACTAATATTGCGAAATTTATGAACCTTCTTGAGGTTTATCAACAAATCTTCCATGCATTTGCAAAAGTCCTTCCTGCAATAAAACCTGAAGGTCGGGCGCAGTTAGCTAAGAGAATGAACGCAATAAAGGATAACCTCCCCTTAATCTTCCAAAATATCTCATATGGCAAAACTGGTTGGAACGTTCTTTCTGTTCTCATTACTGCCGGTCAGTGCACAGAAGACATGCTCCGGGAAGGACTGCAAAATATTTTGAAGTCCTTTATCAATGAAATGAAGGCTATTTTTAAACAAGAATTATTTTTTGAAATTGCAAAGAAACTAGTATATCCCAAATTATTAGCAGATTGGATACGAATTCGCGAATTAGAAATTGATTCTTTCTTGGTTGAAATTTTTTTGAGTTAAATTAGGATTGCATTAAATTTATCGATTAAAGCCTCAACAATTGGTCCAAGTGCGATGTTCGTATCAGTTATCATGTAATAGTAATACGGAACTCCTCCGTACCCAACTGATGCACCGCCAAGGATATCCGAAATTTCCGTTCTTACTCCAGAATTCGTCATTACTACTAAGCGTGGTTCTAACCCTGGGAGCGATACATAATTGTGAAAAATTTCACCGTTTTGTAGACTTGATCCTTTGTTTCCGCTGTTATTCAAATAAATTTCAGTTTCAGCTCTGTCCATACCATAAGTATAGAGAATTGAGTTGTCGAATGAGGTGATAAAACATCCAAAAACATCACCTGGAAACTCTCTTTTTATTATACTATCTGCGGCGGTATTCAATTGCTTCGTCTTTTTATAAATCATCTCCCATGCAACATTGTCCATCAAAGTATATTCTATGAATGTACGTTCGTCCTTTGTAAGGTTCGGAACTTTCCCCACTTTTAACATATTCTCGTACCGAAATAAAACCTTATTATAAATCCATTGAATCTTGTAATTTACCATTTCGTGAAATTGGTAGGGATCTGTAAAAATTAGAATCATATACTTCCCAATAAAACTATAAACTCCATCAATTCCAAAAGGATCATCATGATAATCAACTGGCCGTAATCGAATATACGAAATATCTTGTTTATAACTGCTTGCAAAACTTGAAAGTGCCGCTAAAAATCCCGAAATTAAAATTGGGCTGCCTTCATGAAAGGCCACGAGTTTATCAGACCATGAATCAAGGAATAATGGAATTCCTGTTTGACTCTGAATTGCAATTCCTAGTACCGCCATATTTTTTCTTCCATCTTCATTCCTGTGAGAGTATAGATATGATTGATGGATATTAAAGTTTCAATATTTCTTCTCAGATAAGGATTCTGTCAGAAATCATTTGTCTGTTACCATCACTCATTTAAAGTTGATTTTTAGTCAACAAATTTATTAGAACTTTTTTCACGGTTAAAAATGTATTTTTTCTTCTTCTTTATCCACTTGAATAACTTTAATCCATATGAAGTTCCATGAATTACAATTGCTAAATAATCATCAATGAATTAAAGCTCAACATTTATCTAAGTTAAGACGAAACTATATCTATATATAAAAGTTTAAATCAACATTATAAAATTAGATATAGAATGGTATTAAACGGAAAATCCAGTTCTAATATAGCTCTTAATTGAGTTGGACTTGAAAATACTTAAAAATTGAAGTAAGTGCCCCCCCTGTAACATTTAAATTATAACGATCCAATTGTAAACGAGTTATCGGTGCGTTATCATGACCGAGGAAAAGATCGG
>JABXJU010000266.1 GCA_013375405.1 Candidatus Helarchaeota archaeon
TGACTTCAAATCACCTAAGGATTCGGGAATGACCGTCATGCGATTGCGCTCAAGATTCAATTCCTCGAGAGCCTTCATTTTTCCAAAAGACCCGGGGAGAGTGGTTAACCTATTATTAGGGGCATTAAATTCTTTGAGCGAGATCAGGTTACCAATGGAATCCGGTAAGGAATTCAGTTTATTCTCCCCCAAAGCGAGGGTTTGGAGTGATTTTAAATTACCAAAGGAGTTTGGGAGTGATGTTAATTCATTTTTTTGTAAAAACAAATTTTGTAATGAGCTTATATCCCCGATTGACTCGGGGAGACTTTTCAATTCTTGAAAATTCAAATTTAATTCAATTACAGTTTGATCTTCAACTTTATATCCAGTAGTATCCCAAGGAATCTTTTTCTTACGCTTAATTTCCTTCCCCAGAAGTTCATCGATTTCTTCTAAAACTTTAGCCTGTTTCTCTGTGACTTTCGAATGTTTTCGACCCATAAGACTCACTTGATATGACAATTATTTTTACGGTTTTTATAATTTTTGCGACTAATCAGTATAAATCACATCATACAAGCTTAGATAGGAGGTGCCTCAATAAGGCTTTCTTTTGAGGGGTTTTCAATGGGGATATATATGGTTTTATAGGAACTAAGGGATATCTTTCTTTTGCACAAAGTAGGTCGCAAGCACGAAGCAAATAATGGTTATACTATAAAGGATTAGAATAATTTGTATGGGGGATATGTTCAATGATGTTATTTCCATGCCAAACATTGCTCCGAAAGTTGTTCCCATCGATCCAAAAAGTCCGCCTCCCTTGAAGACCCAAAAACTTCCTAATTGCTCGTAATAGTAAGAAAAGGATAGGAGGAGCGGCCATTCATGTCGAGTTATAATCGGGAGAAAGCTGACAAGCGGTGGGATGGCTATTAGGAGCATAATGGGGATAAATATCGTAAGCCCAACTTTTCTAAACGCACTAGAGCATAGAATAACGATAGCAGTCAAGGGAATTAGTGCGGAGAGCCCAATAATAAGGATATAACCGCCCATAGAAACGAGGTCCGGGATATAAATTGGATTGATAAATGAAATACTACCAAGCACGAAGGAAACTGAAAGCGAAGTCATAATTAGAACAATAATAACTAGATAAGCGAAAATTTTACCCCAAAGGAATTCCCAACGTCTCACAGGTTTACTTAAAAACCAGGACAGGGAGCCATCTCTCTTGGCATTAACCACAGTCCCAGCCCCAAACATTATGCTAAAGACTAGGCCAAAGTAGTAGAGGAAAAGAGAAAAGACCATATTTACCAAACTGCGGATACTGTCTATTGAAAGGGGACCACCCCTTCGCGATATCATATTAAAGATAAAAAATAGTAATATTCCAGGAACTGCTGCAATTATAACAAAAATAAGGATCTTAATTTTACTGTCAGCTAATTCTTTTTTGAAAATAGTACTGAGTGAGCTATGATAGCCACGTTTTTGTTGAGAGTGTATGAAAATCGCGGCGATTATAATAATTCCTGCAATTACAACGACAATAATCCAAAAGAGAAGCCAGGGAAATGTTGGGTATTCGATTATTTCAATAAAAATTGTATATGTGAAATTGTTACCATTACTGTCAATAGAGACAACAGAGACATTGTGAAGACCGGTAGTCGTTATATTTACTTGATAACTACCAGAAAAATGATCGATAAATCCAGATCCATTGATTTCTGCGTAAAATTGACCATCTAAGAGAATTTGAAAAGTAATATTAAGATATCCATTACGAATAGGATTATCCCAACCGATCCATGTGAGATTAATTATACGTTCAGAAGTTTCATACGGAGTAACATTGCCAAAAAAATCAAAATTAATTGGACTTATTATACCATTAGGCGGCGGCGCTGAATCTATAATAAATAGGATTATCGAATTATTTATATAGGTCCGGGAGAACGAAAACTCGCTTAAAATAACTGTTGTAATAGTAGAATTCATAATTTGGATCACTCCAGCTCCAAAATCACTGATTTGAGCTATTGAGCTATTAGTTATTGAAAGATTTGTCGAACCAAAATTCATAATGGTTGTAGTGACTGAATAACTGGCTAATAGGTCTAAAATGGAGGAATCATGGCATTCAATCGTTCCCCCTACTGTAGAATTATCTATATAGAGTTTTGAGGAATCGGAAATAACTATATTCCCTGTAATACTGGAATTTTGGAGAAGGTAGAGTCTACCCCAATTAAATATGTAGACATTGCCCTGGATGGTGGAATTGATGATAGTGACATTCGCAAATGACATTATAAGGATATTATCAATGAATGTATGATTATCTAGGATTAATATATTTCCTGAATTATAGGTTACGCTTGCTTGAAGTGGACTAGAAGCGTTTTGTGAGGAAATATTTCGCGTATGGGGCAGGGGGGCATTTTGTTGCGAGAAAAGGCAAATTAAAAAGAGCATAGAGAAAAGTAGGACAGGAATTTTAAATTTTTTTACCTTTTGCAATATTTTAAACATTTTTCTGACCCTCCTGATTCTGTTCGGATTCTATTGCTTTCATAAAAATTTGTTCAATCTCTAACCCAGTAGCTCGAAATTCGGTAAGAGGGATGTTATTTTGAAGGGAAAGACCCGCGATCTTTTCCCAAACCATTTCCTTATCATCTGTTTCTACAATTAAAGAATCTATGTCCTCAGTGAGTTTCGTAACTATGGGAGCTAAAGCTGATCGAAACACCTCATGATTTGGACTAATCCGGATTAGTCTCTTCCCTATCTTTTTATTTAACGCCTCAATAGTCCCATCCATAATAAGGTGACCGTGATCAATAATTCCGATGGAATCGGCGTTCATTTTTTGAACTTCAGGCAGGATATGTGTTGAGATAAACATAGTTTTTCCTTCTTTACGGAGATCTTTGAGTAGATCAATCATTTGTTTCCGACCGAGAGGATCGAGATTAGAAGTGATCTCATCCAAAATGAGGAGTTCAGGGTCGTTCATCAATGCTTGAGCAATCCCTATGCGCTGTTTCATTCCAGCGGAGAATTTTATAATAACACGGTTTCGTGCATCGGTTAAATTAACAAGTCGGAGTAGATCCGCAATCTTTTTCTGAATTTCTTGTTTTGGCATGTGAAAAATAGACCCTATATAATCAAGTAATCCTTCTGCGGTCATACCCAAGAAATACGTGGGATGTTCGGGGACATATCCTACCCGTTTATGTAAATTTATTTTCTCTTTTCCTGAGATATCTTCTCCGAAAAGTTCGATCCGCCCTGCTGTCGGAAAGAGTGACCCTATTATCATCTTTATGGTAGTTGTCTTACCTGCACCATTAGGTCCTAAAAAGCCATAGATGCCGCCTGTAACCCGTAAATCAAGTTTATTAACAGCAATCGTCCTTCCAAAAATCTTCGTTAATCCAAAAGTTTGAATAATGGCGTCCTTCAATTATAATTACCTCGATTTTTCAACTTATAAGGAAGTTATTCTAAACAAGTTATCTTGAGAAATTCAATCTTAAAAATCTTGCATATGAAATCTTGAAAAAGAAAGAGAGTTTCAATTAATTTGAATTTTGCTCAACGTAATAATTTCTCACTTTTTCCATCATGGTTTTCGTATTTTCTTTTGACATACGCTCCAATATAGGCATAATTAGATCGCCGATAGTAGCAAGACTATCTGAGGGTTGAAAATTGACAGTAATATTGTAAAAATGACAATGTCCGTCGGGGGTACGCTCATAGACGCAGTATCCTGTCATGTTCTTAACATAGTTACTGTTCGTGAACCACCACTCTTCGATAGCACCTTCAAACCGATAATGTACGTCCCAACTAAAATCTAATTTAAATAAGAGAACTTGAGTATTTGAAGAATAGCGTTCGCATTTTGGACCGAGTTTCTTAACTTTTAAGTTTTTCTGGGGATTAAATCGCATAATGAAATCAGGATCATGCATATCCTTCATAACTGTTTCTGGGGGAGCTGGAAAGACTTTCTCCATCAAATAACGATAACTTTTTTCTTTCAGGATGTTGTAGACACGATCTGATAAGGTATCAATAAGATAAAAATCGAGAACCTTTCTTTTCATATATTCTTCCATGGCTTCTGAGACCCGTCGCCAAATAATGGAAAATAATCGGTATAGAGGAATAAAACTAATGCTAAAACTGTTTAAAACATCCAATGTGTAGAAGTTACGCCAATTGGCTCCTTTCTTGAGCATTTTTAACGTTTTTATATCGTTTTCATACTGGGCTCTCAAATATCCAGTAAACATTTGGTCTTCAGGAAAAACTAACTGCCAAAAATCTTTATCAGGGGCATCTGGGCTAATTTCTGACCTTTGAATTGTTTGTAAAAATGCCACAAAATCCTTAACCCGCCTTCGAAAATACCGCCTTGTTCGCCGTTCAAACCGTTTTAAAAGGCGTTGAATATGCCTAGGAACGATAATTCGCGGGATATAAAGCATAACTAAAGAATAGAAGGGATTATTGAGATAATATTGTTTTTCTGCTCTCTTAATGAGCGTTTGTTGCTTCTCAGGTGCTTGAACGATGTTTTTCGCCGTTTTTAATAAAAGACTCTTTTGTTTTTTTAATTTTCTTCGAAAATCCTTAACGTATGGGTAAATCAGCAGTTTAATAGGAACGAGTGAAGTTATTGCTGCTTCAAACGCTTCCGTTTTCTTTGCGATGATTTCATTCTCTATTAAATTTAAAGGACGTTCGCCCTTGAGGATCATTTCCTGAAGCACATGAATCTCCAATAATTAATTCATTTAGGTGAAATCTAATTTACAACCTTCTAATTAGTTATAAAAACCTATAAAATGCTATAAAAAGCTATAAGCTTCTATGCCAATTCTCCATCTACCCGCACGCGAGTAGACCCGCCGTAAGGTTATCCGGCGGTGCGTCCGTCACCGGATTCAGGCCATCCAGCACGGTGTCGAAGGGCACCAAGAGCTTCCTCTTGAGGTTGGTTGGTGGGTCTGGAGACCGGAAGGGAGTTACCCCGCTCTACTCAAAATTCACAGGAGTTCTTGCCCCTTTCCTAGGAGGGACTGCTCGGGTTCAAACGGGGCTTTAAAA
>JABXJU010000043.1 GCA_013375405.1 Candidatus Helarchaeota archaeon
TAATACTCGTCTTCTTCTTTGTATATAAAAGGCCGTAGCCCTGATTCTATCCTTTGTTTTGTAGATATCCACTTCAATCCATCGCGAGAAATGTAATGATTTATTCCAAAAAGCATAACATGTGCAAAAAGATGCCATCTTCCATCCGGGGACTCACTTGGTGGAATAAAAGTAGGATCTGCGATGACCCATTCGGGAGGTCCTGATTTTATTACAGGATTGGCTGGATAATCCGCCCAAATATCCCATTTCTCAAATTTTTTTATCCCCATGGCACAATTCCTCTTTCAAATAGAAATTAATATAATTGGACTTAATTATCATATAATTTTTTTGTATAAATATCTACTATCTCATTAGTTTGAATAAGAAGTGATAATAATTGGACGATAACAGCATAGGAAAACCATTTAGGGTTTATTTAAAACAATGCAATATTAGGCGTTTTATAAAAAAAATATAGAATCAAGGCATACGAAGAGTTGATAATTTAACATGATCTATGTACGAAAAAAGCTCTGGGAACCCTCTGAGAATTATAGAAAAATCTATACAGTCTTTAAGAATGATAGCGGTCCATGATTCATAAGAGAAACCGAGATAAATTTAAAGTGAAAGGCGAAATCCTTTTACCATGAGAGGTAAAGCCATAAGGGCTAAAACAGGGGCTATAATAGCCGTGAAAAGGGAGATCCCCTCTAGCCCACTGATAATTGCGAGGACAATTCCCTCTAAACCGCTTAAAAGATAGGATCCTGCAAAGAAAATACCCCCAAGAATGATATAAATGGCGTCTTTTCGAGCCTCACCCTGGGATTGGATGGCAATTTTGATATAGAGAATCGCCATAAATATCCCCGCACTGACCAATGCAATAGGCACTATCAAATCCAAAATCTCACGACTGATTAAGACAATACCAAAATAGAGTAAAATTTCACCGATAATAAAAATAATTTCACTAATTACAAGTATAATGGTGAAAATATAGCGTGATGGGGGATAAATATCGCGCTCCAAATAAAATACAAACATTATAATAGCAGCAATGAAAATACTATTGCTTAAATAGGATAAAGATTCTAGTTGATCGAAAAGTATAAACAAAGTAGGGTGGAAAAGGCGCGAGAGTGCTGCAAACATTAGAAAAAGCCCTATAAATGCTAAGATTTTTACTCGGGGTTCTTCAGAATACTTGATACTTTGCCTTACAAATAGAATACCGCCGATCAAATAGAGTCCGACGATAATAAACCATAAGCTTATGACAATGAGTGATAAAGAATCTAAAACTGGAATCATGAATACAATTTTGTACTACTTATCTTATAAGTTTAATAGCAAAGCATTAATTGAAAAAATAATATAGAGCTCATGAAGGTATTGATGCGTCACACTTAAGTGATATAGTTGTAAATAAGGCTTATGTGATAAACGAGCATGTTATACGATCTGATATATGAACACAAACAAGGAGGAATGATGTATGGTTAAGATTTTGGAGCATACCTTTCGGCATGCACTTGAAGGGCCTTATGTTATGTTTGATATAACCGTAAAAATGTATTTTCCAGAGGACGAAATTGGTACAAGATGGCGTTTAGAAACGATAATTGTGGAAAAAGATAGACTTTCTCCGGATGATGTATTTAGTGATCCAAATTGGTCTCGTACCTTTAGTGCAAATCGCGAAATCGTGTCTCTTGATATCCACGTGCCCTTATTGAAGAGAGATTTAAATACGGAACCAGGACCGGAAGAAGTATATGCAAAATTAAAAGTAGTTGCTATAGAGGGATCCTTTCCTAGTGGAGAAACAACAACCGACACAGTAAAAATCGATATATAAAAATAAAAATGATAATAAATGGATGAATTAAACAATTATCACTGATCTGATTCCTCAGTAAAACTGTACTGGTAGAAATCAGCAATATCGGGTGTGTGTGCTTTTTTAGCCAACCAATCTTTTATCAATTTGTAGGGGTGATCGGGAAGCTTCAGAGCATGCTTATGTGAAAGAAGATTCTGCATCAGAACGTCCGGGTATTTTTCGATTTCGATGGTCCAATCTACTTCAAGATTCAAATCAGGGATAGTAATATGTAACTGATCCCCCGTCAGAGTGAATGTAAAATTATAAACTTGAGCTTCTTTAATTTTGGATTCACGAATAATGCAAATCCCAGTACCATCCTTCTCGAATTTTAAGTGAGTTTCCCAGTTAAGTCCGCCATAGTGTTCTTCCCAAGTTTTGTTTGTTAGGACCTCGAGCAACAGATTTTGATTAAGTTTTACCATGGTGTTTTTTTGACGTATCTCATTTAAATAAATTTAGAATCTTACAAATTGAATGATTTTCATTGGATTTATTATGAGGGCATATCAGATTTAAATTGATATTTCCCTGATGCAATTTTATACCTTGCAATATTGTTTTTGAAATCAATAAATTGAATTTCATCAGATTCCTCAATAACTTTGCCACTTTCGGTAATCTCATCCTGATTTGTTGCAGGGATATGAACAGTCGCAGTTGTATTAACAGGGATAGTGACTTCAAGATTGAAGTTTTTATCTTCAAGTTTCCAATTGACCTCTATTTTCCCATGGATGGAATTATAGTGTCCTTTAGCCCAAGTTAGAGTACCACCTGGTTGTGGTTTAATTATGATATGTTTATACCCAGGCTGGTTTTCATCTAAATTAATGCCTAAAATAGCCTTATATATCCACTCGCCAACGGAGCCAAAAGCAAAATGGTTGAAGGAAGTCATGAACGTGCTCTGGAATCCCCGTTCTGGATAATAACTGTCCCAGCGTTCCCAGATTGTGGTCGCGCCTTGGTCAATAATGAAAAACCAAGATGGGAATCTTCGACTTAGGAGCAGTGAGTAGGCCGTCTCGTTCTGCCCCGCACGAGTCAATTCAAGCATCAATGGGAGCGTTGAGAGAAATCCTGTGGAGATTCGCCCATCATATTTTTTGATGGCCTTTAAAAGATTGATGACAGCCTTTGGGCGTATTTCTTCAGGAAGTAAATCGAAGTGAAGAGCTAAGGCATAACACGCTTGCGCATCACCTTTAATTGTGCCATCTTCAGAGACAAATTCTTCAGTAAACCTGTCTTTGATGCGCTGAGCCAAATCCGCATAATGAGTAGATTCTTCCGTTAATCCAATGACACCAGCCATTTTAGAGAGGATTTCGGTGACACGCGCGAAGAAAGCAGTACCAAATGCATCTTTAGGGATAGAGGCCCCTTTTCTTGGATAACCCTCTACTCTAATCGTATTCCCATTGAGCCAATCACCGAAGTTGGCTATTTTAAATCCCACGGCTTTTACTCTTATCAAATCGGGATTTCTAGAGTGTATGAAATCAACCAGTTTCTTTGCAGATTGATAATGTTGTTTTATTAATCTTTTATCATTATAATTCAAATATACATTCCAAGGAAGGATAACGCCGCAGTCAGTCCATGCGGGGGCGCCTTTCAGTCGAATAGGTTCCCATTTCGTCATGGGGTAAGGGACAATGTCTGGATATCGCCCATTTTTAGGCTGAGCGTCTCTCATATCTTTAATCCATTTCGTATAGAAGGCAGCCATATTCATATTGAAGATTGAAGTCTGATTGAATGCAGTAACATCACCCATCCAACCCATGCGTTCGTTACGCTGAGGACAATCTGTTGGAACGCTAATCATGTTATCCCGTTGCGTCCATAGGATATTACTCCATAATTTATTTAATGTAGGATCGGAACTTTCAAACGCTCCAGCTAGAGGGGCGTCCGAGGCAATAACAGAGCCAATAAGCATATCGAGGTCAGGTTTAACTCCAGATTTCAGACCTTTTAGCTCAACGTATTGAAATCCATGGTAGGTGAAGTGTGGATGAAACTCACGTTCTTCCGTCCCAGCAAGTATGTATATATCAGTAGCCTTCGCCCTTCTCAAGTTTTTAGTGTAGAGCTTTCCATTTGCTTTGAGCCATTCACCATGACGCAAAGTAATCGTTGCATCTGGATCGCAGGTTGATCCTCCAAGGCGAATTCTACACCATCCGGCAATATTTTGCCCCAAATTAAAGATAAAAACTCCAGGCTTTGGTTCAGTAATGCCAATAGGGTTAATTTCCTTTACAATTTTGATGGGTTCGTTCATCTGGGCAACAAGGTTCACATCTACGGAATCATCTACAGTCACAGGCAACCAGTGTGAATCATCATATCCTGGTTTCTCCCAGCCCGGCTGTTCTTTTTTGACATCATAGACTTCCCCTATAAAATGATCTGCCTTTTGAATAGGCCCATCTAACAGAATCTTCCAATCCTGGTCCGTAACCACTTCCTGGAGGGAACCGTCAGAAAGTTCAATAACCAATTGTAACAATAAACGGCGATTAACTCCCCAAAAGCTATGTTTTCGGAAGAATGGCATTCCAGGTCCCAAATTGCCCATGTACCATCCATCACCTAAGATTGCACCTAAAATATTTTCATCCTCTTTTAATAAATCAGTCACATCGTAAGTTTGATATTGCACCCGTTTATTATAGTCAGTCCATTCCGGTGCGAAAATATGATCACCCACGCGTTTTCCATTGAGATAGAGTTCATATTCACCTAAAACCGTAGTATAAATAACGGCCCTCTTGATCTCACCTTTAATTGAAAAAGATTTGCGCAGCAGAGGAGAGGGATAATATTTTCGTGGTAGATTTTTCTTAATCCACCCCTTCCTTTTAGAAGGGGCGCCAATCCATTTTCCCTTCCAATCATCCGATTCGAGAAGTCCCATACTCCACATGGCAGGTTCGCTCCAATTCGAGGGATCATTTTCTTTGTCCCAAACGCGAACCTTCCAATAGCAAAACATTTGGGACTTCAAAACCGTTCCATCATATACGTTATGAATAGATTGATCTGACACAACTTTGCCAGTATCCCAAAGATCTCCCTGATTTTTATTCAACAATTCTTTACTACTGGCAACTAAAATATGATAAGCAGTTTGATTCTGGGCACGTTCATTAGATCCTAATATCCAACTAAGCCTTGGTTTCAAAATATCTATCCCTAAGGGGTTGACTAAGTACTCGCATCTGAGATTTTCTGGTTTAATCATAAATACCGTCTCCAATGACAAAAAAGTATCTATAATCCAATATCATAATTAATAAATTAATTATTCGGAAGGAGTACTGTATTTTAAAAAAAAAGATAATCTGATGGGAATGAGTTCAAATTCAAGTGCATCTTCTGGTGAATCAACAAAAGCAGATCCACTCTCCTTTATTTTACCTTTGGGAAAAAAATTAGCATATGGGTTGGGAGCGGCTTCGGTTGTCCTCTTAATGATGATTTTTAATACCTGGCTCCTTAAATATTACACGGACATAATTGTGGTGGATCTAGGGCTTTTAGGAATTGCCTTTCTCATTTTCATGGCATGGAATATGGTGAATGATCCGCTTTTCGGCTATCTGATGGATAAAACAAAAACAAAATGGGGACGTCGTATTCCATATATTATCTTCTTTGCGCCAGTCCTGACTGTAACCTTCATACTTTTATGGACGCCCCCAACTCCAGCCTCAGATTTAATCACAATCACCTATTTCCTTCTAATCCTGTTCATTTTTGATACTTCCTTGACATTCATAACAATTGCCAAATCCTCACTTTTTCCTGAAATTTCGATGGATGAGAAACAGCGAACGAATCTCGCATTTGTGGCGACGATCCTGACGGTGCCTTGCATGGGAGTAGCCTTGGTGGTCCCATTCTTTTTCGGTAACGATGCAAATCTCTTTAAAATCTTTATGACAGGGGTTGCCTTCTTTACCCTCTTTTCCTGGTTTATCCTGGCAAAAAAAATCAGGGAAACACGCGTCTTCATGGAAGTCGATAAACCACTCAGTTTGATCAAGGCCATAAAATATACAATTAAAAGTAGATCTTTTCTGATTTTTTTAGCCTTTAATTTTCTTATCCAAACAACATTAGCACTGCTCCTACCCGGGCTTCCTTTTATTATTGAATATGTGTTGATAGGCTCACTGGAAACAATCCTCGGAGGGGTGAGTGCTTTAGCGGGTATTATAGTTAGCGTGTATTATATCCTCAAACTCAGGGGCCAGGGAGTCAAGAAACCATTTTTGCTTTCGGCAATTTGTATTGGAGTAGGCGGGCTTTTATATACATCTTTAAACCATTTAGCTGTAACCATCATCGCGTTTTTCCTTATGGGCGTATCATTCCCTGCCGCGTACATTCTCTATGATGTAGCTATGGGGGAAATCATCGACGAAGATGAGATGAAAACGGGTATTAGGCGGGAAGGAACGTTTTATGGAGTGAATAATTTCAGCTTTAAACCATGTATTTCTCTGGGGATTTTTATCCTCGGGACGATGTTAGCAGCATTCGGATATGTAAAAAATGTGGATCAGACCCCTTTGGCGCAATTCGGAATTAAATTAGCGGTATTTGGGATTCCTGCAATATTGATGCTGTTTGGGGCAATTGCAATTTATTTTTTTCCTATATATGGAGATTATCTTAAAAAGATTAAGGCGGAAATAGCTGGGCTTCATAAAGCGAAATTAGAAAAATTTAAAGATTTGGAATGATTAACCTCCTTTCTTTTACATACCTTTTGACCTAATTCTGTGAATTTTGTTTATTTTGCTTATAATACGGGGACTTTCTCTTTAAATACCACCTAATTATTGGGCTAAGAAGTTTGAAAAAATACCGTTTCCGTCCAACTTGCTTTTTCAGTTGTGTAATATATTCGTCAAATGAAGTTTTTTGAAATTGTAATAAGTTTTGAGCGGCTGTTGTATCCATCCAATCCGTATAATACCAGTCCTTATTCTCTTTAGGTATCTTAAATGCCAAATCTGAAAGTATACCAATTCCATAAGCCTCAAGAGTTTTTTGAAAGAATTCCCTACCTAACATTTGACATTGCTTTCCTCCCCCTATTAAAAGAATCTTATGGCGCGTATCCACAGTAACAGTGTTTGCTAAGGCTACTCCTACGTCTCGAGTGTGAACAAATTCCACTCGTTGATCCAGTGGCGTGGCATATAACACGTCTAGTTCTTTAGAACCCAAACTCATTACTTTCAGTGGAGGTGATGCTGCTAATCGAAGTATTGTCCAAGGAAGATCGCTTTCTTTTAATGATTCTTCGCATGCAACTTTAGTGTGGGTGTAACAATCTGTGGGATTTAGTATTTCGTCTGCTTTACGTGGCGGTGGACTTGTCATGCGAGGTCCATGAACTGATATAGAACTTGTAAAAACGAATTTAGGTTTAGGATCTATGTTCTCTGCAGCATTTATCAGATTTTTCGTTCCCTCAACATTAACTTTCTGAGTTAGATCGGGATTACTTTCGCTCGTTGGAGGTATGATTCCAGCTACGTGGAGGATGCACTCAATGCCAATTACAGCATTATTCACTTCATCAGGATTTGTAATATCCCCCCAAATAACTGAAAATTTTTCTAATTTAGATAACTTTTCGGCTTTTTTCTCATTTTTCGATGTTTTTATATCGAGACAAGTAATTTCGTGGTCTTTCTCAAATAACGCCAACAAAGTACTTTCTCCGATATTCCCAAATGCTCCCGTAAGTAATACTTTCATGAGTTTTCACCACTTCTTGATTAACCTCTGTTTTTCTGAATGAAGCATTTGTTTTAATGAGTCAAAATCCTTTTTTAATTCAATTGATAATTTTTCAGCAATTCCTAATTTCTCATAAAATTCTAAAAGCTCAGGGGGAATATTTTCAGGCAATTCTTCTTTCTCCTTTGATTTAGGCATTTTAATCTTTCACGAGAGGGCTACAGTACAAATATCGCTCCTTGTATTTAAAAAAATCTACTAAAAAATCTCGGAGCATGAAAAGATTGCAGCAAGAGTTGGTAGCACCGCCTGATATCCCTCGTGGACGCGCAGGAGTGCTGAGCCAAGTCATCTACTTGGAGCGGAATGTTTTGCTCGTGGCAAGCGAGGAGGATCGCCCCCCCGGCCATGCCCTCAATCGAGTGCCCTGCCATTAGGTGTTTCTCAACGGCTCGACGGTATATGCGAATTGCCCGTTTCTTGCCCCCCTCTGGGACCCCGAGGACGGTACACAGGCCCTTGAGATGGACCATGGCGTATTCGAACAGTTCCTGCTCCTGCTTCTGTATGCGTCTGTGTGCAACAGCCTCGGATTCGGGAGAAGGGGCCTCCTGTTCTTGCATACGCCTCCGTGTGAAACACCAATCGAACCGGCGGGCGTATAAATTACGTAAGTTCCGCTGAAGGACAGTGCGCATGGCATTCGGTTCAATCTCTCTCGACAGGATGAAGTGCTTAAAGTTATGGAGGCAGTGGTCCGTGATTTGGCGCTCGACGGCGGGGGCGAACTGCTCTTCTCGGATAGCGTGGATCTTCGCTAGGATCAGCAGCTGCTGGTAGCTGAGCGAAGCGTTGGACCACCCTAATCCACGCTGGACGATGCAGAGCCGTTTCACATGATTGCAGGATTCTTCGCAGTAACTGCATTGAGTCGGGCGGTAGAGCACCATGCCAGTCTTCAAATGGACCTGGAATTCTCCATAGGCATTCGATATGATCGCGTTCCGTCGGTTCACACCGAACTTGACCCCTATAGATGTAAGTAGTTCCTCAAAGGATTCTTCACCCACGGTTCTTCTCCTCGTTTACTAGAGATTATGTGTAGATCATATAAAAACCTCATGCTTCCAAACAACATGCTTCATGCCCTGTCTTACTGCAGGAAGTGGCGGAGATACGCCCGCTTGGCAGGCTCTGGAGCGGCTTCGTGAGCATTGTATCGCATAGAGTAAAACAACAATTCACTTGATGAAATCCAAATTTTCGTATTCAAACAGATCTTTCTTTCGGCGTTTCCATTTAATTTTCGTTTTGAAGAAAAGATAAATGAAGTATGGAATAATCCGGAGGGCATAATAATTAACCTTTAGAAGACGAACAGCTCGGGAGGATTGCCCAAACATTAAAATATCGTTTGATCTTTTCATGAATTTTGCCATTTTATTTGACTGAATAGTATCATAATACCGTAGATTATAGAAATTTTTAGAGAGAATTTGTTTATCGCTGGAAAGTTTGATTCTGACTTTTGGAGGATACTCTAAATTTTCAGGGAATTCATATGAAAGAGACTCAAGTGGAACACAAGTATTCGCTGGAACCTCAATTGTTCGCTCAATTTTTTTAAGGACTTCATTGTTTTGGTTCAGAAAAATGAATTCTAGCTTGCAATTTGAGAATTTATTCGTTAAATCATTAATAAGGAATACTTCTGCCTCAAATTTCTGATGAATAAACTTTTCTACTTTGTCTTTTTTATTGAAATCCAATTTTAAATCATAATTTAAACTTAATAAGATGGGTTGAAACGCGGTTCGGACGTATTCAAAGGAGATTTTTTTTTCATAGTCGTACTCGAATATACACCAGGACATACAAGGCCATGGCGAGTTAATTTGCCAAAATGCGCAACCAGCGTTCTGCCAATTCAATTTCCGCCTTCTATAATGCTCAATTGCCGTCTTTAGACCCAGACCTTGGGCTTGCTGAGTCGCTAACACAATACTTTGGAGATCATCGGAAGGATTAAATGGAAGCGCATAGCGTTGATTCCGTGTTTTATGACCTTGAAAGAATACCATTTGGGGAGCTCGATATTTAATTGTCGAACTCCAGAAATATAATTCATCTTGGGGGACATATTTCTCAAGTGTCGTATAATTGGGGAAGGAAGATAGCCCGAATTCACTTGCGATTGGAAACTCGTCCTTCAAATAAAAGTTATAGGGACCCATTCCATGAAAAACCCCATAATTATGACTATCGCCGCCTTCGGGTGAGGCAGGTATAAATATCCGCTCATCTAATGTATCAACAGCTGTTTTTAAGATTTCCACTAAATGTGCATTCGTTACTGAATGGAATTCATTGCCGCCACACCATAATATTAGGGAAGGATGGTTACGAAGGGATTTCACAATAGATTCGGCTTCATTTTTCCAAATTTGTAAAAAATGGTCATCTTTAGGAAGTGAAGATATAAATACACAGGCGATAGGAAATTCTTGCCAGACTAACATTCCCTCTTCATCACAAATTTTATAAAAATCATCTTTCTCCTTTAAACCTCCACCCCAGACACGCAGTAAGTTAAGATTTGCCTCCTTGGCTAGTTTAATATTCCGTTCATAGCGTGTATGGTCCAAACGCCCAAAAAGCATCTCGGACGGGACCCAATTGCCCCCTCTAATATATTCATTTTCACCGTTTATCTCGAAAATCCACGGATAATAATCGGGATCAATATTTTGTGAGAGTAATTGGAATTTACGAATACCAAAGGTATCTTGATATTGATCGAGTAATTCATCATTCTTGGTTATTTCAATGTCGCATTTGTATAGATTTGGTTTGCCCCTATCCCAGGGAAACCAAAGAGCTGGATTTTCAATCGGAATTTCCCAAGTGATGTTATTTGTACCAGGAGAGATAGTTTGCTTAAACTCTTGGACTATAGGAATAGATTCAAAATTCTTTCCTTGAACTTTAGTAGTGATCAAAATGGAATCTATTTCAGAATGATTAATTACATCGAGTGTAATCCTTACAGTCGCCTGATCCCTATTTTCTAAAGTAGTTCTGATAAAACAAGAATCGATGAAAATTTTTTCTTTAATTTCAATAAAAATATCATCCCAGATTCCTGAAGTAATCATTTTGGGTGCCCAATCCCACCCATACGACATTTGACATTTTATGACTTTAAACCGCTTAGGATACTTTTTCAATGCCGCTAATCTGATGAGAAGACGATTATTAGTTTGAATTAATTTGGTAATATCAAAGGAAATTTTCCCGAACATGCCTTCATGTTCCCCAATTTTAGTGTCGTTCAGCCAAAATTCAGCAAAATAGTCTACAGCGTTACATACTAAATGAATAATTTTATTCTTCACTTCTTGGGCAGATAAGTCGAACTCTTTTTTATACCACCATTCAAATTTGTTGACCCATTGTGATTTCTTATTATTTTTGCCATAGAGGGGATCTGGAATTTTGTCATTTCGTAGCAAATCCAAACGAACATTTCCAGGAACGGTAGCATCCATCCAATCTGAATATACGTAATTTGGATCTTTGAATATTTTCTTAACTCCAGCTCCATCGTCAAACGAGTGAAATTTCCAATCAGAGCTATTGAGATTTTTCACTATACGCGCCATAGGACAACCCGATAAACTCATTAATAATATATCATTCATAATTAGTCGTAAATTTTTAAGTTATTAGGAGAGAAGTACATGGCACAATTCAAAATCGTTTTTACGGGTCTTAGTAACGCGGGTAAAACATCGATTTTATACGTTCTAGATAAACAATTTCATAAATTAGCGAAACTTGCACCGACTAAAGGAGTAGAACGATCCCTTTCCACAATCATTGGATTCCCAGTAATTAAATGGGATCTCGGTGGCCAAGAAAAATATAGAAATGAATATTTAGGTGCAAGACAAGAATCGCTATTGCAAGCAGATGTTCTAATATTTGTTGTTGATATTCAAGATGGGGAGCTTTATGAGAATGCGTTAAAGTATTATAAAAAAGTTCTAGAATTACTTAAAAAGCATGAAGAGAATCCACCGATTTTAATTTGTTTCCATAAAGCCGATCCAGAAGCATATGACAGGTTCAAGGCGAACATTTCGGATTTAATGAAACACTTTGAAGATGCTTCAAAATTTAATCCCCATAAATTTTTTGTTACCTCGATTTATAACCGGAAATCAATTATTGAGGCTTTTTCGTATGGGATTTCTCAATTTTTACCAAAGAAAAAATCAATTGACATGTTACTAAAGAATTTCATAGCAGATGCGAAGGATTCCGATGAGACGGTAGCTGGTATCATGTTATGGGACCAAAATTCAGTATTTTTAAGCATGATTTTCGATGATAAAAAAACAGAATCCTGTAGCTTAACTGCATCTATGGGAATTTTATCAACAATTGAATCCTTTGAAGAAGTGGGATCCTTTGATTCCCTAACACTCGAGATAAATAAAGAATTTCAATTCCTTGTAAGAAAAGTAGGTAAATTATATACTACGATTGTTGGGAAAAATCTCGATTTTGATAAAGTATGGAGCATCTATGATAAAAATTATCTTACAAATTTGGAGGAGATTATTGAAAAAGAAGAATAAGCACGAGGGATATTTAATCCATTTCAGGAGTCCATTCAATATGCTTTAAATAATCCTGGATGCGATCAATGAGCTCCAGATGGAATTCATCTTGGTAAGGGGTGAGAACCGCCAATAAACTTTTTAAAAATTCATTAATTTCGATATCACGTTGCTGCATCACGAGTTTATGGTCGAGTAATAAAGTAATTGTCTCCTGATGTAATTCATTCATCTCTTGTTCCTTTTTGAAAGCAGTTTCTTTTTCCATAAGCTTTTTTTGGAACGAGAGGATTGCCGATTTCAACTCCTCAATTTTCATTTTTGATTCTAAGGTTGCTTTGAATTTAGCCATCGTTTCTTCACTCTTAATTTTTTCAGTGTATTCCTTAATCATAGAGTTGAGAGTTTGAATCATACTCTCTTTATTTTGTAAATCGTCTTTTAACTGTTCATATTCGCGTTCAATAGCTGATGCTTTCCGTTCAGCGGCAAGAATAATTGCTAATTCATCCTCATTAATCTCGATCTGATGATTAATTAGAGCATCATACAACGCTGGTAATGTCTGAGTATATGTTTGTCCGATGTTAGAGAGTACATCTCTAAAAGTAGTTGTCCGAGCATCGAACCGTTTCACAGGGAATTCCGATAATACTATTTTAGAGCCTAAAGGTAGCGTTTTTACATAATCCATTGAGTTTTCATGTTTCTCTAATAACAAAGAAAGTACAAAGTTTGGTGCAATATGGTATTGAGCAGTAATTAATCCAGAAAAAAAGCTAACCACATTTAAATCTTTTAATTTAAGAGTGATGACGTTTGCATCCAATCGTCTCATGCGGTGTAGACTGCCAATTCGCATGATTTCTTCTTTGGTTAATTCGAAATCTTCGGGATATTTACTGATGAGAAAGAACCCTTCCTTATTGGTCCACCCTATCAGACAAAGTCCTCTTGGCATAGGATCGATTATCTCTCCTACACTATTAATATTAATTGTGTAGCGATATGGAGAAAAAACTAGTTGGAAAGTTCGAATGGAAATACTTTAGGGGGCAGTCTTATGTGTAGATTACTTCAAATTCACGATCAACATGACCGATTGTGCCACATTTTGGGCAATAGTACATATTGATCGAACCTCTGTTTTCTTGGTCCCATTTATGCCCACATGATTTGCAAATAATTTCCATCTGTGACACCTTTATACTCAGGATCGGGGATTTGAAATCTTATCCATGATATAGAGTCGTTGGTGACTTATAAGATCGCGTAATTTACGAATATAAAACAAGAAATTCAGAGAGAAATGGGTGGATTTCAATCAAAAAGAGAAGGGACTATATTTCTATTAAAGAACGAAGGACTTTAAGATTATCTTTATCTTCAGCATAGTCTTTACCTTTTGGGGTTTCTAGCACGCCTGGATGATCCTTAAAGCGCTTATCATTCAAGAAATTCTTGAATCCCTCAGTTCCAATTACTCCATTTCCAATATGTTCATGCCGATCCACCCGAGATCCACAATCACTCTTTGAATCATTTAAGTGGAAGACTAATAACGAATCCAAACCAACAATGCTATCAAAAGAGGAAATGACCGCCTCATACCCTTTTTCAGTACGAAAATCGTAACCAGCTGTGAAGGCATGACATGTATCAAAGCATGTTCCGGTTCGGTCCGGATAGTCTATCAATTTCAAAAGAGTGGCTAAATGTTCAAATTTATAACCCAAATTCGTCCCTTGTCCAGCGGTAGTTTCTAGAAGAACTTTGACCTTATAACCTTCTGTTTCAGAAAATAATTTTCGAAGGGTTTCAGCGATTTTGTAGAGACCTTTTTCTTCTCCAGCACCTAAATGAGATCCAGGATGAAGAACTGTAAAAGGGAGTTGTAGTTGTTCCGCGCGATCCAATTCCATCTTCATTCCATCAAATGATTTCTGAAATTTTTCAGAGTCAGTAGTACACAGATTAATCAAATAGGTATTATGGGTAAATATTGGAGAAATACTTGTTTCTTTACATTTAGTGAGGAAAAGCGCTATATTTTCCTCTGTTAATGGCTTTGCATTCCATGAGCGATTACTTTTCGTGAAAATTTGGATGGTTTCGCAAGCTAATTCCTCACCATGCTCGATCGCTTTATGAAGGCCACCGGTAATAAACATATGTGCTCCTATTTTCATTTTTTCACCAAAATAATTCTGTGAAAATAATTTATCTTTACAATAGAATTAAAAATTCATTAAATCCGATTTTTCGATTCAATTAGGAAATGAGTAATTTCAAAACCAAATCTTCTAGCTTCAATTCGCGAATTAATCCTTTATTTTTATAAATTATAGGAGAACATTTTTTTAGAAGGAGATTTACCGGTTTTTCACCCACTTGTTCTTTTGCAAGATCAATGATAGTCCAAAATATGTTTTCTAATGCGGAGGAAAGAGTGTCTATATCCATTTTTTCGGGATCTAAATCCCCATAGTTAATCATGCCCCGTGTAGAAATTTCGATCTTAGCGAGCTCCTCATTACCTTTTGTGATTCGCTTTATAATGTCTTGGATTGGATCAATGATCTCATCAACTTTAATTAACCGTCCAAAAACATCGATGTAAGAAGTAACCGTTGTGTTAATTAAATCCTCATAAATTTTTAAAAGATGTTCTTTATTACTCATCTCAGTGATTAATTCAATTTCCCATTTCGTAGTGAGTTTATCAATATTTTTTTCTAGCCGGTTAGAAAAAAAGTCAATCTCGCCTCTCTTCCAATTCTTAAAAAAGAATTTCCAGATATCATCTTCTAAAAGATCTATAAAAAAGTCCTTGAGGTCATGTAGATACTTATTATAGAGATTAACATGGTAGCGTTTATCTCCCGCGATTACGAAGATAAGGCCAAAGGGTACTGAAAGATAAACAAATCGAATTTCCCCCATATCCATTGATTCAATTCCTTTCTCTATACCGACCTCACTTTTAGCAAATGACATCATTGCACTTAAAAAGCCTGAAAATAAATGCTCATCAATTTCGATTCCAAAATTTTTATGATAGACTGATTGCCCTGAAGTGCGGAGAATCCAAAATCCCCTTATTATGATATTCCGATAGTTTTCGTCTCCAATATCATCCGTCATTGATAATCGCTTTCTATTTCAAAATTTCTATGATAAAAGGATTGCCCTGAAGTGTGGAGAATCCAAAATCTCGCGTCATTGAAACCATTTCATGGAATCACATGTCATTCCACGAGTAGAATAGCTCAGCGCCACTTTATAAATATATGGAGAAATTATTTTTTCCTGACAAAATTTAAATCCAAAAGAAGAAATTTGGTTTCTCTAAAGTAAGAAGGAATTATAAACCCTGTAAAAATTCTTTGATTTGTTTTATCATGAGTTTTGCAGAGGCCTCATCAGTAGGATATTTTATGGAAATGATGGGAATATCCTTTTTTTTAACAAGATATTTAACATAATTGGCGGCACGAGCACATCCAAGGCATCCAAAGTTGGTTTCTGCTTCCTCGATTATTATAGCAGCCTCGGCTTGATCAACTAGTGGGCCTATCACACCCATCCGCCCCCGGATGCCACTTGGAGCTTCAATAGCTACATACTGAAGACCTCGTTTTAATTCTTCTTCGGTTATATTAAGAGGGGGACTATCAATGTCTGGATTAGTCACTCGTTCCTTAATCTCACTCATCAGAACAAGAGGCTTATGTCCATATTGAGAACCATAACGTTCAACCAAATCCGAGAGGATTAGGCTATTGGGGGGATAGATGAAAATTTTCATAGCTACGTAACCTATTCTTCTGATTCAGCAATAATTTTTTTAAGTTTTTTTATGGGGAGAGGCTTTTTTTTAGGGGAAGGAACACTTTCAGGCATAGGGGAATCAAATGCTTTACTTATATGGGGAAGGATAGTAGATTCGAATTCTAATAAATGAAAGCCAGGACGAGCGCCTCCACCACGCTGAAAGCGACAAATACGTGGATCTCCAGGAGGGTAGCCGCGAATTTTGGTGAATATATGGTGCGGGTCTAATTTTCGTATATCTTGAATGGCTTGCTGAATAATTTTTGGATTTCCTGAAAGTATTAGTCCCCAACAAGTAGTTTTTACTATTATTGGTAATGAAATAACTTCTTTTGCTATAATCTCTGGAGTGAGTCTAGAATCGGGGCTCAAGACCACAATTCGCGTTTCGATGTCTTTAGTATTATCACTATTTGTTGTAGATGAATTATTCATTGTCTCGAACCTCCATAAACCAAACCATATCTCCAGTATCTAATTTTCTTAGAACTTTTAAATCGGACTTCACTTCTCCTATGATGTTGGTCCCTTCAAGGGTTTCCCCCGTAGGTCCATATATATCATTTTCTACTAATCGAATTCCGATACTCCCGGTTAATCGCCTCAGTGCATTGGTAACTCCGATTGCCCCCTCAGGAACTAATTCAACTCGGTTTTCTCGGGGCACGGCTTCAATAGATTCAACTCCACTTAAAGGAATAAATAACATGAGCTTTTTTAAATTTTCCAAAACTTGCAACCTACCAATTGGGAAATATAACATTTTCAGATGTTTTCGAAAATGTTCGATGCTAAGCGGTGCTTCCTCATGGAACAACTTGATTCTGATAATTTGAGAAGAGGAAAGTCCCAGAGTCACGCAAGTTTTTTCGAGCCAAACATCCATGCTATTCATAGGTCGCTGTTCAACGATAATAGAATCATCTTTTTCATCACCAACTCTTTTATGGGTAACATTATGCTTTTTTAGATAAGTAGTCGCATATTGTTGAGTTTTCCCGATGAAATTAAATGATTCAGGAAATGTTTTAATAAGAATTTTATCACCAGGATTTGCATTTTCGATTAATGGGAGATTATTAGGGTCGATCCGGCCTATTACATTATGGGAAGGACTAAACGAGGTATCATTTTTATAAATGTAAACAGAACCCATATCGTATCCCTGATTCCTGACAGTAATTATGCCATTTTGACGAAATACAGAATTCTCGGATGGAACTTTAGCACCACGAAATTTTCCATTTTTAATGAACATGCTTGAAGCTTCATCTACGCTAAATTTACCTGAATTTATAATAGATAAAAAATGATCCACTGACTTTTTAGCTTCTTCATGGAACGTTGCATAAAGATAAGTGAAAATTTCCATTCCAGGAGTGATGAACTCTTCTTTGAGTTCGTTCGGACGAAGATGAAGTGCTCGTTTTCGACTTTGGGTTAATGGTGTAAATGTAAGGATAGAATCGGTTCTTCGTAACATTGGAATTATATGCCCGCCTTGTATTACACGCCCGATTACACCGTTGAGAGGTTCGTCGGGGGCACCATAGAGCCCCGAATGGTCTTTCTTACTAAAGCAAAGATGAATATTAGCCGAATCAAAGCCACCAAAACTAAGAAAAATATCCCATTTATTATATTTTCTTGATTCATGCGATATTGGAAAGTCTATAAAACTCATGTCAACAGGACCAAACGTTACAACCTCTTTGCTTAGCCAACCAACTTTAATTCCTTCAAATAAATAATAGGTTTTAACTAAATCTTTAAAAAATGGGGATTGATTTAAGGAGAGACTAATGCGACCTTTGGTTGTTTCTATATAATATTCGCTATGCATTCGTTTGTCAAGTAGCTGTTTCTTTTCAGGGATATTCACAATAACAAGACATTCTTCATCAAAGGGCGCATTATTTGATCTTATGCCATCTAAAATAGTCATTTCGGAAGTGATTTCTTCTTCTACGCCATTTAAAAAGAATGTAGCCGTAATTATACCTCAAAAAATGGATTTAGGGATTTCCAAGTGGCCATATGGAGGGACGTGGAACCCTCTCTTTTTCAACTGCAGCATCTATAATATCCTTTAAATCAAGTCCAGCAGTCACATTTCCAATGATATATCCAGCTCCAGCCCAAAGAGGAGTCATAATATCGAAGTTAGGTTCTCCTTTAAGAACCCGTATTAAATCATAATAATTAGTATGAACTAATAAATCAGCTTCTGCATTTGGAGTTCCAGGAGCAATATCGGTTGGTGAAATCATAATCCGGACATATTCATATTCATCTTTTTTTGGGTGTTCTACTTCAAGGAGAACAATTCGAGAGACAAAATGACCAGCAAGCTCGACAGCAGTGGGGGAGGGGACAATTTTATTTATCATAAAATCCTGTAATGCTTCAAAGGCAGTTGGTTCTTTCTCACGTGGTAGTAAAAAGTTAGTTTCTAGCCACCATCCATCAGGCAATTCCTTATATTCATATCCTAGTTCTTTTGCAGGATATTTTATTTTATCTAATCCTTCAATGTTGTATTTTTTTTCTGTCATTCGATTGACCCTCTCCGTTCCTTAATTAAAATTAAAAACTCTAATTCTTTTTCATATAAATGATTTCATACGTTCCATTTTGATATGTCACCTGCTTTGTTTTCTGATTAATCGTCGGGGGAAGCTTTACAACTTGAATTATCGCACCCTTTTTATCACGAATTATTAAGGCTATATTGGTTGGATCTCTTTTTTTAACACCCGTTTTGAATTCTAAGTCCGTTCTATTAGTTCCTACTAAAACGTGAACTTCATTACCGAACTCAAAGCTATCAACAATTAAGTTGGTATCAGGCCTGACTTTCTGGGGTGGTTTTTTCCCAGGAGGCGGCGCTCCTATTGGAGAAAATGAGGCAAAATTTGAAAAGAATGGGCTATTTGGGGAAAATGGATTGGCATTGGGATCTCCAAAAAAATATTTCATGAATTTGGCAATATCCTCTTGCGAGGGGGGATTTTCCACTAGGCGATCAATATCTTCCTCCTTAAAAATGTGTTTTAAGGGGTGGTCGGTGTTGGATTTAAGGATTTGTTTGAATAGTTTCAAGAACCGTCGAAAATATTCATCGAAATTATATGCCACCTTTATACCTCAATATACAGTATGGAATTTTGGAATTTAAATTCTTTTAAATTCAATATTTATACAAATCTAATATAATTGAGAACTTTATGGATTAAAAATATTGATATTAAGCGCGAATTGCTTTGGGGGATTCTCATCTCTCACTCTTTCCATTTTAATTGCATTCTTTGGACAGTTCACGGCACATACACCACAACCAAGGCATTTCTCTAAGATTATCATTCGCTCATCGGAGGAGTCAGCTTCGAAGGGCCATTGATGAAATATTGCAGTCATGGGGCACTTTTTTGCGCATGTTTCACAACAAACACATAAGTCAGGGTTAATTTTCGGGAAAAAGTTGCTCCTTTGTACGCCCGGTACTCCATGTTGTGCAGTTGGACGTAGCATACCACAATGGCATTCACAACAATTACAGATTAATATATGAGTTTCGAAACCTGAACTGTTCGCACCACAGTGGACCAATCCTGCTTTTTCGGCTCTTTTAATTAAATCAATTGCTTCCTCTTTAGTTAATTCCTTTCCGATGCCCATGGATGTTAACTGTTTCGCAATCAAGCCACAAGCAAGGCAACCCAATTCCGATGGTGTCTTTTCACAAGGTTCTTCCGCCAGTTCTCCTACTTGTCGACATTGACATCTTAATCCCACGAAATAATCATTTCGATTGATCAATTCTTCAACTAGTTCGTAAGGATACACTTGTTTGCTAGTCTCAATCCCCTTATTTATTTGAATTAATTTCTCTTTTGCCTCATAGGGGAGTTTTGGACGGAAAAGCGGGTTTTTAAGAATAAAAAACATTGGAGGTAGGATAGTATCGAAGACAGTTCTTAGTAATTTTGCGACTTTCTTCATGTTTTCCTCTGTATCCCCACAAGTAAGAAAATATAATTCAAAGATACCAGGAACCAGCGGTAATAATCCGTAAGAATTACCTACTTTGATTATAGTCCCTTTTGCAGCTAACCTCTTTAAAATCTCTTTAACCTTTGATTTTTCCAACCCGGCCCTTTTTGCTAGCTTTACAGCAGTAAGTAATTTTCCAGCTCTGTCAAAATGAAATAGCAGTCTGATATCTTCTTTATTCCATAGTATTTTGAAAACTTCTATTACTTTTTCATGTTTTGGCACTGCTAATTTGCCAAGGCGTAATTTTTGCCGCACTTCTTCATAATAATCGATTTCACTCATTGTTTATATGCTCCTAATACAAATTTCAGGTCATCAAATCCTATTATAATTTTCAATTTAATAAAAAAAGATATTATATTATATTTTCACGCCGAGCTGTTTTCCATATTTAGCGAGGTTAGCGATGGCATCGCCTTTTGCAATTTGTTTCTTATCATGAATTAATTTCATGGTGGCAGCGCCTTCAGGGCACACTGCGACGCAAACGCCACAGCCCCAACATTTAGAAATATCAATAGTTGCTTTATCATCCTCCATCGAGATAGCATGAAAGTTACACTGGTCAATACAGGTTTCACAACCGATACATACTTCAGGATCGATTTGAGATTGGTAACGAGAAGGAATCCCGAGTTTTGTCTTATCATGATGCACAATAGCATGCAAAGCTCCGCAGCAGCAGTCGCAGCAACTGCAAATGAAGATAAAACCACTTGAAGCATTATTAGAAAGGTGAACTAATCCTGCTTCTGTCGCTCCTTTTTTGATTTCTAGTGCTTCCTCTTTCGATACTTTTCTTCCGTGGCCGCGATCAATCACCATTTTTGCCGCGAATCCAAAGCCCATGCAAACATCGATTGGGTATTCACAATTTTTCCCATGCGTTCGGATTCGGCAGACACAGGGTTGAACGGAAATTAGGTTTGCTTTATTGATAATACCTTTTACCGTGTCATAGGCAAGTACTTCTTGGCTAGGGATAATCTCTTCATCAACTGGGACTACACGAAAGATGGGGGGAAGATTTGCTTCATCTACCTTTAGACGATCAAACTCGTCAATCATTTCTTCTTCGTAAAAATTATCCCACAACTCTAAGAACGCAATTTTTTCTTTTTCTTCCATATCTTTTGCAAAATGAGTGTTTAAAAGGCACATGTCATGTAAAAATAACATTGGGGTAGCACGATATTTGAAGGAACCGGTGGAGGGGGAAGGAAATGGTATGACCAATCCTTTTTTCTTGAACAAATCTTCTTCTAGGATCTGGCGAGCTTCTTCTTCACTAGTATTTAGAACTTCAGCAGCTTCTTTTAATGTCACTCCCTTTCGTCCGAGTTTAGCAATGATTTTACCGTCCTCTTGACTCATAATACGTTGCAAAATCTCCGGAAGATACTTTATTGCCTTTATCCGATCCTTTGGAATGCCGATCGCATATAATACGCTTTCCATTAAATCTTTATTTTGTAAATCTAATATCAATTTCATCACATCTTTTGATTTACTACGAATGACTTATTTCCTTAAAAATATTCATAAGATTTTTCTCTTTATTAAGGAAGTGTTCTAACTTCAAAAACGGAATTTATAAAAAAATACAATAAATCTGAAAAAATTAAGCAGCAATACGGTTTTTTCCATTCTGCATCTTTTACTATCAATATCCCTGGTGATCCATTTGGCTTTGAATCTGTGCAATTAATGCTTCAAGTCGTTCAATACTGGCCTTTTGTTCAGATCGGATTCGCTCCGAGTCATATAATTGATTTCTTGCATCACTCAATTCGGATTGGAGTGTAGTAATGAAGGATTCATAGCTTGAAACTTTTTGCTTGTAATTGATTTTTTCCTTTTCATTTATGGATTGTAAGTTTTGAAATTCTGCCTGGACCTTTTCAAGGGCGTCGAATTTCATCAATAATTGCCGCATTTCATCCTCTCTCTGATTCACTAATGATTGTAATTCATCAATTTTGTCTTTCTTCACTTTCTCTTCTTTCGCTTTTGCCTTATATTTATCTAATTCCGATTTAAGCTTATCTATACTTTTTATCTGATCATTTTGGTCTTTAAAACGGGCGATAAGTTGTTTCTGTTCAACAAGCATTTCAGTCTGTAAACTTTCTAAGTCAGCCATTTGAATCAGTACTTCGGATTTTTCGGCCTCTTTTTTCTCTACTAACTTTTTTAATTCATTGATTTTATCTATTTTTCCTTGTACTTCCTTATTTAACCTAATTAATACTTCATCTCTGGAATGGTCCAATTTACTCTGTTCTTCTGCAATCTCTGATATTTGTTCTTCGAATTTTTCACGAGCTTTAGTCATTTCATTTTTTAATGCAGTTATTTTAGCATTTAAATCTTGAATGGTTTGATCTTTTTGGGTAATAAGTTCTTTATTCGCTTTTAATTCTTGTTTCAGGTCTTCAGGTACTAACAGCTTGATTTTTTCTTCTAACTCAAGTATTTGATTCTTTAGTTCCGCGTTTTTTCCTATTAGTTCCGCGTTTTTTTCCATTACTTCTGCATTTTTTTCTCTTAATGGCTTCATACTTTGTTCATTTTTCATTAATGTACTTTTAGATGAAGCTAACTCTTTTTCAAGCGTCGTAATACGGCTTTTACTCCATTCTAATTCTTTTTCCTGTTTTTGCATTATTTTTTCTATCTGATTATTATCTGACATGGATAAACCTCAGAAATAAGGGGCTATAAATCTGATAAAATCATATCTCTTTGAGAACCTATGATTGATACTAGATATATTATTAATGACAATATTATTTATAACTAAATGGATTCACATTAAAATAACTCATAACTTTAAAGGTAAAGTCAGTTTGGTGATACTGAGTGCTACGGTGGGAGCGATTTAACGTATCAGAGTTAACGACTCTAGGAAGAAGGACACGGTGGGCGCTTGAGAATAATACGATTGAATTCCCAGATTTAACAAAAGTAAAAACAATTGAAGATATTTATACCGAAGATTCGATTTACTTTCAAATAGGCAATGAACTATTGGAGGAATTAATTCACCGCATGAATGAATCAATCGAGCATGCAGCTCAATTATCCAAAGGAGAGACAGAAGAAATTTTTGTTGATTACTGGGCACTACCTCCGGTTGTATCTATCACGAGCAACCTTCAGGCTGGCACTACCAAGCTCATTTATTCCGCAAATTGTGACTGTAGTTTTGTTATCCTTGATGATTTTACGGGTGAAGTCATGGCGATTTGGGCGAATCATATTGAGGATGGCTTAATTGTTGATCGATATTATATTGCGCCGATCCTCGATGGAAATGAGGAAGGGTGGGAGATTATGAATCGACGCCACTTGAAAATTGGTGAACGATTGCGTGACATCCCAAAAAAGAGAAAATTGGCAGATGCAGGGCAACTTATCGTGGATATTTTAAAAGATATTCGGAATGAACTGCACCCTGAATGGAGCGGTGGCACATTTTATGCCTGTATGGCGTGTATGTTTGGGGCATATAATAATATAACCATGAAAAGCAATTACGAGGTGTTAGGGTCGATTTGGGATGGCGTAAATGCACCGAAACTTGGATATAAAGATAGTTGGTTTATTTATGTCCCATTACCACCTATCTTAAATACCTTATTTGCCTTACCGCGGGATATTTGGATTAAACGCCTTACAAATTTAACGACAGGCGGGCGATTTTATATTCATCAGCAATCGGCGGACATGTCAACAATTAATAAGATCTTCGGACGTGATGCGATTTTCGTACCAACTCCAGAACAGACTATTAAAGCGCAGCCCCCTAAGAAGGGAGAAGATTTTAAGTTTCCCGATACGAAAGAAAAAGTTCCACGTGATGTAAAAGGCCGTCAGTTTCTTGATGAATTCAATCTAACTAAATAAGTTCATTAAAAATATTTTGATTTTTTTAGATTACTTAATCTGACGAAGATATTCATTGGATTCCATTAAATCAAGTTTGTCCCGAGGATAGAGCCAGATCCGTATTTCTCCATTCGAATCACCATTTAAAAAGCACTTAGTTTCTCTTCCAATCACCTTAAAATCATTGCCAGTATAATCTTCTACTACCTGAATCATCTGTTCAATAGTTAAAACATGTAATTTTCCATACTTATGGGCACCTAACTTCTCAGGAGGAATCATAGTATTACAACAATAAGGACATTGTGTTAATTCGAGGATTAATGTATCAACTTGTTGTTCAGATTCGGAAGCAGGAATTAAAACTGGTTTTTTGTATATTTTTGTGGTCCAACTCCCGTTTACTGCGTAGAGGGCAGTTTCTACTATAAAGGGGAGATCCTCTAACTTTTTTGTAATGAAGCTTTTAAAGGGGACACCCAAGACTTTGACTTCCAATAGCAGTTTAGAAACTACTTCTTCACACATGGGTCCAACAAGATCGATTAAAGTATCCATTGATTTTTCATAATCTCC
>JABXJU010000267.1 GCA_013375405.1 Candidatus Helarchaeota archaeon
TGCAGCCCCAATTTCAGGAAAATTAGAATTGGTTGCCAAAGTTCATGGGAAAGATGGCTTGGGAGATACTCAACTCCCATTACCAGATTCATCAACTATTCGATGGGAAAATCTTAATTATATAATCTCTACTATCACTAGTAATCCGCATGAATATACACTAGTTTCCGTAGGACCATTGACCAATCTGGCCTCTCTACTCCAGAACGGTCCAAAAGCGATTGTTGATTCAGTTAAAGAAGTTATAATAATGGGAGGCGCGGTGACTGTACCTGGGAATGTTACACCTTATGCCGAATTCAATATATTTTGTGATCCACACGCAGCGAAAATTGTTTTTGATAGTGAGTTACCAATTACACTTATTGGTTTGGATGTAACTCATAAAGTTGTCATGAAAGATGCTCATATAAAACAATTGGAGGCGAAGAATACCCCATTAACAAATTTTGTCGCGAAAATTGCTCATTTTTATAAGAAATTTCATGAGAAGGTGGAAGGATGCTACTTACATGATCCCTTGACCGCCGCTGTAGCAATCGATCCAACCTTGATTTCTACAAATAAGTTCAATTTGGACGTAATTACTAATGACTTTCCAGAGATTGGACAAACGATTCCTATAGATTCCACGAGAAATCCTAATATTTCGGTTGCATTAATTGTAAATGAAAAAAAGTTCTTGGACTTTTTCCTAAATACACTTTTAATGTAAAATAAAGACGGTGCGTCCCTATAAAGAAATAACGAGTTATTAGATCTCAATTATTTGTATTTTTTTCATTAACAAATGAGGAATACATTTACATACCGGAATTTATCAATTACTTCTAAAGCTTGTTGAGCAGGGAGTGTAAGAGGTTTAATAAAGACGGTGCGTTCATCTCCAGGGAGTACGTGAAAACCCAGTTTCTTAATGACTCGCCATACGTTTTTTGGGTATGGATATGAAATGCTGGGAATTTCCTTCTCCTTAAACCGCCTAAGAACATTATTAACCAATATTTGCTTCGCTCTATCTTCGACGCCCTCTTGAAATACCATTTCTTTAAGAAAACCGGTTGTAAAATAGTCTTTGCCGAGAGTCCCTATTTCTGTGTAGGTAATTACCGCCCCCAAAATTGCATTTTCCTTCTCAAGAACAAAAACCTTATATCGCCAGTCAATTTTTTTCTTCAAATACTCTTTTGTCCAATAGCTAGCAATGTCTAATCTATCACTTTCTTTATTCAGAAGATCAACAATTTGATCTAAATCATCTTCTTTTACTTCTCGAATTACTCCTCTGACTGGCTTAGTTTCGCCAATTTTCGCGGATATTATTTTCAACGCGATTTTTCTTAATATTGGATTTAAATCCATCAATTTATCCATTTTATCTTTATCTAATACTTTACCCGCGTGACCGTATTTGTAGATTTTCTTGAATCCTGCCCGCTTCAGGATATTCTTTCCCCCACGCCCTGCCGTTTGGAATGCGAGAACTAATTCAAATCCCAATGAAGTTATTTGTGATAGCATTTTCTCTAACATTTTTGAGGCGATGCCTTGTTTTCGATGTAACATTAGGACTTCTGTAATCGCAATAACTGCTGTATTAAATGACTTCCCTCTAATTCTCAACGTATCAGGGTGGGCAATCATGCATCCTACTAAATTTTTACCTTTATAGGCACCAACATACAATCGGGGGTCCGGGGCATGAAACTGAAGTAGTTCTTCACCCCAATCTGGATAATCGCTCCATCTTTGTTGTTTCGGATTATCTCCAATACATGCTGCAAGGACCTTGTAATCCGGCGCATCTATTATTTCATAATGTAAATCTTTCCCCATTCGAAATCACTGGTTAGTGCGAAATTAATTAAGGATATATATACATTCCTTCAAATGTTTTACCATGACTTTTGTCAAATTCGGAATGATCGGCGCTGGAATTGCAGCACGCTATCATTTAGCAGCATGTAAGAATAGCCCAATAGTAAAATTCATGAGACTCTATGATAAAGATGAAAAAAACGCAAAACGAGTCGCCGGAGCTTATAAAATTACCCCCTTCTCCAATCTGGAAGAATTCTTAAGTAATGATATTGATGCCGTCCTTATTGCAGTTCCACATTTTCTTCACGAACAAATGGTAACTGCCGTAGCGGAAGCAGGAAAAGCGGTGCTCTGTGAAAAGCCAATGGCAACCACGCTTGAAGGATGTGACCAGATGATTGAAATAACACGTAAAGCTAAGGTTAAATTTATGATTGCAGAGAACCATCGCTTTCAACCTGCACATCAATGGATTAAAGATGCCGTGCAAAAAGGATGGGTTGGTGAACCTTTTTTAATACGGAGTTATGAAGGTGTCATGGAGATTCCTAATTTGATGCAACCTGGTTTTTGGAAGGGGCATCCAATTAAAGCTGGTGGAGGCTCATTAATGGATATGGGGGCTCATAAATTTGCCACTATACAATGGATCTTAGATGATGTTATTGAATCTGCGTATGCATGGTTGACCAAACAATGCACAAATTTAGAGGAGAAAGCAGAAGATAACGCGATGGTATTCTTGAAATATAAGAGGGGAGCTATTGCTGAGGCAGTGGTCAGCTTCACCGTTGTCACTCCCCCGACTAATCAAATAGAAATTTATGGTACTAAGGGAAGTATTGTAGAAAATCATGCTTGGGAAAATCCTATTAAAATCAACTCACATCACAAAGACCTGGGAAGCAATCGTGGAAGATGGTTCGAACCTAAAGTTGAACATGGTATTTATCCGAAATATTATGATATTTCTGCCAGACGTGAAGATGAATATTTTGCAGCTTGTATTCTAGAAGATAAAGAACCGGAATTTACGCCAGAACAGGCAAAGGATGCCATTGCCACCGTCCTTCTAGGGTATTTATCCGCAGAGTTAGGCCGAACTGCTACTCGCGATGAGTTGATGGAAGTGGCTCGCACTAAAGGCACGAAAAGTATTTTGGAAAAGTTAAACAGTGTCATTCAAAATAATTATTTAGCACGATGAGGGAAATATATGGTATTATTTAGACGAGATTCAGAAAGACCTAAACCAATAGGATATGATCAAGACAAAGCAGCTAATTTAATGAAGCAATATAAACTTGATGTCTTAATAGTAAGTTCCCCCGAGAATGTATTTTACGCCTCAGGGTTACCGGTACGCCATCACGCAATGAATCCTATTTTATATGCCCTCCGAAATCAATATCCTTCAATTGGCCTCATTTATTCGGACGGTGAGGAGAGCTTAATTGTTTGGGACATCTATGATCGCCAATTAACTTGGATTAGAGATACTAAAGGTTGTTTAACTCCTAAAAGTGCGCTTCGATCAATAAAGAAATTTGTGAAGAAGCGAAAAATTACCGAGGGGAACATTGGGGTAGAGAGTTCTTTGCCGTTTTATATCACATCCTTCCTTAAGGAGACATTTCCACAAGCAACCCTAGTCCCCGCAGATAATTTACTTTTAGATATGCAGCTAACGAAATCCGAAGAAGAAATTCGCCGCATAACAGAATCCACAAGAATCGCAGAACAAGCAATTTTGAAGATGATCGAAGCAACAAATCCTGGCATTAGTGATATTGAATTAATACAACTCGCCAAAAAGACAATCATTGATGAAGGTGCAGAGGGATGGGATCATTTCACCATGTCCATCGGGGAGAGTGACCCCGAGGCGCCAGGAACAGGAATAAAAGTACAATCAAATGATCTCGTGCGTTATGATATCGGCGCCTTTTACAAAGGCTATGTATCTGATGTGAATCGCTATTGCTATCTGGGCGAACCTCCCCCCGAAGTAAAAGAGCCCATCGAGGCTATCATACAAGTGCAAAACGCCTGCCAGAAAGCAATCAAACCAAGTGCTGATCCAAAAGAAATTATGGCGCTCGCTGAGAAAACATGGCGTGAAACGGGACGACAGGATGTCTTCATTATCATTGCCCATAGCTTAGGATTACGAACAGAAGAGTTTCACTTCTTCGATCCAATGCACGGGAGTCTAGAACGAAAATTTCAGAAAGGAAACGTCTTGGATCTCGAAGCTTGGACGTTAATTAAAAATTATGGGACCGTTGGAAATGAAGACACGTATGTCGTTACGGAAACGGGCTGTAAAAGAATCAGTACTTTAGATATGAAGCTCTTTCAAAAATAAATTAACTTTTTATTCTAATAGTTTTAAATGAATATCACGGATGAATTTGATTTCACTTCATTGAGAGTGCCTCTCAAAGGAGGATAGTAAGAAAATGAAACATAAAATTATTGGAACAACAATGCAACATCTAATCATTGAATTGGATCAAGATGAAGAAATGTGGGCTGAAACGGGTAAGTTTCTTTTTTCTTCTGGTAATATTCGAATGGATACAAAAATGAAAGGTGGCTTTTGGAAGAGCATTAAACGGAAGTTAAGTGGAGAATCTTTTTTTATGGCAAAATTTATCGCTGAAGGGAGTTCTGGAACTGTTGGATTCGCGCCCTCAGTACCTGGAACTATTTTGGCTAGAACCCTTGGCGAAGGAGAATATATGATTGCTGAAAAAGATGCCTATTTATGCAGCGAATCGAGTGTTACACTTGAAATGACCTTTCAGAAGAAGTTTGGATCTGCTCTTTTTGGCGGTGAAGGCTTCATTCTCCAAAAAATAACAGGCCCTG
This sequence comes from Candidatus Helarchaeota archaeon, assembly GCA_013375405.1. The sequence goes on from JABXJU010000267.1 coordinate 4,696, forward strand.
GAACGTTTTTCATTGCTGTCGCAGGTGAATTGATCGAAGTAGATTTAAAAGCTGGCGAAATCCTTAAAGTTGATACAGGATCTGCAGTAATGTGGGATAGCACCGTTGAGTATTCAATACAGCGAGTAAAAGGTGTAAAAAACATCTTTTTTGGTGGAGAAGGGCTATTTCTGGTGCAATTGACAGGTCCCGGGAAGGCAATTCTCCAAAGTATGTCTCTTATCGATTTAGCTAAGAGTATTGCGCCCTATATGCCAGGAAAACAGTAGATTACATTTCAACTATCATTTTTTTTTCCCAGTCTGTAGATACAGAGCGATTTTTTCGTCGGTACTATTTGTTGAAAGCTATTTTTAAATGTTTTTGAAAATTT
>JABXJU010000268.1 GCA_013375405.1 Candidatus Helarchaeota archaeon
TGATGTTCCTGAACAGATCAAGCAATTCTTCAAAATTATTCGATTACAGTTCAAAGGTGTATTTTATAATTGCACCGTGTGGTTAAATGAGGAGAAACTAGGGAGTCATGAAGGGTATTTTGATGTATTTAATTTTGATGTGACGAGTTTTCTTGATAAAGAAAATGTTCTCTGTGTGAAGGTTGAATCTAGAGAGGAGACAGATCGGGGCAAAAAGAAACAAATCACTGGAGTCTTCTTGGATTGGGATGCTTCTGATCCACTTTTTAACCCTGGGGGTATTTGGAATGATGTTGCTCTCATTGAGACTGGGTCCACCTATATAAAATATGGTGAAATAAAATCAGAGATAATTGACGAAAATAATGCGAAATTATTTCTGCGATTTGAAGTAACTACTGAACGAGCGGGTGAAAAAAAGTTTCAACTCCTCATTCAACCTAAAAATTTTCAGGGAGCCGAGTTGAAAGAAGAATTTTATGAAAAATTAGAAAACGGAGAAAATGAATTCACCAAAGAAATGGTTATTGAGGATGCCCACCTCTGGTGGACCCATGATCATGGATATCCCTATCTCTATCTCCTTAAAATTACAGTGGAAGATAACGACAAAGTCTCTGATGAGAGCGAACAACTATTTGGCATTCGCGAATTTAAACGAGTGATCAAAGACCGATCCTGGGAATTCTTCCTGAATAAAAAACGCCTATACATCCGGGGCACAAATTATGCACCTTGTGATCATCGAATTGCCCATGTAGAGCGAGAAGATTATGAGCGAGATGTGGATCTTTTAGTCAAAGGGAATTTTAATATGATAAGACTCCACGCTCACGTTGATCGAATTGAACTTCACGAAGTCTGTGCTGAGAGGGGCATTCTTATTTGGCAGGATTTCGCGTTACAATGGGCTTATGATATGAAAATCGAGGAAGAAGCAAAGACACAGATAAAACGAATGGCTCGTAAGATACAGAATTATCCTTCCCAAGGAGTTTATTGCTGTCATAATGAACCCATGGGACTAAGCTTAAAACCAATATTATATACAATAATTCTTCTTCTTATTTCTTATGGGCTTGCTTGGCTTGCAGACACATATGTTGGGTTCTTTAGTAATGCAATCTTTTGGGGTCTCTTTATCCTCATTTCACTTATATTTGGTCTACCTGCCACAATGTTCTTTTATAACAGAAATAAGAATGTGCTTGATAAACACCTTATGGAAGCTGTTTTAGAAGTCGATGATTCTGTACCTGTAATACAAAACTCCGGAATGATGGGGGTAATCCGAAAAGGAACCGACCTGCACACCTACGAGGGATGGTACATGGGGAAAAATTATCGGGATGCCTATTGCTACACTCGTTTCCCTTTAAAAAGAATGGCATGTTTTGTTACGGAGTATGGTGCACAATCATTCCCAGATCTTGAAAATCTCAAAAAGGTCTTCAAAGAGGAGGATCTATGGCCTATTAATTGGAAGTTATTGAGAGATAAGCATAGATGCCAACCATTATTTTTTGGAAGATGGTTTGATCTCAACCAGTACAAAAATATTTCTGAAGTTATCGATGCCACGCAAGAATATCAAGCTGAATTACTAAAATTTTATAATGAACTCTGGCGAATTAACCGTTACAAGCCGAGTGGCGGCACGATCATGTTTTTATTCAATGACTGTTTTCCCGGTATAACTTGGTCAATAATCGATTACTGGCGGACACCGAAAAAGGCCTATTATACCACTAAACTATCTTTTGAACCCGTCTACGTTATGGCGGATTGGCCGAAGAAAAAGTATAAACCGAGCAAAACCTACAAGACGAGAATTTATGTAGTAAACGATTTACATAAAGTCTTTTCTGATGCTAAAGTCAAATGGGAAATTTTGAACAATAATAAAGAAGTTGTTACCTCAGGAGAATTCCCTATTACTTTACAGGAGGATTCTATTCAAACTATCTGTGAGATCCGATATAATTTTCCCCAGGATGCTCAAGGTACTTTTGAACTGGCTTTATCATTGGAATATGAAGATGTCACTATCAAAAATTCATATGTGTTAAAAATTAAATGAGGGAAGAAAATGGTTGAAATGGATCTGCTGTTGGGTAAATTAATGAGATTCCTTTGGATCGCTCCTATCATCGGGGCAATTCTTATACTCATCGAATCTTTTCTTAATCTAGTATCTGTTTTAGATGCTGGAATCGGAATTGGTATTAGTATAATCGTAATTATCTCTGTAATTCTATCCCGAAAAGACGTCCATGGGACTGGAGCCGTGTTATTAATTAGTTCCTTCTTCCTTCTATTGAGTCCCATTGGAATATCAGGATTTGATCTCGGCTATTTACTGATCTTATTAGGTGCTATACTTTTAACAAGTGGTGGCCTTTTTACTATGGGGAACTTTTTCATCTATGTCGCTATTGGTGCAATAGTCGTTGATCTCATCGTATTTTTCGTTTCCTTATGACATCAGTAGAGTTCAGATGATTTTCTCAAAATATTTCGCGAAATTAAATAGTTTTTAAATACAACCAAAATCTTAATTTTCTCTCATTTTATTAATGCAATAGATACAGTATGAAATAGAAGTTAAGGGCGGCGACTTGATTTTACTAAATTTTTAAAGGTGAAGTAATGAGTGAAGATATTTTTGATTGCTGCATAATTGGCGCAGGTGTGATAGGATGTGCGATTGCCAGATGCTTAGCCAAATACCGCCTAAAAGTAATAGTGCTGGAGAAAGCCGCTGATGTCTGCTCAGGGACAAGTAAGGCGAATTCAGGGATTATCCATGCGGGTTATGCTGCAAAACCAGGGACGCTTAAGGCGAAATTTAATGCTTTGGGAAATCCACTCTTTGATCAGGTTTGTCAGGAATTAAAAGTTCCATTCGAACGAATAGGAACATTTGTTGTTGCGGTCACTGAAGAGAGTATAAAGACCCTAGAGGAATTATACCAAAGAGGCGAAAAAAATAAAATCCCCGATTTAGAGATTGTGAGAGATCGAAAACGAATTAAAAAGATGGAACCTTCTCTAACAGATAAAGTAACGGGTATTCTTTTCGCACCTACAGGTGGAATTGTCTCCCCTTATGATCTCACAATAGGTTTAGCGGAGAATGCCAATGTTAATGGAGTTCAATTCTTATTCAATTCAGAAGTTGTCGATATCGAAGTGAAAGAAAATTATAAGAAGGTTATTACGAGCTCCAATGAGATTAAAGCGAATACAATAATTAATGCTGCGGGCGTTCATGCTGACAATATTTCTCGAATGGTGGGTTTAGATTATTTCACAATCACACCCAGAAAAGGTGAATATATTCTCCTAGATAAAAAGTGTATTGAATTAAATCATGTGTTATTTCCTATTCCAACTCCTATCAGTAAAGGCATAGTGGTTTCGCCAACTTACGAAAAACACATTTTTCTCGGACCGAACGCTCAAAATATCGATGATAAAGATGATCTTTCAATAACAACGGAGGGCCTTATTGAAATAATTCAAGGAGGTCGCAAATTAATTCCTGATCTTCCAATAAATCAAGCGATTGTAACGTATGCAGGGCTCCGCGCTGTTGCAAACACAAATGAATTCATCATCGAGCCCACAAAGGTTGGAGGGTTTGTGAATGTTGCTGGAATCCAGTCGCCAGGCTTATCTGCTTCGCTCGCAATAGCTGAATATATTGTAGATATAGTAAAAGAATGTGGGATAGAATTAAATCCCAATCCTAATTTTAATCCAATTCGAAAAGTCCCTCCAAGATTTGCAATTTTAACAGATGAAGAACGCTCAAAATTAATTTTAAAAAATCCTGATTATGGTACCATAATTTGTCGATGTGAGCATATCACTAAAGCGGAGGCGAAGGCAGCAATTCATCGCCCATTAGGTGCAACAACTTTAGATGGTGTGAAATTCAGGACACGCGCACAAATGGGACGCTGCCATGGTGGTTTCTGTACAAATCGTATTATAGACATACTTTCAGAGGAATTGAATGTTCCTGTTGAACAAATTAGTAAAAAAGGACCAAAATCAGAGCTAATTATAGCAAAAACCAAAGAATTAAGAGGTGCCGCCACTGAAGGAAATTAATGTAGATGTAGCCATAATAGGTGGTGGTCCTGCTGGTCTTGCAGCCGCAATCGCTGCAAAAGAAAAGGGAGCAGAGGTCCTTATTATCGAGAGAGATTTCGAATTGGGTGGAATCCTCCCTCAATGCATCCATAACGGTTTTGGGTTACATATCTTTAAAGAAGAATTGACTGGACCTGAATTCGCTCAAAGATATATCAATCAAGCTCAAAAATTAAAAATACCCGCCAAATTAAATACCATGGTCACTTCGATCTCTCCCGAAAAGGAAATTATTGCAGTCAATCAAAAGGATGGTAATTTAAAAATTAAAGCGGGTGCTATCGTTTTAGCAATGGGTTGTAGGGAGCGAACTCGCCATAATATCTTGGTTCCCGGCCATCGACCCGCAGGAATTTATCCTGCAGGATTGGCGCAACGCCTTGTTAATATTGAAGGGTACATGCCAGGAAAACGTTTCGTAATTCTTGGAAGTGGAGATATCGGTCTCATAATGGCACGGCGGTTAACATGGGAAGGTGCTAAGGTAGAAGCGGTCGTGGAAATATTACCCTATCCTAGCGGATTAATTCGGAACCAAGTTCAATGCCTCAAGGATTTTGGAATTCCGTTAATTTTAGAACACACTGTTACTAAAATTCATGGAGCGCAACGGGTTGAAGGGGTTACAATTGCGAAAGTTGATGAAAATTGGCGTCCCATTCCAGGTACCGAACGATTTTTTAAATGCGATACATTGCTTCTATCTGTGGGTCTGATACCTGAGAATGAGCTTTCACGGGCTGCCAACATTGAAATTGATCCCAGAACACGCGGTCCCATGGTTACAAATTCTTTGGAAACTAGCATCCCGGGGATATTTGCATGTGGAAATGTTCTTCAAGTTCATGATTTAGTTGATAATGTAGCGTTAGAAGGTTCACGAGCAGGTGAAATGGCTTCAATCTAT
>JABXJU010000044.1 GCA_013375405.1 Candidatus Helarchaeota archaeon
TCTAAAGGTTTAAGTTTTAAGTTACAGGAAAACTTTGAATTCCATTATGAACAAGCTTTTTCTTTAAATAGGGGATTGAGTGGGCAGTTGGGAAGGGCTCTTAGAACATTAAAGATGGGGCCATCTGGTGGTGAGAGAACAGCAAAATTCTTTATTGGTGTTCCCGTTTTTAAATTAAATGTTCAGCCAATTTATTTATTCCCAAATGGTAGCACAAGTTTAGTAATCGCTTTAATACCCAATTCAGGTTTCTCTTTTAAATTGTTTGCTCATTATCAATCGTTCTATACATTTGTTAAAGCTCTATACTATCATCTAAAAATTGATCCTGCATTTGCATCATCTCATATTGAAACACCTGAAGCTTCTAGGATGTCACCGTCTGGGTTTGAAAAAGTTTGCCCCGTTTGTCAAGCAACTAATCGAGCAGATACTATCTTTTGTGATCAATGCGGAGCAGCACTACCAAAGTAATCTATCTTAATGATTTTAAACTCTATTATACAGCCAAATTAAATATTGCAAACTAGTCATGTATGGTTAATTATATTTGTTTTTAAAAAAGTGGGTTGATTCATATCCTGCTTACAGTGTTTACCCGATGAATTCGTCTTCTACGCTTGCTATGATTGTTTCTTATCCAAAATTCTTAAATAGATTACTGGGATTGAAGTTTTTTTACCACTTTATATAAATCCCAAAAATTCACGTTATCAAGAGTACCTCCAAAAATAGTTCTCAAGATATCTAATTTTTTCCCCAAGGATAATTGGCAATCCCAATATATAGAAGCGTGTTCAAATTGAGATAATATTTGTACCGTATTCATTTTTATCACTTACATTAAAATTACTAAAATCCCTTTAAAAAGATTCTTTATACAATAGATCAGATCAAACTGATACCAGTCGGAGAGGTACCTGAAAGTATTATGCGCAAATTTGCCCTCCCGCTCTAGTATCACTTAAAGATACAATACCATAAATGCAGTATTTTTATTCATTTTAAATAATTTAAACAACCTTTCTTTGTTAATTCTATTGAATACTCAAAGCCATACTTCCCAGCAAATGGAATGGATTCCATACACCAAAAACAGCACTTATCAATCAAGTCCAGTTTTTTTGATTTTTTAGCCAATTTATTAAAATTTTTTCTCAGAGTGCATTTAGTGACTTCAAAGGTCGCATTTTCTTTTGTCCTTTCAAGTATGGCAATATTCTTTGGCGATTCTAAAAATTGTAATTCATCGACCATCATTTTCAACCCTTCTTTCATTTTTAAGCTTTTTGGGAGTCTTTTTATTATGGTTTCCATCATTTTATATAGACCACTCATTTTCAACTCGAAAAAACTCTCTTGATTAAATTTATAGTAATTTTTTAGTGCGTCTAATCCATAATTATTATATATATATTCAGAAGACACATATATTTGAAAAAATAGATATTCTTTCGCTTTTTCATGTAATTTCGCTGCCTTTGATTCTTTAACGAGATCAAACCCCAATACGTTTGTCTTTTTTTCCTTCATAATCAAATCATCCTATTTTGAGTCTCTATTCTTGGATAAAAAATTTTTATAATTTCTCATTATAATTTCCTTACAGCCGTTATTTAGTTCTTATAATTTAGAGATATTAATTTACAATTAGGAGGTAGATAAATGCCAACTGTTCATGTGCATGTTTGGAAAGGATTCAGCTCCGAAAAAATCAAAATTCTGATTCAAAAAATAACAAAAATTTTTGTAGATATGGGCATTCCACCACATGCAGTGGAAGTAATCGTGCATGAAATCCCAAAATCACATTGGGGAATTGGTGGAGAACCTGCATCAGAAAAATTGAAAGACGTCTCTCCACCAAAATAAATTAGTTATATAAGTATTATTATTTGAAGAAAAAAAATCGTTCTTTCAATTTATGAGTATGGAAACGAGAGAAATGGATGAGGATTATAACCAATTCCAGATTTTAATAGACCAAATAAATTTACCGGAACGAAATTTACAAGATAATATTACAATATGTAATGTTTCGGGGAAAGATGATTATCATAAGGTACTTGATCTCTTTTTAATGATCTTTCCAGATGAAATTGATTCGGGAAAAGCGAGGGATCTTCGAGAAGTTCAAGTTGAGGAGTATGAAGGGATTTTCTTGGCAAAATTAAATGATGAAATTATTGGTTTTTTAGCTTCAGGAATCTATAATCAAGTTGGGTACATTACCTATTTAGGCGTCCTGGAAAAATTTAGAAGTCAAGGAATCGCAACTGCCCTATTAAAACGATTTAAATTATACCTCAATGAAAAAAAGGTTCAAAAAATTCGATGTAAAATTAGTAAAGATAATAAAAAGACCTTGGGCTATGTTCATTATTTAGGGTTTCAATTATTTTAAATTTTTCCCCAAAGAATGGGGCGACTATGTATGGACCAGGATGAGAACGTAAAGAAAAACCTCAAAATTTTAGAAGACTTATCTAGACAGGGAGTAACTATTGACCTAAAAATTTGTCCGCAGTGTAAATCGTCGATAATTAGTATCATGGATGTTGCAGGATTGTATTCACCCTTAACTCCTGCAAGACACGTATGTAAAAAATGTGGTTGGGTTGGGAGAGTAGTAATTGAAATGACGAACCGTCGTATCGATGAATTAGATGAGGATATGCTCAACGAAATTATTAGTATGTTATCTGAAGAGGGGGAAAAATGAAATTTAGAAATCAAACAATCAACTTTTATTTCAGGAATGGAAATGGTTATTAATTGATTGAATTAGAAATGATTGACCCGAAAAATCAAAATAGATGAAAAATTTGCAAGCAATATCTCATTTTTTGATAGGTATTATTATTCATATATTATTAATAGATATTTTTCCGCCACTTGGGTTAATTTTAATGATTTTTGTGGCATTTTTTTCCCATTTCTTAGTTGATAGTCTTGCTCGAATGACATATCATCTGAAGGAGGCTCAGCCCGATGATAAATTCTGGGTTATTTACCATTTAATCATCATCCCAGCTGGCTTTGTTGTATTAATTGTTTTCTGGAAACCGTACTGGTTGGCAATGGGTATGGCGGTCTTAATAGATATTTATGATTGGGGATTTATTCGAGGAATTCGGAAGTTAAAAAAGGATCCCTTGTGGTTGGAGGGCTATGAAATTCATCCGCTCATCGATAAATTTCGAACAAAATTTTTTTCGTGGCTGCCCGATTGGAATGAGAAACGTTACGGAGTTGTGCCAGAAGCAATTTTTATTACCTTATTACTCATCATTATTTATTTCATTTAATTTACAGAGTATGAGAGTTCCATGAAGAAACGAGAATTATATACGATAATCGTTTTTATCATAATTGCCGCACTAGATAATGCCGCTCTTGCACTTATTCCGGTGATTATCAAAAGTCTGGCGGAAGGGCTCGGCATTCCTGAAACTTTGGAAGGTGTTGTCGCATTTTCAGTAGCTGGTGTTACTCTCATCACCGCTGTAACTAGCTTTTTTTGGGGGTATTACGGGGATAAGTATAATCGGAAAAAATTACTCCTCTATGGAACAATTATTTGGGCGACTTTTATTTTACTCTCATCATTTTCTCAAACTTTTACGCAATTCTTAATTTTTCAATTATTAGCGGGTATCGGATTAGGATGTATCGCATCAGTGGGTTTCTCGATTATTACAGATTTTGTGTCTCCTGCGCGCCGAGGTTTAGCCCTTTCGTTATGGGGACTGTCGCAGGGCGCAGGAAATGCTTTCGGTTATACCCTTGCAATGGTATTCGATATTCAAATTGGATGGAATTCCGCTTTTTGGGCTTTAAGCCTTATAACTTTTGGGTTTGTGGTGGCTTATTTTTTCACAATTGATCCTCAGCGGGGTGCAACTGAAGAAGAATTGCAGGATGTATTTAAATCCGGAAGTACTTACGATTATCGTATTAGTAGGAAAGATTTGCGCCGAATTTTAGGGATTCGGACAAATAAATTTTTAATTATACAAGGATTTTTTGCTCAGATAGGGTGGGGCGGAATACAATTGCTCCCAATTGTTTTAATTAACAAAGTAATGGCGCAAGGAGTTCTCGAAACTCCCGCGAAAATGATTGGACCGTTAATTGCAGGACTATTTCAAATTGGTGGAGTTTTTTCGGTCATCTTCGGATGGCTTGGCGATAAATATCAAAAGAAGACTTTAAAGTCACGCCCTATTATAAGTGCAATTGGAGTGTTTTTGAGTATTCCGCTTATAATTGCGATGCTACTTATTCCCTTTCAACTTACAAGTGCTCCTAATTCAAGTAGTATAGGCGTAATTCTGGGGTATTTAGCTGGACAACTGTTCTCGAATCCCCTCTTTTTGATAACATTTATAGTCGCATTATTTGCCGCCATATTTGCATCCGCTGATGCACCTAATTTCTACGCACTCGTAGGTGATGTGAATTTGCCTGAACACCGGGGGACGCTATATGGTTTCTCCAATTTTATCAATGGTCTTGGACGTTCAGCCGGTCTCCTTATATGTGCGGGTTTACAGCTCTTATTAATATCATTTTTCCCCTTGGATTTAGCGTGGATTTATGCTTTGTGTATTACACTTTTGTTTGTCATTCCAGCGGGTCTGTGTTACGCTTTTACAATACGAACAACCCCACATGACCTTCTGAAGGTGAAAGAGATCCTTGCAAAGCGGGCAGAAACAGAATTGGAAGTTTGATTATGCATGATGATGAAACTTTAGAAAAATATTTTCAAGCAGGAAAAATCTTAGCTAAAGCATTAGAAAAAGGAAAGGAAAAAATTAAACCTGGAGTAAAGTTAATTGATATCACAGAATTTATTGAGGATGAAATGATCCGAACTAAAGGGTATTCACTTGCATTTCCATTAAATATAGGTATAAATGAGATTACTGCACATTATGCTTGCCCTATAGGGGATACTACCACAGTGCCCAATGTAGGATTGGTGAAATTAGATGTGGGTGTCCAAATTGATGGTTTTACCACAGATATGGCAATTTCGGTCCAAGTTGGCACGGATAAATTCCAACCTCTTATAGATGCTGCCGAGGCAGGGCTTGAAACCGCAATTAACACTATCGAAGCAGGAGTGAAGATAGGAGCGGTAGGAATCGCAGTAGAGAAAACCATACGAAGTTTTGGAGTCCAGCCAATTTCTAACCTTTCAGGCCACCAAATGAAACAATATCAGTTGCATGCAGGAATTTCGGTCCCCAGCATTGGAATCAAAGATCCAAGTAATGCCTATCGCTTTAAATCGGGTGATATCTTTGCATTAGAACCATTCGCGACGCCTAGTTCGGCTGCAGGCTACGTAATCAACGGAGAAGATGAATATATCCATTCATTAATAAAACGAAAAGTTAAAAATATGCCTGCTCAAGTTATGCGTCTAATTAACAGAATATGGGGAAAACAACGCCAACTCCCTTTCTCCTTCAGATGGTATGATCAAATACCTAAACCCACGTTAAATAGATTAGTAAGTCAAAATGTAATTCATGGGTATTCAGTCCTTATTGAAGCAAGTGCTAATCCGGTGGCGCAAGCTGAAAAGACTGTAGTAGTTTTAGAGGATGGGTGTGAAGTAATCACAAAATTATAACGATTTAATCTATCATTTTAATTCTATACGTAGGATTGTATCGACGGGATCAACTAGATTTGGAGGAATTAAAATTAATTTCCCGTTCTGTTCAGTTTGAATCTTTAATTCTTCCTTGATTGGTTCTATAGAGATGTTTTTAATGTTAGCCCAGTATTTCTGCTTGAAATTTACCTTCAGAGGGATGTCGTCTATACCAAAATTAATTAAATGAATGAGATAATCATCCTTGCAGCGGGTTCCAATGGATTTGATTTTTTTATTGTTCAATTTGATTCCAGGCACTTTCTTCCCCTTATAATTCATTGGAATTGCCTCCCGGAATAATTCACGTCGCGGCTTATACCAATCCCCTAACCTATCCATTTGTTTCGCTAGTTCTGGATAGAGGGTTCCATCCATTTGAGAGGCCATGCCATAGACTGCCTTTCCCCCGTTTGCCATGATCATAGCAGCCATTCGGATAATATCGAAAGGATTTGCACGTGCATCCATTCTATCCCATGCCAAAGCAGCAGGTCCAATTAATTCCCATGATATCTTTGAATTCCGAAATCTATTTGACTTGTTCCAGGCCGTACTGACATTGTGAAATTCCGCAGTTACGTAATGCGCCCACTTTAAATCCCAACCAAGACTATTATTAAAAGTAAGAATGATACGAGGATATTTTTCCTTCATGAAATCCATAATAATGGATGCAGACCGATCCATGTTCCATTGATACCAATCCATCCACATTCCATCAGGTTTGTACTTTTCAATGAGTTCAATAAGTTGCCCTAACATATATTTCTCATATCTTCGGGGATCTAAGTGAAACCTATTGAATTTAATGAACTGGAGAAATTTTGCTTTTTTCTCCTTCTTCTTGAAACGGATTTTTGCTTCCTGAAACCGAAAACGAATCCACGCCCCATAAGTTAGGAAGGCATCAAGTAAAGGGATGAAGGGTTTACTCCATTTACCATAATCGAGATGAGAAGTGGTTGCGCCACGTAAGGGTTGGATATCGTCGAACATTGGATTGTGATCGATAATAGAAGAATAATAATATAAAAAAGGAATTTTTGCTTTTTTACTCTCCTCAGCAAATTGTTTGCCGTAATCATTTGGGGTTTTCCAATCGGTTAATTTGGTATCAAAATAGCAAATTCCATCATGCCACTTAATCTCCATGATATGATAATCTACGCCCACCCTTTGCTTCGAGAAAGCAGTCCAATCCTTAATTTTGCAAAAGGGACCATTAAATTTGAATTTCGCCCTCTTATCTCTCATAGAAGCATTAAATTTATCAAAATTGCGATTCCATCTCCATCCAGGACGATGTTCGATTTGGTACAAAATGCCTAGTCCTGGTTTCTGCCACCATTTATTAGTTTTTGACAAAATCCATTACCTGTTCAGTAAAAAGGCTTGTTAAGAGCGCCTCTTTTGAATCAGTACAATAATTCCAGCAATGAGAACAAATCCAATGCTCACTAATAGAAAGCCAAACTTAATGAATGCACAAATGGAGGCAATTGGAGGAGCGAAACTTGGATAATCTTTGACATCATTCAACATTGTAATCAAGTTAATATTTTCAATTATATCAAAGGCTCCGGCGATTAAGGGCGTAATTGCGAATATTATTCCAAAATTATGCCAGCGTTCCTGTAATGCGCGGATAATGAAGATCGTAATTCCGAACAAACCAATACTATATGCAGCAATGTAAATAAAATCCAAATAGACACTTTGTAGTGCAACTGGTATAAGGGACACCCCCCATGCAGATAAAATAGCAGTTGCGGTGGATTGAGTAAAAGCAAATTCGAATTCAACGATTCCAAAACCACTTTCCTTTAATGCAGCTTCGTAAAATCTGAATATTATCGTGAGTGTGATAAATATCACTAAAGTCACTAATGTTATCAGCGTGAGTTTCTTTTTACTTGGAGATGTTCTAAGTTTCTCTAACATGGTGAAATCACTTCAGTTGTTGTGTTAAGACAATCATAATAGAATTTTTCAACTTTTTGGTTATCTCTAATATTTGCATACTTTTTCAATTAAAGATTCAAAATAGCATTTTTAAACTAAATAAAGAATAAAGATCTAAGTTGGATTATAAAAAATCATTGAAATAATGGATGGAATAAAAAAATGATTGAGAAAAAAAAATTATATGCAATCATTCTCATTGCAGCAATCACGGTAGGAATTCTTGTCCCAGTCTTGCTCTTACGTGGCCCTGGTGGAGGACCGAGTGATGACACCATTTATTATACAGGCGACCACGTTTTCACCACCAGCCTAATAGTTGGGACAGATCAGAAGGTAGTTTTTCAGAATGGTGAGTTCAACTTTACAGGGGATGCAAATCTAACTGTTTTTGGGATACTCGAGATGCATAATGTGATTTTTCATGGGAACTTGACGGCGTTCGCAAATGGTACTGTTCTCTTAGATACGACAACAGTTAACAGTTATCTGACTTTTAAGGGGAATTCGAGCGGTACTATTCAGAATGCGGAGGTCAGTTGTAATATCACCGCTTACGATACCGCAGTAGTTACTATTATCAACTCTGATATAACCACGCTCGTTAGCTATATGAGTGCGCTCATTGCCGTGCAGGATTCTTGGGCGACGGACCTCACTTTAGACGGCAACGCGTCGATCACCGCTACCAATCTCTCGATTAGTAACATATTATATACCTACGGGCAGGTGATCGCCTCATTAGAGAACGTGACAGTCGCCGGTTTCACCTATTTAAGGCATAACTCAACGGTTTCGCTGACAGACGCAGTGTTAAATGGATATCTATATACTTATAATTATGTAAAATTGACTATCAGGAACAGTTCGCTTTTAGCTATGGCTATATATGACAATTCGGAAATAAATGTGACTCATTGTAGTTCTACTTCAATTATTAATATGTATCAATGGAGTATTGCAACACTACACCATTTTACTACAAGTTCAGGATTTTATCTATGGGGTAATAGTAATACAACGCTAATAAATTCGACCACAACTTCGAGATTTTATACTCGTGATAATGCCCAGCTGACTCTCATCAATTCAACTGTCGATATCATCTTTGATTATACAAATCTTATTTCAGGCACCTGGACTATTGACAACAATGTACTCTCAGGGACGGGGATCTCCGCAGAACCCATCATAACTATTATCAATTCAACTTATACTTCAATAGAGCAAAGGCTCAATGTCGTAAGTTCTACCAAAGCCACCATCAATAATTCTATATTCAATGAGATAATAACAAGGAATACTGCGAATTTGACACTTCACAATACAAATGTTGTAATACTACAGCAGTGGGATGATAGCCTTTCAGATATTCGTAATACAACGATCTTTACTGGAAATTTTGAAACCAATAATACTGTTTATCTCGAAGATGTTATATTCACTGACCTAAACGCAGTTTTCGACTTTTACAAAGGAAATATCGCAGGGTATAACACCACTTTTGTAGGCATCGAATCCGGGGATTGGCCAAAAATGACTCTTGGTTCAAATGTTAGTTATACTACGTTATATTGTGAATATTATCTATATAATCAAATTAATCTCAGTTTAACGAATACTAACAATTTTTACCTTGAGAGTAATGATTATTCAAATGTCTCATTAACGAATACCAGCGATTTTGATCTTAATACCTATAGTAATTCAAATGTCTCATTAACGAACTCCAGCGATTTTTATCTTTATACCTATGGTAATTCAAATGTCTCATTAACGAACTCCAGCGCTTTTTATCTTTATCCCGATCATGATTCAAATGTCTCATTATTTTCCTGCTATAATGGATGGATGATATTGGCATTTGGTAATGCGAATTTAACCCTCTATGACACCTCAGTTGATCAACTTCACCTCTTGGCCTTCTCCTTCGCCGCTATCACGATGTCTTCCCACGTTACCGATTTAAACCTCTATGATTTTTCAGGCAATTATACTTCGACCGACAGCACCGTCACCAATTTCTATGATTGGCGCTAAACCCATCGTCTCCTCCTTTTTTTTAATTCTGACCTACTTATTATAATCAGTACTTCAGAAGAATATTGAGCAACTCTTGTCCCGCGACGGTGATATCGCCCGAATTATCGATTGTATAATCAGCAGTGGGAAATTCTTGATTTTGTAGCGCTCGTGCTAAGCGGTTTTCTAAATCAATACCGTGTTCTCGGTCCCGAGATCGGAGTCTAGCTTCAGTAATATGGTAAGGTACTCGAATAAAAATAACACAAACCTTAGGAAACCGGTTTCGAGCTGCTTCGACAATTTGGCGGCTGACATTCACAAGAACCGAACGACTTCGAGTCAAGGCATCTTCAATTTCAACATGTATCCCATAATAAATTCTATAACTCGTCCATTGCAAGCTAAATGCGCCAGCTTTCGATAATTTTTGGAATTGATCTTCAGATATTGATTCAAATGCTTCTGTTTCAGGAGATGAAGGACGGGTGATAACACGGGTAGGAACAACTGGAGCAGGTCTGTCTGAGGGCCATTTCTCAATTACCCACCTAATAAGTGAATCTTTCCCCGATCCCGAATTCCCTATCAATAAAAAAAGGGTACCCCATTTTGAATTGCAGCTCACCATAATTCCAATCCCTTCATGCATTAGAAAAGATAGTTCTAATATTCAATTTGATTAATGAGTTTTTAAGAAATTCTGATATTGAAGGAGTTTTTTAAGGGTTATTAATGCACGTTGTGCCGTTGGATATGAAGGGATGCCGACGTTCAATAGATCATTTCGGTAATTTTGATAGGTAATGAAATGATCAACGAGTTCCCATGATCGTGGTATGATACTGATGATGGGTTTGGTGGGATTTCCAAATTGATGCATAAGATCCGCATACACTTCTCCAATATCAGCAATATGAAAGCGATTAGCGATTACTGAGAATCGTTCGACTTCATGGACGGTAAGAATTATATCAATATTGGGATCTTGAGAGATCGACTTAAAGGCTTTACCGAAAATTTCGGGATTAAAGCCTTTCGTCCCGAGATCAATTGGATTTTCAAGGATAACATTAATAGATGGAAGTAAATTTCGTAATTGATTCAATGTAGAATCTTCTAGATTTACTACGTTAAATCCATTGGATTCACAAGTATCAGTTATTTCGACAGCCCTCCCCCCGCCCATGGTAATAATGGCAATATTATTACCAGAGGGTAAACGATTTTTTAGATGTTCAAGACTTAAAATGAGATCAGTAAGTTGTTCAAGGGTTTCTACAACCAGTCCACCTGCTTGTTTGGCCATTGAGTCGAATATTTCAAAGGAACTTGCAAGAGCACCTGTATGGCTTTGAGCTGCTAATTTTCCTCTGGAGGATCTACCACATTTCAAAATGACGACAGGTTTTTGGGGAGTGATGGTTTTTAGAAGTGAAAAAAATTCATGTCCCTCCTTAATGGATTCAATATAAGCTGCAATGATTTGTGTTTTTGGATCTTTTGAAAACCATTCTGTTAATTCACTGATGGAAATATCTATTGTATTGCCTAGAGATACTGTGGCACGAATATCAAAGCCTCGAGAGAGACCGGTCCAAATAAATTTACGTGTTATCCCTCCACTTTGTGATATGAAGGATACATCCCCTTCAGTAACGATTGGTTGATCCAAGAAATATCCTAAGCGTGATTCAGTTGAATACACCCCAATACAGTTTGGACCTAATACCCGTAATTTCCCGGCAGCACTTTTTAAAATTTCTTCCTCTAGTTGTTTATTCCCAATTTCACTAAAGCCTGAGCTAAAAATTGTAACAAATTTCACCCCTTTTTCTACACATTTACTAATTTCTGCAGGGACCTTCTCTGCAGGTAACACAAGTAATACATAATCAACCGCATCTTGATCTGGAATTTCACGGATATCTGGATAGGTTTTTATTCCTTGAATTTCAGTGTATTTTGGATTTATTAGGTAGATTTTACCCTTATATTTGTGTGCAAGCCACGCCTCCAGAAATTGATAGGATGCCCTCAATGGATCGTTCGATACTCCAATAATCGCACATACTTTTGGATTAATTAACCGCTCGAAATCCATACATCCAGTATCGCGTAAATCTAATTAAAATTTTTTACTGTATCTTCTTGTTTTACTATCTACACTTAACTATAAAAAAAGAAAAAAAATTTAATAGAGATCTGTCCATCCTATTCTTTTTCTAAACCACTTAGGCATAGAGAAACAGATGAATAAGAGTGTTTTTCTAACGTGTGTCCTGTTGAAAACAGTTTTTTATTAGTCTTGTAAGACTTTTTGGGGTACAGTCCTAAGTAATTCTTCAGTTTCTTTTATAATTCGATTTATGACTTCTTTGACAGTTGGCAGATCATGAATGCGACCCACACACATGCCACATAGCATCGAACCTTTGTCTTTATCGCCAGCTTCTGCCGCATATAGCCGTCCGTCAATTTTAAATTGAGTTCTTTCTTCTTCAGTAGCCCCTCTAGCAATCATTTCTTGAAAGTTTTTTGTCCACGGATTAGATATATATCTGCAATGGGGAGAGAGGAATCCTTCTAAAACTATCGTATCGGTTTCAGTTCCTTCAAGAAAGCACTCTTTATAGTTATCTTTAAAATCCGACTCTTGAGTCGCAATAAACCGGGTGCCCATTTGGACGCCGGCACCCCCCATTACAAGTACCGCCGCTAAGGATTTACCATCACACATTCCTCCAGCCGCTATTACAGGAATATTTACAGATTTTATTACTTCGGGAATTAAAACGAAAGTATGAACCGGATTATGTGCTAAGTGTCCTCCAGCCTCATAGCCTGAAGCAACTACAGCATCGCACCCAGCTTTCTCAACTCGTTGGGCATGTTTCACTGCTGCTGCTACATGAATGTGAATCATTCCTGCTTTTTTTATTTTTTTAAGATATTCTTGTAATGGATCTCCAGCAGAAGTAATCACAACCCTCATTTTTTTTGCAAATTTTGAGTCGCTTTCCACCCTATCTACAACATAATCGACTACATCCTTGGCAACATCTGAGGTTTTTGGAACGCGGACATTGATTCCGAATATATCATTTGTTTGTTTATTAACTGCTTCAATGGCTTCAAACATCACTTCCTGATGGCTTCGTCCTCTATACTTATCATAGTGGGGGCCGCCGCATTGACTGACAAGCCCTAAGGCGCCCTCTTTGGAAACCGCAGTAGCAAGATTCACAGTTGTGAATGGTCCCATCCCAGCTTGGATGATTGGATGTTTTATTCCAATAAGATCACAAATCTCTGTGTGTATAGTCATAATTAACTCCTCAATAATTCGTGTTATAATAGGAATACATGGATTTTTAATTATAGGTTTGGAGCTATTTAAAAAATATAGGGAAATGAATTAAAGCTTAAAAACTTTAATTGCATTTTCTCTTAAGAATTTCTGTAACGCTTTCTCCTTAAGCCCTAGTTCAGCAATCTGAGCCAGCGTCTCCTCGTGGTTAAGTACCGGAAAGTCCGTAGCATATAAAACCTTGTTCATTCCTCGAGAGTTTAGAAATTTAACAAAAGTAGGGTTCCAGTACTTTGGAGCATGAGCGCTAGTAGCAATATAAACATTTGGATGTTTCCAAGTTATTGCGATCATCTCATCGACCCAAGGCCAGCCTATATGCGCCCCTATAATCCTAAGCTCTGGGAAATATATTGCAATATCGTCTAGGAGTAAAGGTTTACCAACAGATGACGGCATCTGCTCTGCAGAGTGCCCTACTTGAATCTCCACTGGGATATCCAATTCAACGCATTTTGCATACATCGGGTAATACGTCGCATCATTTATTGGAATACCGAAGCCGTATGGATGAATATGCGCAGCTTTAAAGCCAAATTCTTCAACACCTCTCACTATATCCCGGACTGCATCCATTCTTCTATAAGGATGGATACCCACCATGCCAATAAGCCTGTCCGGCGCCTGATCAATCACTTTTGCAAGCTCCTCCATCGGCATTGCTTGAAGCATTTCAGCTTGAAATTTTTTCACTTGGTAGGCTGGGATGCAAACTTTATCTACACCTGTCGCATCCATTTTAGCAAGAAATTCCTCAACGGTGCTACCTTCCAGCATATACTCTCTCTTGAAAAGCTTAAATGCAAACATGATTCCTTCTACAGATCTATAATACTTCTCCATTCCTTCATGTGTAAAAATATTACACCACGCATCTATTGCCTTTGTCATGGCTGTTTCTTTCTTCATTGGAAATTTAAAACTATCTGCTTAGAAAAAGTAGAAAATTGGGTTTAAAAGATACGAAGAAATTAGTATTAATCTGAAGATATTGCAAAGATTTCAAATGGACGATTGATAAAGGTATCAGATTTATTTCCTATTTTCCCTTTTTGGTAATCTCTAAAAACGCTTTCAGGTCATGGAAATTCCCATATACCTGTAACTTTTCTCCTTTTAACCCCTTAGAAATTTTCAAACTTCCGTTCATTATATCTGTAAAAACCTCTTTGGATGAAACGAAAATCACATCTGGGCTGGGATACGAATCCTCTATAAGCTTCCATCTTTCCTTGGTCAATATCACAGAGATGGAATTTTCACCAATTTGAAACTCGATTATCTTCCCATCATATTTGTCAATCCATGATGCAACTTCAGCCTTTAGATTACTATTTGTGTAAATCCTATCTACGAGGCCTTTTATCTCATCCATTTTCATCAATCCATTTAAGCGCAACTTCTTGTAATGCTTTATTTGAATTGCCTGCTGAAAAGTTTCCATATTTTTTTATAACTGCCTTCCTAAATTTTTCTACATATTCAGTTGGTATGATTATGTGAACTCGTACCTTCGGACTGTCTTCGAAATATTGGCAATATTTAGGAAACTTTTGGAAATATTGGGTTATATCTTCTTTCTTCACCCTGGGTTTACCCAACCATTCTGCCAATTATTCCACCTCCTTTCTTTTCACGAATATAAATCCGGGTGGCCAATCTAAGACGATTTTTTTTCTTCCACCCCATACGGACCCTTCGTTTTTCAACCAGCAGTTAATTATAAGCTTTCCAAGTTTTTCTGCGTCCAATCCACAATCTTCAGCTTTTTGCTGTAATTTCTTCTCTAACTCTGGCTGTAAATCTATTTTCATTTTTCACCCTCCAGTTCGGTAAATGCTTTTCGCTTGTAAGGCATCCCCCACCGCTCAGTGAAGCATATACTCTCTAAAGGGAATCTTGAAGGTCCAATATGCCTTTTACTCTTCGGTACTCCTATGCATAGTATTCCGAATGCTCTCCAACTCCTGGGAAAGCCAAAGTAGTCACTGAGTACCTCTTCTAAGCGTCCGTCCGTCACACAGGGCATGACAAGAAAGCCTGCACCGAGACCAAGGGCTGTTGCAGTTAACCACATATTCTGGATTGCCATTGCTAAGGCGGCGACAATACTTTCATAGGCGGTGTTGGCGATAGGAGCATCTTGGTAGGTGTGGGAGTAGCTACATATTATACAAGTATCAGCTTGTTCTGCGTATCGAAACAGCGACCCGTCACAGGTTCTCTCGAGAACATCAGGACGAACGTCTTTGGGGATATACCACAATCTTTCCTGCTCTACTTCGAAGGGAACCTGACCAAATGTTACCCTTGCGCGATGCTGTGATAAATCAGCTATGAGCTTCTTTGACTCCTTGTCCTTTACGATGACAAACCTCCAGAGCTGAGAATTTTCGCCTGAAGGAGCATATCTTGCTGAATCGAGGATTTGTTCTATATGTTCCTGAGAAACTGGCTCGTCTGAGAATTCTCTTATACTTCTTCGAATTTTTATCGCTTTGATTAAGTCCATGATTTTATCAGATATTGATTAGAATAATAAAGTTTTCGCGATTGGCAATTTCTATTGATATAAAATCAGATCAAATGAATAGGAGGATCTATATTTCCAACATGTTTTATAATAATAGCGTCTTCTCCAGCACATTTCCGTAAGTTCTTCTCAGAGGTATTTCCACTTAAAACGCCAATAAAGTTAATGCCTGCATTCTTAGCAGACAGGCAATCTACATCATGATCTCCTATCATAAAGACTTTATCAATTTTAGGAAACTTAGATAAAATATATAAGATTGGTTCAGGGTTAGGCTTTGGTTTGAATTCTTGTTGTTCTCCTAAAATAAAGTCAAAATATTTTTTCAAGTCGATATATTCTAACAATTTTATTGCCAATTCAGTTTTTTTTGAAGTTAATAAAGCTAATTTATACCTTAATCCTTGTAATTTCTCTAAGAGATCTATAGCGCCAGGGATAATTTTCACACCCTCAAAAAAATGCGTTCGATAGTATTGTCTAAATAAATGTACGCCTCTTTCTGCATTCGCATCATCCAAGTAATCCAAAAACATATCCTTCAATTCAATTCCTATTTTCTCAATTATCTTCTCTTTCATAGGAGGATTGATTTGAAAAGACTCTAAGGCGTAATTAAATGCCTTACAAATGGCGAATGAGTTGTCAATAAGAGTAAAATCTAAATCAAAAATGACTAAAATCTTAGTTAGATCACTCAAATGATTCCCCGATGGTAAAAGAGAAATTAAAAAAGGAATTAAATCTTATTCTTCTTCGAGTTCAACTTGTTTTTTAATTGAAATACCTGATTTTAAGGGTTTCGTGAGTTTTTTCACGATATTAGGCCAGAAAGGTTCGGTGAATTCACCCTCATACTTCACAGCAGTTCGGTGCATTTCAATAGCATCTTCCGTTGGGCAAGCCGCTATGCATGTCCCACACAAAACGCATTTATCCTTATCTACCATTGTTTTTGGCGGTTTTTCCCAGCCTTTCTCTGCTTTTGGAATTGTAATGGACTCCGTTGGGCAAACCAATGCACAGGTTGAGCACCCCCCAACGCATTTCTCGGGATGTACTACCACCTCACCTTCACAGTATTTGCGTGCTTTAAAATCAAGTTTTGGTGCTTCAACTTCCTCATATAGCAAGGTTGGAATTGCTTTTTCATCAACAAGTTGTAGTTTGCGCTCATCATTGACAAGAAGGGAGAGAGCACCATAAGGGCACATGACATCGCATGTACCACAGAAACTACATTTATTTTGGTCAATTAATATAGAGGCAAGATTTGGATTAACGGGATCAGCCCTTGCTGTCGCGCCAATGGGGCCTCGGGAAATAGCATCCTTCGGACAGACAATTAGGCAAGTCATACAGCCTTGGCATTTTTTTAAATTATGATTAAGAGTAGTTCTTAAGTTTAGGAGCCGCATTTCTATTGTTTGGGTTTCTTCATCGATAGATCGAATGAAAGCAGGGTACATTTATCATTCCTCCTCCTGAACTGGAAATTCAATGGAAATTGCTTTTGGAAGACAGGCTTCAATACAAAGCCCGCACCCATCACACAAACGGATGTTTTCTATAAATAATGTTCCATTCTTCACCGTTAAGATTGTCTTAGTTTCGTCAATTGAACCATCTGGGTTCTTATTTATTGGACACGCGACCACACAATCTCCACAGCCAATGCACAATCGCATATTCACCTTGGGACGATAGACACGAGTTTCTGGTACTTCTTCAGTATCCGTTTGCATTTTTCATCAATCCTGAACAGTTAAAAGATTTTCACCTAAACAATTCCTAAAGAGATTTTAAATATTTTTGACTGCATAGAATTACATCTCTATCGCGTTTTAACTATTTTTCTTAATTGAGTTAATAGAATTTGGTCACTCTTCAGGACCTAAGTGCCCATCACGAGTCTGTGCCATTACGCAAGTCAATCCCACCGATTCTAATAATTTTTTGATGGTTTTCATTTCTTTAATAGTGGGATACTTCAATTGAGTTCCGATGCTACGAAATTCAGGGCGATAATCTAAAATACATACTTGGATTGAGGGATCTATTTGAGCTAGACGCTCAGCCCATTGAGATAATTCTTCGGTTCGTGTAGGTTCGTCAGGATAAAAGAATTGATTGTATGGCAGTCCAACACCCATGAAAACTTTTTCAGGATAGTAATTGTCGGCAATATATTTCACACAATTCCATGCAGTTTCAAGATATTTTTTTGCTAATTCCCTATCAGTTAGGCAGGTAATTTTTAGGAAGGTCTCAAGTGTAACCGCCTTGAGATCAGGACCTACATCCGTCAGGCCCGCGGTAACGAGCTCGTCAATGTAGTCAGGGGTAAGAATGCTTGCATTCGTATCGAGGTGGATGCGTGCGTCTTTGTCCGGGTTCAGGACCGCGAGTTTCTTGAAAAATTGAATCAACCAAGGACGATTTAAAGTACTCTCCCCTCCTGAAATTGCCATGCGATCTACTCGATAACGTTTCCGGAAAGAAGTAAGCTGGAGCGCGGCGTTATCAGGTGTGACAGGAAGAGTTTGGCTCTTATAGGTCACCCTATAATTTTGACAGGTTCTGCATCTAAAATTACATCCGGCAACAAAGGTGGCGACCTCGATGAACCCTATAACAGATTTTAAATCCCAAGGAGTCCCGACACCACCTACTGCGTGTGGACCAAATCCATCAATGATGCGACGTGGAGAGTAATCTTTTGGGAGTTTTGTTTGGATGCTCATCTGGGATTGAACTGATGTATGGCAAGAAGGAACTATTTCACCATTCGCTAGAACTGCGCAACTCTGACATCCACCCGTTTCACAAGGCGCAAAGATTGCACCTTTCTCGGGGTATCGGCTAACTTTAAAACCTGCGAGCTCCAGTGCTTTCTTGATTGTTGTGCCCTGAAATACTTCAAACGTTTCACCATTTATTATTATTTGAATGGAATCAGGAGGAATAGCTGGTTTACGCTCAATCGCATCATAAGGGCAGCCTAGATAGCAGGATTTACATCCAATACAAGAATTAGGGCTGGGACAGTGAATTATCTTCGTACAAAACTGGCATTCCCGGCATTTTTGGTCATTTTTCACGTATTTTTCAATTTTTTGCAGGTTATCACATACTTAATTCTTTTAGTTTCTCTAACGGATTATCTCGAATTTAAAGATGAGAAAGATCGTTACCAACCACATAAATCGGAGACGAGCCTAAGGTGATCGTAATTGGACCTTTTTCGGATTTAGTAGATTTACCAAAGAGATCCCAACGCTCAATCTTACGTCCATTGATTTTTATATCTTCTAATCCCTTGGGTATCCAGCAGACCCAGATGTTCTGATCTAATTTTCGGAATTTCACAATATATGCGCCCCCATAAGTCTTTTTTAAGCCTTCGCATATCGTGTTTGCCAATAGTCGTGTCATTGTCTTGTACGCATTATATGATGGTTTTGGCGTGAAATTTTCGAGCATTAGGCCGAATTGATTAATATCGCTGTGTTTGTACCAGATAATCCGTTCAATCCCGGCTACAATGCTGAGAACGTACATACGAACAAGGTATGCTGCCTGTACTTCTTGTGTAACAGGTCTAGCTGAGTGGTGCTTTGAAGTTGTCCAGCCCATTTCCGTGATCCAAATAGGTATTTTTACCCCATAGCGACTCATTAAGTTACGCAATGCATAGATTTCTTCCAGGTAGCCGGATGATTCGCATGATTTCTTAAATCGGGGTCGATAAGGATGAATAGAGACCACATCCATGTATCGCCCAGCGCCAAGCTTGAGCATCCGCTCTAAGAAGGAGAGGTCGATTCTTGAAAGGGAACATCCCACGACAGTACACTCAGGATCAGTTTCTTTCGCAGTTTTATAAGCCGCTTTCAAGAGGGCACAATAGGCCGCTGGCTCGCGGTGAGGTTTCCAGAATAACGAAATATTTGGCTCGTTCCAAATTTCCCAACATTTTGTCCAGTGTTTATAATGATTAATAATTGCGCGAACAAAGTTAGTATATCCTTCGATCTGTTCTTCACCAACAGGCGCGACCATAACGTTGTCACTGCCCGTGTAGTGTTTATTACCATAGGAAATAAGATTTAAGATGTGAATACCCTCTTCCTTCCATCTCTCAACAATACCGTCAGTACCGGGATCGAAAGAATAGACGCCCTTTTTCCGCTCAACAATTGCCCAAGCTGCATAATTTAGCCGTAGCCACCGCGCACCCATTGGCACAATTGTTTCAATCTCCTCGATTTTAGGATTACGGTCTGTAAGGACACCAAAAGGTGAAAGCTCCGCATCCTTTACAGGTTTCACTATTAAATGTTCTTCCTCAATTCTCATAATCTTAACCTTTTGATCTTTTGAAATAGGGCAATGACCCTCAATACACTTTGCAGCCCAAATTTCTCCCCTTATGTATACATTCCCTTCTGGCTTTATTTCCGATTGAGTTAAACCAATTTCACCAGGCCATGGAGAAAATTTAGGCGGTGCCATTTCAATTGACCTCAAAGTTATCCATCCAAATATTACAGAAAGCACTATTGTAAAGTTTAACAATATTATCCATATTAAAATGAAATCCTGTGGTGCCATTGGTGCACTAAGGAATTTAAGAAAAAAAATCCCACCGAAAATTACACAACCAATACCAGCTATGGTAGGAATTTTTTCTGGAATGTCCTCAACTTCCACTTCTATAATGAATAGAATTACTCCGCTAATAATTAAAATTATTGATGGAAAATTATTTCCAATTATGATAATGCCAATAATAGAAAACCCCAAGCAACCTCCGGCTACACCTATTATTTCCTTTTTCTGTACGGATAATCCATATAATAAAAAATAAATCCCAAGCATTAAAAGAATATAACATACCCATGGGTTACCAAATATATCAAGAAAAAAATTCTGAGACAAAAGTATCACACTTCTCCAATGTTATTATTCAGTTAAAAAGTCCCTTCAACTAAATAAATAATAATGTTTAGAGTAATAGTCTACCCTATCTTAATTCAATGAGTAATTATTGTGCAAATCCTTTAATATTTCTCCTCTTTTCCTATAAATGGAAATAATAAACTTTCGGATAAAGATTTTAGATTAATTGGTGGAATTTGAGTGACTGAATTCGAGATTACGGTTGATCACGAGCTATGCAGTGGCTGTTCTTCATGCGTGCTTGCCTGTCCCATAAATATTGAGCTTGAACCTCAGTGTGCGGATGGAGTAGCACCTAAGACGAACGATGTGGTTTTGCGGGTCATCAACGGTGTATGTTGCCCTTTGAAGATCGAACTCTGCAGGAATAAGACCTTTAAATGTGATCTCTGTGAGCAACTTTGCCCGAATGGGGCACTGAAGATAATAGAAAAATGAGTTTTATTGATTAGTTATTTGGTATTTTATTAGAAAGGTTTTTATTTCAAATGGATTTATTTTGAATTTCAATGAATTTTGTTCTGATTTGACGGCTTGGGGATTAAGTTCCAATAAATCAGTTTCAAACCCGTTTTCAATAGAAATTAAGTTTGAAAATATTATTTTGGCATCAGCCTCCTTGCCAGCAGTCTCGAATACCCGTATTACCAATGCTTGATCTTGCATATCTTCCGGAGGTTTCAATGCACTTGCAATCACGTTTGTCGGTTCTACCCTTAAGAATTCGAATTCTTCAGGGAGAATACCCGCATTTTTATTTACTGGGATTTGGGTAGGGGGATTATTGAACTCATTTGCCAGTAAATAGGATTCAGCAAGTCTCCAATCGCCTTTATGAATGTATAAGGAATAATCCACGGAGAATTCGGACTGTTCATGCCATTTTCTTCTAGATGGGATGATGCTCTCAAGGGGGTCTCCCGCTCGAGGATACAAAGGTTTTCGCAAAATTGTCATCCGGATAAGGTTTTTATATTTAGGATGTAAGTATGCATCAAAACCATAGCGGGATTTATTAATTAGAGTTACTCCAAAATCTTCTTGAGATATATCAACCCATTTATGAGCGGGAATTTCCCATTGAGCTTTTTGTGCAGGTGTTTTTGGTTTTGTACTTCTTGTAATCACTCCAAACGGGATCTCGCAATGGATTTTCTCTGTGTCGACGTCCAAAGGAAAAGTTAATTTTACGATTGATGATTTAATATGATATTTTAAGTAGAGTTTGAAGTCAATGCGGTCCGTGTCAGCTAATAAAATGATTTGTTGAACAATTAAAATAGGAGGTTTTTCTGATCTTCTCTGAACTTCGACTAATAATCTTACGGGACCAGACTCTTTAAGTTCTACCTTAATTTCTTCTTTTAATTTAATTAGGCGTTTATTGTAACTTGGATCTATGTTCCAAGCATTACTTTGCTCAATGATTGGCAGTAGTGAAATTTGTAACCTCTCCTTAAAAATCTGAACCTTATTCCCAGGGGCTGTTAAAACCTCTTTATTTAAGTGTTTATGGTAAACACTTGAAATTGAACCAGATTTTTTATTAATTTCTACCTTTAGGAATGAATTTTCGAGTCTAATGGCATTCTCAGCCTCATGTGCAATCAGATCAGTTTCATATTCTGGAAGTGTTTCCGTGTTGGTTAAGGAGAAGAAAGTATATCCAATGCTAGGAATGTTTTTCGCAATGAAAATTTGCTTATTATCAATAATTTGAGAGGGAATCTCATTCCCACTTCTATCCTTGGTAATGAAATTTTGAGAATTATTAAGTTCTATTAAAGAATCTCGCTGCCATGAATGTGTATTAATGATTAAAAGCCCGTTTTCTGGTATAGTTATTTTCTTTGTGAGGAATTCGATCGCAGATCGTTGGATTTGGGCACGAGCTTGCTCAATTTTCTTAAAGTCATTTCGGGTATCTTCATAGACTTCTGGGATACTTGAGCCAGGTAATATATCGTGAAATTGGTTGAATAACAGAAGTTTCCACATTCGTTTGAGTTTTTCTGCGGGGTACTGCCACCTAAATAAAGTTGTTAAGCTTGAAATAGCCTCTAAATTATAGAGATCAAATTCAGTCTTTCGATTCAAAACTTTCAACCAAACTTGCGATGTATAAGTTCCCCGATGAGTCTCTAAATATAATTCATCATTCCAAATCGGAAGGCGATCTTCATATTTTTCGATCTTTTTTAGATAGTCTCGCATAGTAATAAAGCCTATAATCTGTTTATGTCTAACGAAGTCTTTCAAATATATAATTTCAATCCTGAGAGGCCCGCCTCCACCATCACCAAGTCCAAATATAAAGGGAAGATCATGAATATACTCTGAGGTTCTCCTTTTCGAGATTGCCTCATAATCACTCCTATAATTGAAGACATGTTCTTTTTGATTATTTTCTAAGAACTTTGTAAATTCCTTAAATTCACCTATTCCTGGTTTATTGACTATTATATTGAGTGAATAAGGCATATTGAGGGATAATACTTTGGAACCATCTGGACTTTGCCAATGAAACAGAAAAAATGGAAAATCTGTCTCTTTATTCCAATTTAATTTATTTGTGTAAAAGAATTTGGCCCCTGATTTCGCTAAAATTTGTGGAAGTGTCCATGTATATCCGAACGAATCAGATAACCAGCCAATTTCGCTCATTTTTCCGAATTTTTCGAGATAATATCGTTGTCCATAGAGTCTCTGGCGTACCAGAGATTCGCCGGAGGTACAATTCACGTCAGGTTCTATCCACATGCCCCCAACGATTTCTAATCGCCCCTCTTTCACGCGTTGCTTGATCTTCTCAAATTTCTCCGGGAAATATGTTTCCATCCATTCAAAGTATTGGGGTGAGGAACACGAGAACTTAAAGAACGGATAATCATCCATATGTTTTAAAGCGTTAGAGAAAGTTACATTATTTTTTCGAATGGTATCCAGCCTTCGCCATAGCCAAGCAGCATCTAGGTGCGATTGGCCTATGGCATAAATATTATAATCAGTTTCTTTATATTTCCAAAGGAAAGTTCTTAATATCTTAATTATTATCTTCGCGCCTGGATAAAAAAAATTTCTTTTATCTAAAAATTTCAAAGTTCTATCTAAAAAATGACTTTGCAAGAGATCATCAAGCATTTCTATGCCTCATTAACAAAATTTGTGGTTATTTTTGAATAATTTTTCTTTTTGTTCTATTTATGTGATTAGAAATAGTTTTAAAAGAGTTTTTCATAAGTTTTGATAATAACCTTTTAGAAAATTTATTTAGAGTTAGTGAAGAGTTATGGCAAGTTCAATTCAAATTAATCTAATTACGGCTCGAACAATACAGCAGGGACGCGCTCTTGAGGGGTCCAAGCATAGTGATAAATATACACGTGCCGCTGGAATTATTGAGCTCGATCCAGAAGATATAAAAAAACTGAAAATATATACTGGAACGATAGTTAAGGTCACCACAGCTCATGGTTCAGTTAATGTAAGGGCTGTAATTTCTCAAAACGCACCTCATCCAGGGCTCGCCTCAATACCAATGGGTCCGTGGGGGAATCATATTATTACTACAGATGTATATTCAGTTGGAATGCCTTCGTTTAAAGGAATTGAGGCTACAATTGAAATGGCAGCTCCTGGAGAAAAAGTGCTGTCTGCTCTTGAGTTAATGCATGAATTGAAAAAATAATTTTAAATAACAAATTAAGGCGCAAAATTATGACTGAAGAAGAAATTCAGAAAATAACCGACGTTGTATGTCCTTTCTGTGGATGCCTTTGTGATGATTTGGAAATTGATGTTGAAAATAATAAGGTCATCACATCGTATAATGCTTGTACAATAGGTAACGAGAAATTTTTTAGTGTAAATGAGACAGAACATCGCTTTACAAAACCAATGCTTCGAAAAAATGGAGAACTTGTTCCAATTAGTTGGGATGAGGCCATTAAACGGGCAGCAAAAATTCTTATCGAGGCTGAAAGGCCCCTGT
>JABXJU010000269.1 GCA_013375405.1 Candidatus Helarchaeota archaeon
CTCTCTCCCTTTTTAATTCTCGAAATGAGTAAGCATGGGAATATTTATCAGAAAATTAAATCAATTAATTCCATGTTGCACTGTTAAATTGCGAACATTTGGCAATTCACTTCATTTTTTTTTTTAAAATATATCGAGTGTAATTGTATTATAAAACTTATTTGGTGGTGATGTAAGGTGTCAATTATCGATTTTGATTTTGCTGGAGATTTTGGAAATGTTCCTTTTTCAGAGGTAGATAATGATTATCTTGCAGAGTTTGGAGATGCATTCGATCAGTATTATTCCAATGAAGAGTAAGTATTGTCTATACCTGATTAATCCACTCTCTTTTATAGAATATTATGGTAGATGAGATGGGAAGGTAAAATAAAAGGGGTTGTACATGAGATATTTGCAAAATCTTCGGTGATTTATAAAATCCAAGTGTATAATTTTTATCCCCTATGAAAACGGGCATTATTTCTTTGCATATTTTTGTCGCGTAGCATTTACAAACAAAATTTTTCGAGAGGGTGATCAATATAAAGAAAAAATTTATTTCATGGCCCAAAAATTCAAATTTGATTCCTGTCAGGTAAGACCAATTTTTTTAGATGTCTAATTTTTTAGGTTATAACAACTTAATTGGACGTTGATTTTTGTATATTTCATTTTTTCTCAATTTTCCGGCAAGTTCATGATCAAGAAGAAAACATTTAAAAAGGCCTCTGGTGATCATTATAAACTTAGTGATTTGGAAAAATAAGTGACTTATCATAGGTAAGAAAAAAAATGGCCACTGAAAAGCGTGTTCCACAGACTCTTCAGGGATTTAAGAGAGAGGATCGCCATAACTACAAGTACGTTCGCCGGAAGCTAGTATTAGAAACGGCACGAAAAGAAGTTTCTCGAATTTTAAATTGTCTGAATCTACCACTATCATTAAAACCAATAATTATCGAAACATTTACCAACATTCATGCTACCCTACATCCTGGCACAAAATACCGCGTTCCGGAGAAATTGGTACCACTTACCACGTTCTTCATCTTGAAGCAGCAAAAAATTTCATTTAATGAAGCTGATCTTTTAGAAATAGCCCTCCTCTCGAAAAAGGAATTTGAGGCATTTAAGCACCAAATTCTTGATTTCAATCCCCAATACCAGAAGCAAACTAGAAAAAAGTACGTTCTTCATAAGATACTAGCATTTGCAGAGCATTTTAAATTAGGGATGATCTTTTTTTATCGTTCAAAACTTCTCTTATATGAGCTTTGGGACGATGCAAAGGAAATTGATGATGATATTATTGCTGGATTGGTTGCCTCTATTAGCGTTATAAAGGAATCCGAATCTAACATCAATCTAAGCCAAATCTGTAAATGGTTTGAGATCAAAGAAATCGTCCTTCGCAACATGCTTGAAAAAAAGATAATAAAGAAACTTTCTCTCTCAAAAGGCAAATTGGAAAATCCCTGAAAAGAATTCTTGTGCAAATCTTGGAAAAAAGCGAATTTCGGAAATAGATAGAATAATTCTCTATTCATGGGGATAAAGCCTGTAGAATCAACAAATTTATTATCGGTGCCTACTTTTTAAAAGGTAATACTTAATCCAAACACAATGCCATACATTCACTCATATAAAGGGAGATGCCCATGGAAAATAACATAAAAAAGTGGTTAAAAGAGGGCAAGAAATACTCCGAACAAGGAGACTATGAGAAAGCCATTGAGTTATATAACAAGGTTTTACAAGCCGATCCGGAAAATATAGACGCTCTTAAAGAAATTGCCGATGATTATTATATAAAAAACAAGCTTCCTGAAGCACTTGAAGCCTCTACTAAATATCTATCGGTATGTAGGGAAGCAGGATCTTTTTTAAAAATTGAAAGGAGAATACTGGAACGAATTGGGCGTATCTATTTTTTACAAGATGATCTTTCTATGGCTATAAAATCGTACTTGGAAGCTCTCGCGATTTATAATCAACTCGAACCAGAGGGCACTGAACCTTCAGAAGGGAAATTTCAGCTTCTTTATAAGATCGCCAATATTTACCTATATCATCTCAAAGACTATGAGCAGGCATTATCAATTTACGAACATTTACTCGAGTTCTGCTCTAAATGGGATTTAAAGGAAGCTGCTGCCGATAATTTACGAGAAATAGGTAGGATATTTTCTAAGCAAAAGAAATACTCTGAAGCTCTTGAAAAACTTGAGAAAGCCCTTCACATGTACCAAAGCGAAAATAATACCTCAGGAATGGCACTTGCGCAATATGAGATTGGGAGAATCTACTTTAAACAGGAAAAATACGAGCAAGTATTTCCCTATCTTGATGATGCGTTTAAGGTCTTTATAGAGTATGCCAACGATGACGACTTAGATGATGAGCATTCTTATGTGAATAAGACAAGAAGAATGAGGGACATAGCTAAAAATTATCTTTCTAAGTGATGGTTATAGAGGAGATGGGTACTATTTATCTTTTTTCTTTATATAGAGAGAAAAAATAAGCTTTAAAAGAATAGACGATCTATACAATAGGTAGAAGATAAAAAGAGTTAAGTGGAGTGATGATTCAGACCAGAGTGTGTTTTATCGGAATAGTTTATCAGGATTACCTTTTTACCACGGCACCCCTCTCCCTTTGTTTTTTGATAGGCGTCTTTTTTCTTTTCTTTCTGGTAAACTACCTTACTGAACATCCCTTTATAATGTTCTTAGACCTCCTTTTATTAGGGTTTATGTTTTTAATAACCCTTTTGATGGGCAATTACTTCTGGAGGATCATTGGATTAGGGGACGATTGGTCGAAATATGTTATTATAGGATTTTTAAGCATGTTTTGTATATTATACCTTATTTTAGGGAGGGTAATTCGAAAATCACGGTACCTGATTTGGGAGGGAATCATTTATTTCATCCCTATCTTGGGACTGGCACTGTATTTTCAATTAGAAGTGATCCTCATCATTGGGATCTTCATTCTTTTGCTCATCATTTTATGTTTTCCTGTGACGGGAGAAATTGTGAGCGTTATTTTTTTCGTGCTCATGATTTTTAATGGAAAATCGGAGTTTATAAGAGCTTTTGGGCAAGAACTACTGCTCATGGGAATTATTATCACATTTTTTATAGCCTTATCCCTACATTTGTTTCTAATGCCCCATTGGAAACGTCATTCTTCGCTTCCAATGGTATGCTATCTTCCTCCCCTTGGGATGCTCATTACGTGGTTTTGGGAGGAATATTTAGGTATTTTCATGCTCTTTTTTCTTATATTTTTAACGGAATTGATATTATATAGCATTCAACCGGATCTTGCCTCTTTAATCGTCAAGAAGCTACAATTTGAACAGGTCGAAAAAAATCTACACGAGCTAAGATTATATCGATTCCTCACTTTCCTGTTCAATAAGGTGGGAAAAATTGCTGAGAATGTGAACAATCTCATTTTTTCACTGTATCATGTTGTTCAGAGAATTCCTTTACGAAAATTGGGGAAATTTCAGTTCTTCATCCCCTTGGGAATGGGCATTGCCTTGCATGTTCTCTTCACGGAAGGATTATCTCCCATTTTCCCTCTTTTAAGACCTATTCGAACAATGAACGTGATTCGGTCCTATTTCAATTATCCGGAAGGATTGATTCTCACCTGCATCGCGGTATTCGGCACGATGGCTATCCTGTGCGTGCTAATGTGTGCTATTTGGTTCATCGTCTACATGAATAATAAAAAATAACCTTATGTCTAGAGATATCATATAACTATTTTTTAGTAGAGTTAGTATTAATATATCCATAACAACAAGGATTGAAGTGAATTTTTGTTCCCATCGAGCTCTTTTAATAATTATTTGTTGCATTAAATCATTAGGGAAGAAAGGATAGAAACATGGGCACACTTAAGACCCCTTTAATTTTCGACTCTATACCTTTGAAAAGATTTGATATAGCATTGAATTTTCTACTAAAAAAAGGATTGAAATATCTTAGAAACATCATTATTCAAATAATTATACTATCCAAGAAAATAAGTATTGAACTATTTGCCTTCTTCAGATTTTTTGATAAAAGAAAGGTAAAGAAGTGGTATTTCATGAGTACATTCTTCATATTTACATTATTGCTTGCCCTTAAATGATATGATAAAATTTTTTCCATTTTTATGATTCTTACATCTCTTCAATGATCGATAGTTATTAAATGAAAAATTTGAGCTGAAATTTATATTTAAATGTTATATAGATTTTCGAGCGTGACTTCAAAGTTATGAGTTTCTTTTTCATAACTTAATTTTAGAATCCATGAAAATTTTGCAAAATTAAAAATCTGTAAATTAAACCCATTATGATCATGCAAAATCGGCAATTTTTTAAGATTTTCACTATTTAGTTAAAAATAAGAAAAATCCGAAAATCTTTAGTGTAATTAAAGATATATACCTCAAGCGTTTAATATGTAAAAATAAAAGGATTTTCTAGCATTTTAACGGAGGCAAATTTCGTCGAGCCTCTTTATAAATAAATTGCAAAATAGGCGATACTCGAAAACAAATGACGTAAATTAACTTTCTTGACCTAGAGTCTTAAGATAAATAAATCAAAAAAACGGGCGACTTTTGCTGTTATGGGAGGGGAAAACAGATAAAATATCTCTTTCGGTAAATTTTTTGGAGTTTGTTAAGTTATACAGCTAATTAAATGTTAATTCAGAAAAGATTAAATATCTATTCTTTTTAAATAATATTATAAAATAATAAGGTTACATTATACGATCCATGAAAATAAGGATTGAAACTAATATTTATACAAATCCATTGAGCTAATTAGAGTTACATTATACGATCCATGAAAATAAGGATTGAAACAAATCGAGTCCCAGAATATCTATTTTAGAACTTATTCTGTTGCATTATACGATCCATGAAAATAAGGATTGAAACTTACATCACAATGATACATCCCATTTTCGCAAAAAATGTTGCATTATACGATCCATGAA
>JABXJU010000270.1 GCA_013375405.1 Candidatus Helarchaeota archaeon
ACAATTTACAACAAATATTCTCAATTAACTAAAGATTGAAATAATAAATAAACATTTGTTTACATTCTGTAATTTTAAATAATTAAAAAGTTCAGAAAAGACTCGAATGTTAATGAAGTAGAATGTGTTAAAATCATATAAAAATAGAATCTTTTGGGCAATAATTGAATCCCCGGTTCATCGTGATCTGATCCCTAACTTTATCACTTCTTCAAATATAATATTCAGACATCAGCCAATTGAAAACAAGAATTGAAGCATTTATTGAAATGATAAAAAAATAAGCGTCAGTAAGAGGAATTCGAGAAGTTGGTTGAGGAATACAATACAGCATTACTTGAATTAACTGAGAAATAGCTTGTGGAGAAAGCTGTTTTAAATAAAATATTTTATTATGGGGCAGATAATGTAACAATATAGTTCTCTAAATGTAACATTATTTCGCTAGTTGAGCAATTACAAGGTCTAAACCTGGAACGATAGGTTTATGTGATCGAAAGCAAAAGGAACTCCTTTCAAGCATTGTTTTAATTTCAGAAAGAGTAGAGGTCTGTGCATTTAAACTCTCCATCCGGAGGTACATGTTAAATAATACTCCATATTTAGGTGTGGCACGAGATTCATCGATTAAACATTCCAATATAATGAGATACCCGTCTTCTGTTAGATTTGAAGATAACCGCGAGAGTAATTGAATATTAGTGTGTATATTAAATGCTTGAAGAACATTAGACATTAAAATACAATTAAATTTTTCAGAGAGGTTGAAATTCAAAATATCGGCTTGTATAAATTTTATACATTCTTGCAATCCTTTACTTTTCACCAATTCTTCTGCCCTCTGGACTATAATACGTTCTTTATCGACCCCTAATCCTTGTATTCTTGGATTCTGTTCAGCCATTGCGATTAAATATGATCCCAAACCACATCCAACATCAAGTACATTTAGGTCATCTTTAAGGAATGGGGCTTCTGAAAAGAGTTGAGGCACGACATATTTGGCAATAGGTGCGATAGTTTTTACTATATCAAGCATGTGTTGAGAAGAATATGAAGGAAAGGTTTTTACTCGTCTAAATCTATCGTCATGAGATATAAAAGGGGGATACAAAGTATCAATTGATTGGATAATAAACCCCAGATAAGTCGTAGATTTTCTCCAAAGAAAATTCTTGGACCAGCGTGTAAGAGAATATTTATTATCTTTTTTTTCCAAATATCCGCAGGCCCGCATTGTATCACACCATGTTTGAATTAATTCTATTCGATAGTTCAAATTTTCTGCAAGATGCGTAGAAGATGCAGGATGCTCTTTGAGAAAATCAAAAATTCCTAGCTTAAGCCCTGTATTAATTGTCCAAACCTCTAGAAAATCTTCAATAAGGTGGAAGAGATGTTCCACTCCTTTGAGTTTAACTGACATTCGTTTTAAACCTCTTTATAACAAAACAATCTTTCATTTATAAATAAAATGCTATCTAGAATGCCCGAACATGGGTGATCTTGCCCGCACGCCAGGAGGACGGGCTCACCAAGGTGGATACCCAGTTCCACCGCAGCTGGGAGCGTCGCAGAGAACTGAGTATAGGAGGTGAGAGCCGGACACTGAGTGATATCCTTACCCGCATCGGCAGTTGGACGGTGGCTTTGGCGACGATCGAAGATTTCCAGGACCTCTTGGAGTTATTGCCTTTTAATTACAATTTACAACAAATATTCTCAATTAACTAAAGATTGAAATAATAAATAAACATTTGTTTACATTCTGTAATTTTACTTTGGCTGAAATCAGCATTTAGCCCCAAATTGACTTGATTTTTCAAATTTTTATTGAACCCAACTGCATTATAACCGCCATCGAGAGGGATTGCTCCAAATTTCACTCCCTTCTGTTTTAAAGTCTCAAGAAATTGAATTAAAATGCTCATATTTTCTGGAGTTTTCACGTACCCATTCCCAAAAAACATGACACCAAACCGAGCTTCTTTAATGAGATTTGCCACATTATAAATTGTCTTGCGGGGTATTTTTGCAACATAATCTTCTGTAAAGGATTTTCCCTTAATGATCTGAATTAAACTCTCAAGGATCGCTCTATCTTTTCCGGGACTTATCAGCAAAAATTCTTCGGAAAATTTCCTCATATCAGTGTTTCTAATATCTACAGTGATTGCTGTTCTGTCCTCTATACCACGCAAAAATATTAAGTGAGGTCCTTAAAAAACAAACAAGCTAATGAATTTAAGACATCTCTAATAAATCAAATAAAATAATATCATCTGAATGAATCCCATTTGGGGGATTCAAAAATTTCTTCAATGTAATCGGTTCAAAATCCAATCGATATGCCGTTCCATCGCTTTCCACACCTGGTATAGTAGTCGGTATTACCACTTTTGATATCTTGGTTGTTGGAGTTTGCTGAAAATCAATTGTGATGATAGGGATTTTTGCGATTAGCTTACTTAGATTGAATGGGAAATTAGATATGGGATCGGAACCTAATACAAATAAAAGGTCGATCTTACCTTTTTTCAGCATTGTTACAAACAGATCTCGGTTTTGAATTGGTGGATTTTTTCTGAAATCAGCATTAAGTTCTAAATTAACCTGTTTTTTTAGATTCATGTTGAATCCTACTGAGTTATATCCCCCATCAAGAGGGATTGCTCCGAACTTCACCCCTTTTTGGTTCAAAATATCGAGGAAATGAAACAATGTCCCCATATTTTCATCCGTTTTCACAAATCCATTCCCAAAAAACACTACTCCAAAACCTGCTTCCTTTATGATACCTGCTATTTCATAGAGGTCTTTTCGAGAGATATTTGCGACACTTTCTTCTGAAAAGGATTTGCCCTGTATAATTTGAATTAAACTTTCAAGTAGGATTTTATCCTTTCCTGGTGTTATAATCAGGAAATTCGGACAGAATTTTGACATATCCGTCCTTCTGATGTCTAAGGTGATTGCCTGTCGGTCTTCTATCCCTCGATCAGTATTTAAACCTCTCGCTAATAAAGCGTATTTACTTAAAAGACGGATGTGGGATGCGGTTGGATTGCTTCCCCAAAAGAGAAGAACGTCTGCATTATCTTTAATAAAAGATAACTTCGGGACTTTAATTTCCTTTTGGATAAATTGTTGCACTGCAGACCCCGTGGTGAACGTTGAAGCACTATCAATCAGACCACTGTATTTTTGAGCAAGTTGAATTCCCTTTTGCTGCGCTTCCGAAGTTGCAGAAGCCCAGCCATAAAAGAAAGGATTTTTTGCATTTTTTAATAACGAGACTATTTCTTGTAAAGCTTCTTCATATGAAATCTCTTTGTTTTCTCTAGTCGCTTTTATAGTAGGTTTGAGTATGCGATATTTAAAATTCACTTGGTAATGGCGTCCATATCCTCGCGCACAGATATGATGCGTATGCAAAATTTTACCATCTTCAACTTCTACTATGATATCATCGCAAAGAAGGGAACAACCGGTACAAACAAGGTCGGTTTTTACTTCAGGCATGTACTCATCTCATTATTTCTATCGCGCGGGTTGGACAATAAATTTCACAGATTCTACAATTCGTGATCGGGGGCTCATAACGACGGCAAATTTTTAAATTTCTAATTTCTGCTTTGCTATCTACAACCCGAAAAATTACTTGTTCATTATCAAGAGTTGGCCCTCCACCTTCT
This sequence comes from Candidatus Helarchaeota archaeon, assembly GCA_013375405.1. Next base: position 3,696 of record JABXJU010000270.1, read on the forward strand.
TTACAAACTTCGCAAACTCGTGCATTCGGAGGACATGCTACCACACAATTTCCACAACCTGTACAAAGTTCAGTATCAAGAGTTATCCCAGTTTCCAAAGCTCCCTCAACTGGAGCCATCATTTCTTTCAATTTCTCATAATTTGACTTGAATTCCGACTCCAATAAATATGGGCATTCCTCAATTTTTCTTTCCTGATTTAATAATTTAACTGCAAATGCCATACAGCTAGATTCTCCACACTCTTTACAATTTGTCTTCGGAAGCAAATTATAAATTTGAAAAGCAGTAACTTTACCCACTTTAACTACCCCTCTCTAAAAGCTCTTGAAGAAATATATCGATGCTTGGTACTTTTTCTTTGGTCGTTTGAATGGTCGCGCTAAACCACATCTGATTCTCTTGAAATGTTTTTTCATCAATAAGTTTATTTGCCCACGGACCGTTTGGAATAACAATATTCCCTGCACTTGTTTCAGATTCACTAATAATTGCTTTTACGACCACTGAGCCACTCTCAGTTGTGATTTTTAAATTTCTCTCTTTCTCACCTAACCGTTTCATGTCATTCGGATGGATGATACATATTGCTGAATTCTCAAAATATTCTTGTGATAACTTCCCGTATCGAGCAGTTTTTTCCAAATTGATGGTTCTCCCAATAGTTACGATTATTTCTATGTGAGGAACTAATCCTTTATAAAACTCCATCTCATGTACCTTCCTGTAATTGAATTATATTTTTTCTGCAAAATTCCACGCAATTCGGGATATAAAGAGAATATAAAATAAATGATTATTTTGGGATTAAATCGGTATTTTTCGCTTTATTTAAGTAGATTTCACCTTTCTTTTTTGCTTTCGGAGAGATGTTTGCAAGATCTCCCTCAAATTTCAGATAATCACCTGTAATTTTCTCCGTTTCACTTAATTCTATTTCTTTTATTTCCCCTATATAACCGAAAGAAGGCAAAATTTCCGAGAGCTTTCCATTAATAATAATTTTTCCACCACTCATTTCGCCCCCCGCTCTTGGATCAACATCACCATCGACAATTATTGTCCCTAAATGCATATGAATTCCAAGAAATGGTCCGGCATTCCCTTTAATATTGAGCATTATGGTTTTTCCCCGTAACCATGCAGCCGTCTCCGATCCACAATTCCCATGAACGGTAACTTTTCCCTTTGAACTACCTCTCCATGTACCTCGTTTTGCAGCTGCAAGATAATTACCTGCTGAACCCTTAACTTCAAATTCA
>JABXJU010000045.1 GCA_013375405.1 Candidatus Helarchaeota archaeon
GTGCTCTTCCGATCTAGAACATTGGTTTGGTTTGCTGTATACCAATGGTACTTGGAAACCGGCAGCTCATGCGTACAGTCTTTTTAGCCATCATTGTTCCTATAGTGTTCTCTACGAAAACCTTATTATAAAGGAAGGAGGAATTTCGGCGAGTGATCTCATGGCGGCCTTATACCGACGAGCCAATGGCAACTCAACCCTCATTATGTGGTACGATTCGACTCTCTACGCAAGCGGTAGTATTGAGGTCACGTTAGATCTCGGAGCGGTGGGCGACATCACCATCCACGATATATACACAGGTACTAATCAAACGCTCACGGACAATACCGTAGTGGTTGGGAATACGCCGATTCTAATCACTTTCCAAGCCGCAATTATCGCTAACCCAATTACACTTCATGTAAAAGAATCAGGTATTACTCTCACGCTCTATATAGTCATGTTTGTAAGCCTGATCGCTTCACTTGGGCTTGCTGTAGTGGTAATCAAACGAAGATAAACATCATTCTGACTTTGAGTGGATGCGATCGTTGGATTCGTTTAACGCATCAGCGGCGGTGGCAACCACTTCTATGAGTCCCATCGCAGCTTTTGGGGAGTTTTCTTTTTTAAGAATTGCTGCCAAGTTGATCAAGTCCACCACGGCTATATAGAGATCAGGGTGTCCAAATAATTGTTTCAGCGAGTGTTTTAGTTCTTCAATAGCCTCCTCATCTAAATATACGGGTTCATACCATTCATAGGCCATTTCCAAGGCCTGTCGAACGATCGGATGTACTTCTCCTTTTTTACTCATAAATCTCGATTTTTTAAGTCATTGGCTAATTAAAAACTTAATGAGTTTCATATTTAAACAGGTAAAAGAATCTGGGATTTCCGTAACCTTATATAAAATTCTATTTGGAGTGTTAATAGGATCAGTTGGGCTCTCGGTAGTAATTCATAGAAAAGAGAGTAAAAATTGGATTATTAAATTAAATATTTCACTAAATTTTACCTAATTCCCCTTTTTTCAGAGGAATAACTTCTTCTCTTGCGAGCTTGGCGGCATAATGGATTGCAACTTGAACGTCCCCTTTTTTTAAGGATGGGTATTCCGATAAGATTTCTCCTTCAGTCATTCCTTCAGCTAAGCAATCCAAAATAACAGAAATCATGACCCGTGTTCCTTTAATACAAACTTTCCCGTGACATATTTTCGGATCAACGGAGAGCCTATGTCTCCAATCATTAATCACAAGATTCACATCCAGAATTATAATTATGAAACTAGAACTTAAGTATCAATGAGTGGGGCAAATTTTTGTATTAAAAGTTTTGTGGCTTGCAGATCAGGAAAATCATTCTGTATTAATAATCATAAGTCAATTACTGTAATAATGTGTTATATTATTCTCTTTGGAGTGCTAATAGGATTAATTTGTTAAATGAATTGAACACAAAATGGGTTCAATTCATTTATTAAGAAAAGGTTTGCTTACTAAGGATTTCATTGTAACAATATAATGAATTAAATTCCCCAGTTTTCCAGATCCATTCCAAATTAATCCAAAAACCTTTAATGACAGCTGATGTTACAATTTCATTACCTTGATAGACTTTAGTTTTTTCACCAGGAATGAAAATTTGAAGTTCTTCATTCTGTGGGTCAATAGCCCAAATTTCTTTCACGCCTTTTTCTAAACATCGGGGAATTTTACGTAAGAGATCAGTTTCCCTTGTAGAAGGTGAAAGAATTTCTATTACAAAGTGGGCAGGTCCATCTAAGAAAGTCGGTTTAAGGCGATCTAATGAACTGGGTAATATTACCATTAAATCAGGTTCGAAAATTGATTGAGAATCCAATCGCATGACAAATCTTGATCCGATTACCTTTCCTTGTTTAGTTTTTTCCAAGTAAAGTTTAAGTAAGGTCAATAACATTTGAAAAATATTTTCATGCACTAGTGACGCGGGAGAGTGAATCACAAGCACCCCATCAATTAATTCACACGATATATCTTCTGTGGCAAATTTAAAAAATTCTTCTTCAGTGACTTCGTGTTTAAGAATAATAAAGGGTGGATCAATAATTTTATCGTGGATTTCAATATAGTGTCGGACCATTAAGACCATCATTTAATTTTTAGATTTCTCAAAAGTTGAATTTACACATAAAGAATTACATTAGAACCTTTTAAATTTGAAGGTGTATAGGATCTCGAATAAAAGATTAATGGAAAAATATGTCGGATTGTTTCCTATTTAGCCTTTAATAACTCTGCAATGAATGATTCCGCCTTAGCCAGCGTTATTGGAAAGGAATCTTGCTGGATGATGTTCCGGTCCCTTAAATTGTAAAATAATTGTCCTAGGAGAGGCATCCGCATCTTGTGATTCAAGAGGAGGTCGTGATTGGTTAGGATATTTTGGATATCACTCTCAGAAACTATCTGTCCTTTATCAAGGAGAATGCATTTATCCACCAAAAGAGGGAGCACATCAACGTCATGAGTAGCTATAATAATTGTTAAATTGTTTTTTTTATAGTTTTGGATTAATTCAAGGATTTCGGAGTAGCTCTCAGGGTCAAGATTAGAGAAAGGTTCATCTAGAAAAAGAATTTCAGGATCCATCGATAGAATAGTGGCGAGTGCGGCTTTTTTCTTCTCTCCAAAACTCAGATGATGTGGAGCTTTATTTTTAAGATTAACTAATCCCACAATTTCAAGGGTTTCTTCAACACGCCGGTTTATTTCATCTTGATTATACCCTAAATTGTAGGGTCCGAAAGCGATATCTTCCCATAGACTAGGGCTAAACAGCTGATCATTTGGATCTTGAAATACCATTCCAATTTTTTTTCGTATTGCCTTTTTAGTCTTCTTATTTAATTCTTGATTCGCAATATGGATTGTTCCTTGTTTGGGTTGAAAGAATCCCATTAAAAGAAGGAAGAGTGTGGATTTTCCAGCACCATTTGGACCTATTAAACCTACACATTCCCCAGTTTTAATCGCAAAACTCACATTCTTTATTGCTAAGGTTTTATCAGGATAGCAGTAAGTTAAGTTTTGGGCTTCTATAATATTTGTGTTGGACATTTGCATCTCTAAATTCACCTAATTTAGTCTAAAATAAATAAAAGAACGGAATAATTTGTAAATCAATTAGAAATACAATAGTTATTGCAGTGATTGTGAAGAAAGTGTAAAGAAAAGTAAATAAATAATTGGTTTTATATTCTTTAGTTACTAAATCACCAGTATAACCGCGAGCTAACATGGCTCGATATACACGTTCACTCTTTTCAATTGAACGGACTAAAAGTGTGCCAAAAACTTGACCCAACATCTTAAATCGAAGCCGAAATCCTAACTTTCGAAAACTCCTGCTTTCTTTGGCACGGAGCATTCTTATCAATTCATCGATAAATAGGAAAATATAACGATAAGTTAAGGAAAATAAAATTAGAAAAATTTGTGGAATCCGAACGTGTTTCATCGCATGGATTAAATTTGCGAAGGGAGTCGTGAAAATGAGGGTCATTATTGCCATCAGAGAGAGCCAAATACGCAAAACAAAAGAACTTGCTGAATAAACGCCCTCCAGTGTTATAGTGATATTAGTTGATCCAAACCGTACTAATACTTGCCCTGGTATCAAGAAAAGCAAGGGAATTGCGATGATAATAGCAAAGAGAGTAATAAAAAATAACGTGCGAAAAAAATAATATTTGAGTGATACCCGAGAGAATGCAATAATTCCTATAATTGGTATCATTAAGAGGAAATAGGAAATGATGTGTACAAACATCAGATTAATGATTATAAAAGTGAGAACAATAATGAATTTAATTAGTGGATTAACTTGATGGATGGGCGAATTTAAGTTTGCAAATTTCTCAAAATAGATAAGTTCTCGAAATCTGTTCAAAACGCTACTAAAACCAAACACTTCCTTCTTCTATCTTAATCTACATAAGGAATAGGAGAGAAAATTGAAATAAAAATCGTAAAACGAATGATTTATTTCTTTTTTGTGGCGATTAGTTTCCCAAATCCATATGCAACACCGAAGACGATCACAGTTCCTAGGATTCCCGCAAATAAGCTCGTAAGCCACTCATTGATAATTCCTGGGATTGTATAATCAGGGAAAATACCACCCCAGATGGGTTCAGGAGGAGTAAATCCAAAGGTGTGAAATACGGCTTCAAGACCATCAGGGCCTGCAACATAGGTGGGAATATAAAGAAAAACTGCAAGGATGATGATAATTGCCATTAACCATTTCCATACAGTTATTTCCATTTTACTACCACCATAATTTGATTTCGTCTGTTTTTGGGATTAGATCAGGACGATTTTTTATAAGATAAACGATTATTGCCAGTGTAATACAGGCTTCGCCGATGGCTATGAAAACGTGCCAAAAAAGCATGGTAAGAACGGTAGCTTCTATATCATAAGCAAAAAGACTAGAAACTCCGAGTTCTATTCCAGCAACAAGCGACGCGATAATGACGGAGACATATGCTCCAATAAAGGTGCCAATATACAACCCCCGATCATCATCTTTAAATTTCCGGATAGCGTAATAGATGAAATACCCTACAAGGGTAATTATACCCATATTGAAGATATTTGCACTCATTGTCACTAAGCCACCATCCCCGAAAATAAGGGCTTGGATAGCCAAGATTGTCGAAATTGAAAGAATTGCTTGAGCTGGTGAAAGTAATATTGCGATTAACACGAAGCCTAAAAGATGCCCACTCGTCCCACCAATTATTGGAAAATTTAACATCTGTAATGCAAAGACCATCGCAGTTGCAATTGCTAATAACGGAATTTTAGATTCATCTTCGCCTTCACCTAACGTTTTTCTCGACTGTAATATTGTTGCGGCCCATGCTATAATAACAAGTCCCCAGAAGGTTACTAACATCCAGAGATCAATTACCCCATCAGGAATATGCAATAAAAATTCACCCAGACGAGAATTTAAGTAATGAGTTATAGTACTATTTTAAGTATTACTCAAGAGATATTTGAGTATTACTCTTAAAAAAGAACATTTGTGTAATAATTACTATATTTCTTAAAAACCCTAGATTATTTTTTTGTTTTATTTATAACATAAATTTTAAAGAGAAAGAATAGTAAATCAAGTTATACGAGACTGTGAAGTGAGTAAGACAAAATTAGGTGAAATGAAAATGGCTGATAAATATCGAGCATACGTTTTATTACGACTTGCGAATGTTGGAAAAGAATGGGATGTTGTCGAGCGGATTAAGGAGATTTTTAAGCGGGATCTAGTAACCTATGCAGTCCCAGTATATGGAGCGTGGGACATTATGGTTGAAGTTTCCTATGAACAACTAGATCAATTGGACATGATCGTGACAAAAACACGAGAAGACAAAATTCTAGGAGCAGCAATCGAAGAAACGACAACAATGGTAGGCGCACGCGCAACGTATCCTTGGTAATAATGAGTTCAACGAGTCAAATACCTTTCCTTTTATATTCATTTAAAAATTGTTAATTTAATAAGTGTGAGGTAGTTAACATTCAATTTAAATTGAGTGAAGGATTATATGGAATCCTATAAAGGATGGAAATTAAAGATTAAATTTGTAAGACCTAGAGTTAGGTGATGAAGGGAATGAAAGAAAAAACGGCGACGTATTTAACGACTCCTGAAGAGGTGAACCTCTGTGTATTATTATATTCGGGAGGATTGGATACCTCATGTATGTTAAAGTGGATTCAGGAGGAATATAATTGTGAGATGATCACGCTTACGTTAGACGTTGGGCAGCAAAAAGATTTTAAAAAAATAGAAGGGAAGGCTCTTAATTTAGGAGTAAAAAAACATTACACAATTGATGCAAAGGAAGAATTTGCAAAGAATTTTGTTTTTCCAGCCCTAAAAGCAAACGCCTTATATGAAAAAATATATCCACTTTGTGCATCACTTTCACGCCCATTAATAGCTATGAAAGGTGTCGAGATTGCAAAAAAGCATAAAGCAGATGCAATTGCGCATGGTTGTACTGGCAAGGGAAATGATCAGGTTCGTTTCGTGAATACAATTCTCTCGATGGAACCTTCGATGAAGATTATTGCGCCGGTCGTGGAGTGGAACATGTCTAGGGATCAAGAAATTGAATATGCAAAAAAACATGGCATTCCCGTGCCCGTCGACGTGGATTCGCCCTACAGCATCGATGAGAATCTGTGGGGAAGATCCATAGAGAGTGGATTAATCGAACATCCCGAAAATGAGTGTCCCGAGGATGCTTATGCTTGGACTGTTGCGCCTGAAAAAGCACCTGACACGCCAGAATACATCACGCTTAGCTTCAAGCAGGGAGAACCCGTTGCGTTAAATGATGAGGAAATGAGCCCTGCCCAACTCATAATGGAATTAAATAAGATTGGCAGCAAACACGGCGTGGGTCGCTTGGACCACATGGAAGACCGCATTGTCGGGTTAAAAAGTCGTGAAATATATGAAACCCCAGGTGCTACAATGCTAATTAGGGCGCACTTGGATTTAGAAAAGTTTGTGTGCACTCGTCATGAAAATTTATTTAAAGAAATGATTGATACGCAATTTGCGTATTTAGTTTATGCAGGTTTATGGCTCGAACCCTTGAGAGAAGATATACAAGCGTTCTTGGAAAAGGTGAATGAAAAAGTGACCGGAAAAGTCCGAATGAAACTGTATAAAGGAAAGGCCACGGTTGTTGGGAGAAATTCAGATAACGCGATATACGATTATAATTTAGCCACGTACTCAACGGCATCAACCTTTAATCAAAAGGCTTCTTTCGGATTTATCGAATTATGGGGCCTGCAATCCAAAATCGCGCATCTATTGAAAAAGAAATCAAAAGAATAAGTGATTGAGTAATGAGTAAAAAAATTGTTCGTGGAAGGTTCAAGGAAGATTTAGACAAAAGAGTAGAGAAATTCCTCTCAGGAAAGGACATCATTTATGATTCAGAGCTTATTTCGTACGACATTTATAATAATATAGCACATCATCTCATGTTACATAAGATTGGGGCATTGATGAACGAGGATATCAAACAGATTCTCAAAGCACTTAAAGAAATTTACGACGAATGGAACAAGGGTGAATTCAACCTCTTACAAGAACTAGAAGACGTGCACATGAATGTTGAACATGCAGTTTCAGAAAGAATTGATCCAGAGATTGCAAAAAAGATGCACTTAGCGAGATCAAGAAATGATCAAGTCCTCACGGACTTACGCCTATTTATGAGAGATGAAATTGTTAAGGTTCAAAAGCAATTACTTGATTTAATTTCAGTTCTAATTGAAAAAGCTAAAGGAAATACTGAAACTCTTTACATTGGTTATACGCACACGCAACAAGCCCAACCCATTACATTCGCACATTGGTGCATGGCGCACGTGGATACTTTATTTAGAGATTTAGAAAGATTAGAGCAAACATATCGAAGAGTTAACTTGAACCCGTTAGGTGCCGCTGCAATCGCAGGCACCAGTTGGGCAATTGATAGACGATATACAACAGAGCTATTAGGATTTGATGGGATTCAGGAAAACACATTAGATGTAGTTTCTTCAAGAGGGGAATTTGAGACAGATTTAATCAGTAATTTCACGTCAATTATGATACATTTGGGAAGGATCGCAGAGGACATCGTTCTAGGTGCAACGACCGAGTTTGGCTACATAAATTTGAGTGATAAATATACCACGGGTAGCAGTATCATGCCCCACAAAAAAAATCCAGATGTTGTTGAGTTAATTCGTGCAAAAACAGCCATAATGAATGGAAATCTCCTTAAAATTTTGGGGATTCTCAAGGGAATTCCTTCTGGATATAACAGAGATCATCAGGAATTAAAAGAGGCATTATTTCCATCAGTTAAAACCATTAAAGGCTGTTTAGAAGTCTGTGCAGGTCTCATCTCGACAATGGAATTGAATCAAGCAAATATCGATAAAAGCATACAAAATAATGTTTTTATTACAACCACGGAATTAGTGGATTTATTAATAAAGGAATGGAATGTTCCATTCAGAACGGCTTACACGATTATTGCAAATTATTTCAAAGAAAATCCAGAGAAAAAGCTTTTTGCCCTAGAATCCTTGGAAAAATTTATTAATGGAGCAAAGGAATCAAGTAAAAAAATTCCCATAGAGAAAATTCAAAAAGCTTTAGACCCTTTAGAAACGGTAAAGAAAAGAAAGCATATTGGTGGTCCAGCTCCTCAAGAAGAATTAAGAATGATTAAGGATAGAGAACAAAAGCTCAAGAACGAGAGAGAGAAAATTTTAAATAATGAAGAAAAGATTAATCATGTCTTTAATGAATTAATGGAGTTAGTTGAAAAAAACCTTGCAGATTAGGTAGCATTTGGAGGTAAATTAGTTGAAAGCAACCTGTCCGGAATGTTATTTTGAATTCAATGTAGACGATGACGTAATGCTTGGAGAGGTCATCGAATGCAGTGATTGTGGAACGGAACTCGAAGTGATAGAAATTAAAGAAAAGGAAATCGCCCTCCAAAAAGCGGAAGCTGAAGAGGAAGATTGGGGCGAATAATAAGAGGTAGGAAGGTGAAATTTTCCATGGAATTCTCAATGGTTTGTAATAGGTTAAGTTGGGAAGAAAAGAGCATCGTTGAAGCTGCGAAGAACAAAAATATTAAGGTAGATATTATTCTAAATACCACCTATTTCGTTGATCTCGAGAAGGATAATGTGTCTAATGATATTGTGCTTCAGAGATCTTTGAGCTATGTTCGTGGCCTCTATATCACGGCAATCTTGGAAAATTTTGGTCATACCGTTATAAATTCCTATAAAACCTCTGAAATTTGTGGAAATAAACTATTGACTACAATTAAATTATTAAAAGCAGGCATCCCCACGCCCAAAACTTATTGTGCTTTCACTAAAGATAGTGCTCTGCAAGCGTTAGAAGAGTTAGATTATCCAGTAGTGATCAAACCGGTCATAGGCTCTTGGGGGCGCTTGATAGCATTACTTAAGGATCAGGATTTTGCGAAAGCTATTCTAGAAGAAAGGGAAATAATGGGAAATATATTCCAGAAAGTATATTATTTACAAAAATATGTAGAAAAACCGCCAAGAAATAGAGACCAATATGTGAGAGGAGATAAAGTTCCAAGAGATATTAGAGTCTTTCTTATCGGTGATGAAGTAGTTGCTGCGATGAATCGCCATGAAATGCAAGGCGATTGGAGAAGCACTGCAACCAGAGGGGCAAGAGCTATATCTTGCGAAATCACTTCAGAGATGGTGGAGTTGGCTAATAAAGCAGCAAAAGTTGTCGAGGGCGAAATTCTTGGCATTGATCTTATTGAGGGCGAGCAATTAATGGTACAAGAAATAAATCACGTCAGCGGATTTCACGCTTTGGCGCATTCCACTGGTAAAAATATTGGTGGAAGAATTGTAGATTATCTCATTGAAAAAATGAAGAGATGAATTACCCTTATCATGGGATATAAAGTGAATTTTCATGTTGATTGTATTGAAATTAGGGGGCAGATTATTAGCTCAAGATGTATCATTGAAAGAACTATTCGATGATCTTGGGCAATTAAGTCATTTCCATCAAGTGGTTGTGGCCCATGGCGGCGGACCACAAATAGATGAGACATTGACTAAATTGGGAAAAGAACCCGTGGTGGTTCAATCGGCCTCGGGAGTAAAGAGCAGGCTTACGGATGAAGAAACGCTTGCTGTAGCCGAGATGGTCATGTCAGGTAAAATTAACAAAGAAATTGTTTCGGAATTGTTGAAACGTGGAGTAGACGCTGTGGGCATATCGGGGATAGATGGGAATACGATTCAATCAAAAAAAAAGGATAAATTGGTGATACTTGATCAGAAAACAGGGAAAAAAAGGATCGTTAGAGGAGATAATAGCGGAAAGATTGAGAAAGTCAATCCGAAACTCCTTCGCCTTCTGTTAGACAATGGTTATACACCCGTCATTGCTCCCATTACGGCAAGTGAGGAAATGGATCCTCTGAATACGGATGGGGATAGGACCGCTGTCCATGTTGCGAGTGCATTAAAAGCCGATAAATTAATACTCTTTACTGATGTAGAGGGTGTCTTAAAAAACGGAAAGCTCGTCCCAAAAATTGGGATAGAAGAAATAAAAGAATACTTTGAGCAAGTAAAAGGTGGCATGAAAAAGAAAGTTTTTGCCGCAAGAGAGGCATTAGAATTAGGTCTCCAAGAGGTAATTATAAGCTCTGGTTTAATTGAAAATCCAATTTCAGATGCCGTGGAAGGGAAAGTAGGAACTTCCCTTTCTTATAAATATTTTTAGTGTTATGAGGATTTAGAATGGATGAAGTAGAATTTCTCAAAAAAGGTGTTGAAATCCCGAGCATTTCTGGGGAAGAAGGTAAGTTCGGTAAGTTTTTATTTGATAGAATGAAAAAGTTAGGGTTTGATGTCCGAACTGATTCAGTTGGGAACGTTATTGGCCAAGTTGGCAAAGGAGAGCCTGTATTATTATTATGTTCTCACATGGATACGGTCATTGGAACGATTCCCGTTAAGCTTGAAGACGGAAAGTTGTTTGGAAGAGGGGCAGTTGATGCCAAAGGTTCGCTCATTGCGATGGTATGCGCCGCAACTCGCTTTGTTAAAAAAGATATACCAGGTAGAATAATTATTGCGGGAATTGTTGAAGAAGAAACAACCTTGAAGGGGATAAAAACCCTCTTGGATTCATTATATCACGTCGATTTTGCAAATTTTGGCGAACCTAGTGGAGTTAATCGGATTTGTGTGGCAAGTAAAGGAAGAATTCACTTATATCTTTTCTTTAAAACTGAGAGTGGAAAGTCTCATGTGTCCAGTTCTGAACAGAATGAAAATGCAATTCATATAGCGATAAATTTTTGGAATCAATTCAATAATAAGATGTCTCAGAAACCTTTTCTGGGGAAAACCCCATACTTTAGCGTTGAACCGAATATTACTGTGATTCAAGCAGGTGAAGCTACGAACATCCTACCAGATTCATGTAGTGTTGATATCGATATTCGCTTTCCCGCAGGGATAAAGGCAAAGCAAATAATAACTGAAATAGAAAGTATCATTGAAGAGTTAGAACAAGAAACTGGCACCAAAATTAAGCATAGAATATTAAGTCAAATCGAAGGGTATCGAACTAATAAAGACACAAAAGTTGTAAAAGCCTTACAACAGGCAATAGAAGACACTACAGGATCAGAAGCAAACTTCCTACGGAAAGCAGGTACAAACTTTATGACTATAATCGGCAACAGATTACAAATTCCGGTAATAAGCTATGGGCCGGGAGATCCGTCCTTAGAACATACACCAATTGAACATCTTGACATAGCAGAATATCAAAAGACGATAGATGTGTTGGAGAAGTTTATTTCTTTACTTTTTGGACATTAAGTAGAATTTAAAGGGCTAATGATGTATTGATTCATTTTGAAATTACAATTTGGACAATGCCCGCGGATTTTTATCCATTCTAAGAACTCTCGTTTATGAAAAAAAGACAGACAATTGGGGCATTCTATCTGCTCATCCAAACCAACAATTGGAAATTTACAAATTTCGCATTGGTTAAAAGTGGCATCACAATTCATACAATGAGTCGTATGTTGTGGTAATCTAAGTTGGCAGTTCGGACAAAAAATTGAATCATCTGGTGCCAAGGTCCTTATTAGGAGGTTATAGATTTCATCTATCAGTAGTGTATGAAGGTTTGATTCATAATTCCGTTGATTTTTATAGAGGAATCCGATGGCTAGTTCTCTTATATCTCTAATCATCGAATCTGTTGGATATGGGTTGTATCTAATAATTATTTTAGTTTTCTTTTTCTTTATTTCTAAGATTTCTTCCAAAAGTATTATGAAGGCGAGTTTCCTGCGGAAATGGGAGAATAGGTTTGGACTCCCATCAAAAGAAATTTTTTTCCCTAGGAAAATTAACCGTTTATTTGTAATTATCCACTCTCCCGTTTCCCACATTAATAAATATCGACCTAATTTTCCAGAAAATTTGAATATAACTTCTTCTGGAGGGGCTATGTTTAACAATTTATAGTACTTAAACATTTATCTACTTTTAAACCAAAAAATTCGAATTCTTAAAGATAATGTATATGTTTTTGAGGTGCATATGGGGGTGAGAAAAATTAATGTGGATTCAAACATAAGAAGGTCAATCCACATCAACAGCAATTTTTAATAATTTTTGTTTTTAATATAAAAGACCCAATAGTTTTTAATAAGAGTATTCAGCTTCATCATTGTAGCGTTTGAGAGGGTATGTATGAATAAAGTTAGGAAGGGTGGGATATTATCCCTCTTCTGTAGTCTTTTGCATCTAATGATAGCAGGAACTATTGTATTGGCAGGATTGCTATTATTATTTTTGGATGAACACTCTCCAGTTGTTGGTATATTTGGAAATATAGCATTTTATTTCTTAATACCCCTTTTGGGAGTCGGGGTTGGAGTTCTCCAAATTCTAGTATTAATTTTTGGTTTAAAGGCATTGGTTTATAAGTCTAGAAAAGGAAAAGCATTATGGATTTTATCCATAATTTATCTATCATTGAATATTTTCATTCATTCCATTTATTTTATTCTATTCTATGAAGAATTTTCTTGGATAGCTTGGGGAGTTATTTTTACTTCTTCATTTTCATTGGCAAATCCCATTCATTTGACAGGATTTATACTAATAATTATTTCTACTTTAGGTACTGTCATATCTTTTGGATATCTACTGATAATAATGAAGAAAATTTATCCAATCGAAGGTTTAGAACCTGCTGGATTTGCTCAATTAATTTCTATTCTCCCTTATGCTATCCAATACTCAATCGGATTTGGGATTACCGTTATCTCACCTGTACCTATTATATTAGTAGGAGGTTTTTTTATGACGATCAGTTTTTTAATACTTGGGATTGGTCTGCTAAAATTTAAGTTAGAGGATTATTAAGAGTGGTATGATTTTTATAAGTCAATCAATCCACATCAACAGCAATTTTACATTTATTACAGCGTTTTGTTCCACGGAATAAGGGATTTCCGCATTCTGGGCAGTGATATCGTTTTTCTTCAGATTCAATCCATTTCTCGGTGCCAAGTTTTCGCCATTCGGGAATGGCACGGAGTATAACTTTTTTACCGACTGGAATAGGAAAGTTCTTTATGAATTTGCAAGGGAATTCATCGCATTGATGGCAACTCTCGAGGCTCTTTTTTTTCGTGCAGGTTCGGATGGGGCATGATTGGCAATATCCGAAGATAATATCATCTGAAAGGCAGCCTGCACATTGGATATCCTCCAATTTTGATGCATAAGGGGCATAAACCTTTATTAGCTTCTGTTTAAACTTTAAATTATTGTCTCTATGGGCTATATATATGGCACAGACGCCGCAATACAATCCGCATGGGGAAAGAAGCGCTTTATTAACTTTAACCATATTAAATCCGACCTATTTTAATAAGGAAAGGAGAATCGCTTTTTGGACATGAAGTCGATTTTCAGCTTGATCATAGACTATCGAATGAGGACCATCAACAACATCGTCTGTTACCACGATATTTCGGCGAATGGGGAGGCAATGCATGAAGATCGAATCTGTTTTGGTGAGCTCCATTTTGGCTTCATCAATAGTCCATTTTCCACGGTAAGGCGCCCGAATCTTTTTCTCTGCAGGGAAATTACCATACTCTTTTAGGGATCCCCATGATTTAACATAGACAATATCAGCGTCGCGATAGCCATCTTCCAGAGAATTTACAATCTCAAAAGAACCACCGCTTTCTTTCGCATTCTTCTTGGCTGAAGTCAAGATCTTTTTATCTAACTCAAATTTCGTGGGATGTAGGAGGGTTACATCTAAGCCGAAGCGTGTCATGGTGAGAACAGTGGAATTCGGGACGCTCACTGGCAAAGGTTTTGGATGATAGGCCCAACTCAACACAAATTTTTTCCCAGCAAGATTTTTTTTCTTTTCACGAATTGTAAAGATGTCGGAAAGAGCTTGGCACGGGTGGTACATGTCATCTTCCAAATTAATGAGCGGAATATCCGCCCATTTCGCCAATTCCTGAACAATTTGATGGGATGCACCATATTGCCATTTAGTTATGTTTGGGAAGATACGAATTCCTAGACCACTTGCATAACGGGAAATAACTTTAGCAGTGTCTTTCGGGGATTCGGATTGCTGTCCTAACCACATTCTCTGTGCTTCAAAGAAAAGAGGAAACCCACCAAGTTCAGTCATGGCGATGGCGAAGGAATTTCGTGTACGAGTAGAAGGATTATAGAAAATCATAACAAAAGTTTTACCTTTTAGTTCATCGGAAATTATTCGGTTCTTTTTTAATTCCTTTGCCTTTTGTAAAATCATCTC
This sequence comes from Candidatus Helarchaeota archaeon, assembly GCA_013375405.1. Next base: position 14,470 of record JABXJU010000045.1, read on the forward strand.
TAAATCTTGAACCGTCCAATCTTGCGTCGTAATTAAGTCCAGCGTTATCCATCCAAAATTCAATAAAACGATATATTTAATCTGAAATAGAATTAAAAAAAGAATTATAAGAATTAAAAAATTTTCTTTTAACAATATATCATATGCTTTTTAGAAAAAAAAAGGATAAATGATTATTATAGGATATAAGTTAAGTCATGAGGAATAGGTTTGGCAAAGAAGAAAACGGCAGTTGTTGGGGCAGGCTGGTTTGGTAGAGCACATATTCGTGTTTATAATGGGATTTCGGATTTACAAGCCATTGTAGATACAAATGAAGAGCAAGCTAAAACTGTTGCCGAGAGTTATAACATAAATTATTATTTAAATTATTCAGACATGATTAAAAATGAGGATTTAGATGCCGTTAGTGTCGTACTGCCGCCTCGAATGATTCCAATCGTGGGAGATGATTTCGCAAATGAGGGAATTGATGTCCTTTTAGAAAAACCTCTTGGTATTAATATGGAAGATATACAGAAACTCGTGAAATATACTTCCGATGTTCGATTAACCTGTGGATTCATTGAATGTTTTAATCCAGTTGTTGAGCGATTGAAAAAGCGGCTACCAGAAATTGGAACGCCTATTATGATTAGTTCAAGACGAATTGGAAGAATGCCACGGCGATTTTGGAATCTTGGGGTATTATTAGACTTAGGAATTCATGAAATATCTGTGCAACGTCTCCTATTTGGAGAGGTTACTAAAATAAAAAGTACATTAAGCTATTTCCATAAAGAAGATTATGAGGATGCCGCATTTATTCTCCTGAAATTTTCACGAAACGTTCAAGGGTTAATCGAAGTAAATTGGCTTACACCTACTAAATATCGTAAGCTAAATGTTTATGGAAGCGAGGGAGTTATGGAAATTGATTATATAACGCAAGAATTAAAATTAATTAGAAGCTCCGAAGAACCCGAGTTTTATCGAATCGAGGAGTCGAAGCAACCCTATGTTTGGGAAGAGCCGCTGCAACGAGAGCTAAAAGCATTTTTATATGATAAAAATAATCCATTTTCATTAGAAGAAGGAATTAAAAACTTAGAAATAGCATTGCAATGTTTAAAACAAGATTAAGGGAGTAGAATGGCCGACCTAGATATATTTGTTTATCCAATGGCATTAGCAAAAATGATCCATCACACCAGTTCTAATGTTCATAAGGAAGTTGCAGGGTTTTTAATTGGGAAAGTTCCTGATGAAAAAAGGATTGAAATTACAGATATAGCAATTGCACGACAAAAAGGAACTTCAGTTCATGTTACCTTAAATGACCAGGACCAAGCCTTAATTGCTGAACGATTAGAACAGGAAGAGTTAAATGAAGTAATTATTGGGTGGTATCATTCACATCCTAAGATGGGGGCCCATTTTTTCTCATCGACTGATGTCGCAACTCAAAAACGTTATCAATTCTTCTTAAAACAAGCAGTTGGCCTCGTTCTTGATCCCTATAAATATATAATGTCAGGTCAGCCTATAGATTTGGATATACATGCGTGGAGAGTTGGTGAGGGAGGAGCAGCAAGTGATGTTCCCTTTAAAATTTTGAAACAAACTAATAAGTCAATTATAAATATCCTTGAGCATTTACAACGACAGAAAGTCCTTAAACAGGCCGTTTCCCAAATTATTTATAGTCTCAATCCAAAATTAGAGGAATCCATTTCCGAGATGCTAGATGTAAGCCTTGGTGGAGCTGTAGGGGGTGGGGCAGGGGTAAATATCAGAAAAACATTGTTATTTAGTTTTTTAATTCAAGCGTTAGTGATTATGGGAATTTTCTTTATGGTCTGGGCTATTATAATTTTAACGTTCTAATTAGTCTAATCTTCTCTATTTCCCTTTTCAATTAATTTTATATAATCCGCATGCACTTTTATTGGAATGGGATAGGCAGATTCGAGTAATTCTAAGGTAACCTCTTCTTTTGTGGTATCAATTCGGGTTACTTTTGCCTTTTCTCCTTTGAAGGGTCCACCAATAATTTCAATGAGATCTCCTACTGATAACCCTTCTGTTGGAACACGCGGTATAAGGAAATGTTCAATATCTATAAGCTTAATTGTACCAATGGGCTTTCCTCTAATGTGGGGAACGCCCATACAAACCTGTCCTACCTCTTCAGCAGCGATAGCTTCGATAAAAACGTACCCCTTGAGCTGTTCTGGGATTAAAATGGATTTCAAAGTCTTGAGGTTCATCGTTTCGACACGTTTCGCAATTAAATGAGCTACGCCTTTCTCTTGCCCAATTGTTGTTCGAATAGCAAATATGGATGTATCTAGCGAAGGCCTTCCGTAACGTTGCATCCCAAAACACCCCTCTTATATACCAAAAATAGCTGAAAAAATAATTTTAATGATGAATCCTACAAGCCCAATGAGAGCGACACCTAAAAGACAGACCCGAGTGATTAGGCGGATTTCAGTAAAGGTGGGTTTGCGTGATAATCGCATTACTCGCTTCGAATTTGTAATAAATCCTCTTAGTCTATCTAGCCATCCCATTTAACCAAATCCATTCTAACTTCAACGAATTCTGTTATATTCATATTAAGACGTAGCCATATCCTATAGAATTTTTTAATTCTTATAACTTAAAAACTAGAGGAACATTAAAAATTTTTTGATTGAGCAAATTCAAATAAAGGATTAAATAACAGCTACGAAAAGTGAATAAAAGTAAATACATTTCAACAAAAATAAGTTAAACGAATTAGTTCTCGTGTCAGGTTATTTTGCGCAAAATAGTAATTTGCGCATTTTGATTGGTCAGATTTATAATGGATGGTCGCGTAATATAATGCGAGGTATTTCTCGACTCTCAAGATGTAGCGAGGTCCGATCCCGCTGAAAGGTCTCGGATGCCGATGATGGCGCGAGCATTTCGTAAATGCAAGGATACCATCATCCGAGAGGCAAGTCAATGTGATGAGATTATTGGAATTTATCCACTTTTATCTACTTGACAGATCGGAGAAAGGCGATTAAAAGGGATCAGATTCAAAACTTATAGCTTTTTCGAGGATCTCCTGGGAGGCTGGAGTGACATTTAGATTTGAATTGATGCCGCTAATAATCGCGGTAACTCGGATATTGTTTTTAAGGTCGGGATCAAAGACTGTTCCCCATTTGACTTCGACATCACTGTTTAGTTCTTGAAGAACCGTTCTCATGATTGCTTCCGTTTCTTGCAGAGAAAGCGAATTACTTGAACTAATGTTTAATAGGACCTTTTTTGCATTTCGATAATCAACATCAAGTAGTGGATTATTAAGTGCATTAATAGCTGCATCCACTGCTTTATTAGCCTGACCAATGCCAATTAATGCTTCACCGCTATTTTTTAACGTATTACGGAGATCTGCAAAGTCCAGATTGATGAAGCCGGGTTTAGTAATTACCTCGGTCAAATTTTTTGAGCCTTGAATGAGGATTTCATCGATAATGTGAAATGCTTCTGCGAGGGATAAATCAGGAGCGATGTCCAGTAATTTTTCGTTTGGAAGAACGATGATAGTGTCGGATGCCTTCGCCAAACGGTCAAGTCCATATCGAGCATTTTCTTTTTTCTTGAGTCCCTCTACTTCAAATGGTAAGGTGCAGATTGAAATTGTTAATGCACCATTTTCACGAGCAATTTCTGCCATAATTGGAGCAGCACCAGTGCCTGTACCCCCTCCAAGTCCGCATGTTATAAAGACCATATCAGCTTCTAAGGCCTTTTTTATGGCATCTATACTTTCTTGTGCGGCAGCTTCACCGATCTTTGGATTATTTCCCGCACCAAGCCCATGAGTTAGATTTCGACCAATTAATAATTTATCATCCGCCATAGTATATAATAAATCTTGAGCATCAGTATTAACTGCTAAAGTTTGAGCACCCTCAATGCCTACCTCCATTAAGCGAGTAATCGCATTGTTACCCGCACCCCCAATCCCAATAACGAGGATTCTTGCCCTGCTTTTCTTTAACATCTCTTCAAGCTCATAATCCACATCATTCGTTTCAAAGCTAGCTTGGCGGATTTTTTCTGACTGGTGAATTTCTGTTTTACCCCGTTCTTCTTTTACTAGGGTCTCAATAAACGATTGCATGTATATTCACTACCTAATTTTCTTAATAGTGAAAGTGGTAAGAAATCATATAAGAATAAAGAATATGGAGATATTATTCCGAGCTGAGTTAATTATAATAAGTGCTCTAACTAACAGAATAGTTGGATCGAAATGCCAATTATATTAGTATCGAATCAGGATTTAGCGGGGCTAACTATCAAGAAGCAATTATTGAAAATGGGGACCTTTGAAGAAACGGATAGAAAATTCGAGGGAAACCTTATCTATGAGGAAGCTCAGACTAAGGTCCCTATTGTAACTATTAATAGAAGATTAATTGACGCAGATCATTTGAGTAAATTTTTCAAAACTGATCTTTTCATTTTTGCAAGCAAACATAAATCAGAATCTGAGAAACCATCGCTTCTTGTACATGCACCAGGTAATTGGGGACAGGATAATAGTTATGGAGGTAATCCCCAAGAATTGGCATTAACCTCAGCTCGGATTATTAAACAAGTATTAGGAGATTTAACTAAATTGCGAGAGGAGACGCAACTGGAATATGATGTAACGAGTGAAGTGACACATCATGGGCCGACGAATCTGGATTCACCTTGCGTCTTCATTGAATTAGGGAGTAATGAGACCTTTTGGCAAGATTCTAGAGGAGCACGAATTGTGGCGGAGATAATTTTAAAACTTATAACCGAACCACCTTCACTATCCCATTTAATATATGCGATTGGCTTTGGAGGCCCACACTATGCAAGTAATTTTAACAGAGTGCAATTAAAAACAAATTATGCGGTCGCTCATATAGCACCCAAATATGTTTTAGATGATATAACAGAAGAACTTATTATTCAAGCAATTAATAAAACAGTAGAAAAAGTTGAATATGCTATTCTCGATTGGAAAGGTATGATTAAAACTCAAAGGGAAAAGATTATTGAGTCTTTAGCCAATTTAAACATTGAAATTCTAAGAGTTCGTCAAGTAGTAGCAAATTCAAAAAAATAAAATTAAAATCTATTAGTCTCCGCTCAACCAAATGAGAGCATGTATTCAATACATCTATCTTCTTCACTTACGATGAATTTACTTTCAAAAACCAAAACATTTTCTAATTTTAGTAATAGAACTAAATTAGATTCGACTATGAGAAAAAATTTTTATATTGAAGATTGAGTGTTTTATCAGTATAAAACAAAGTAATATGGAAATATTACAATAAAAAAGGATTTGTAAGAACGGATATTTCTATTGGAGATATGAAGAAAGTGGGTAAAAAACTCAGTCCTCTTCTCTGTTTTTAACCCCAACCCCCTCCTCCCTACATTTCCTTTTTGATTAGGGGCTGAGTTTACAAACTACTTTCTTCATTTTAATATTTTAAAAGAATGAGAAATTTTTCTATTGGCTCCAAATAACAAAAATTATAAAACCGACTTTATTTATTTATGAATTATAAAAGATTAATCACGGTTTTAATTTTAATCAGAGCATGAGAGAAGAAGCTTACCAAAATTGAAGATTTATCGCTCTGTGTTAAAAAAAGAGTGTGATAGGAAAAGATTACGTTAATCAGAACATTGTAGGAGAAATTTACGTTGAGTATAGATTGGGCACAAGTTTTGGAGAAACCTGATAGAAGTTTTAAAGTTCCTGGAACGCTTCTGTTACAACAGCGAAATAAAATTGAAAAACTTCAAAAATCGCTAGATGAATTAAAAGCGGCAAAAACTGAGAGCGATCAAAATGTCTCATCCTTGACCTTACGGATTGAAACAGTATTAGGAGAACTTGAAACCAAAAAAGGTAAGATCACTGAGCAGGATGAACAAGTTGATAAATTAAAGGAAGTATTAGCGGGTTTAGAGGACAATTTAGCAAGTAATAATGAGGAAAGGAAACAACTTACGGAACGGATCACAGAATTAGAGGGGACTCTAACCTCGAAAGAGGCAGAATTATCCGAGGCAGCTAATGCGGCTTCACAATTACAAGAATTAGGAGCAAAAGTAGCTGAAATTCCAGAACTTCAAACACAGTTATCGGAAAAAGAAGCCAAAATTTCTGAATTAGAAAATCAAATAGCTCAAGCAGGTGAAGGGCTTCAAAAGAAAGTAGAACTCTTAGAAAATGAGAAAAGCTCTTTTGAAGAACAGTATAAACTTAAGGAAGCGGAGATTGCAGAAAAAAATGAATTAACTAATGCCCTCCAAGCGAAGGTTGAGGAATTAGAAAAGAGTTTGGGTGTATATACGGCTCCTGAACCAGCGGCTGCACCTGCAGCTGCAGGAGAGGTGGGAGCAAAAGCATCGGTGATTAAGTCTCAAATCCCGTGGAAATCGGGTACTGGGGTACACGTTTGTCCAGATTGTGGGAGTAACCGAACTGAAGATATGAAAGATAAATCAAAAGTTCTTTATGTCGCAGCAGGAACTCCTATCTATGCTAAGAAGAAACGGTGCCTCAACTGTGGTACAGAATGGGCAGTAGATTAATTGAAATTCCTTTTTCTTTTTTATTTATTTTTTTGCTTTAGTTTTTTTAGCTTTAGGCTTTTTGGTTTTAGGCTTTCGATAAGGACTAATTATTTTCTCCGCAGCTTTAATGGAGGTTTCTTTAGACGCGAGAAAATCTAGCGTCATGATAATGCTTCGATTTACTATTTCTTGAAATTCGCCCTCAAACTCAGGCAACACATCAATTCCGCGTTCGATAAGGCCTTGCTTTGCTTTATTGAGATCTACGAAAAGTTCGGTTTTGGGTTTGGCCAATTTTTTTTCAGTAACGCATTGAAATCCATCTGAGTCACTGATTTTTTTGAAAGTTCTTAACGTTTGCAACGTCCATTTGTCCAATTCTTTGATTTGTAATGTAAATTTCAATGCATCATCTAGATTCTGCTTAAAATCTTTTACATCTTCTACATTAATTTTCACTTCAGACAATGTGTGTTGCATAGAGTTCATGATTCGCCTAAGATCGGTCATGTCCTTTATTCTTTTTTCCAACGTATTAATAAATGACTCATCCACAATTCTCATCTCTGACTTTTTTGTCGAATATCTTCACTTAATTTTAATTAGGAAGGCTCTCCATTAAGAAGTTTTTTATTTTGTCATTTAAAGATCCTAAATAGTTCTCATCTTTTAAAATTATATAAGAAAAATTCCCCGGGAGAATAAAGTGAAGTGCCCTATTTGTGGTAAAGGGATTAACAATCCTTATCATATACACCATATAAGATCTAGAAGACATCAAGCTGCATTAAAAATACAAGAGACTCAGAAAGATTTATCTACTCCAATATTAGAACCCTCTCAACCAACGTCACAAGTTGCTGATTCCTTAGAATTCCTTAATTTAAAGAGTCGTATAAGAAATATGGAGAAACAATACGAAGTTTTAAAAGAAATAATAGTGATACTGGTCGATGAATTAGATAAAGAGGGTGTTTTGACAGATATTATTGTCTCCAGATTTCTTGGAAATACGTCAAATGAATCTGAATCTTAAGAGCAATCCATTAAAAATAAAATGAACGAATCAAACTCTATTCATGATTCTTGGAGAAAATAAATAACCTTTTTGAAAAAATGACTAAGAGTTATTCTCTATTTATATTAAAATTTTCTATTTCATATTAATTCTTTATTTGTTAGCTAGGAAAAGTTTATTTTAGAACTAACCTAGTCAAAATAAAGCTGGACAAGTTGATAATATGGGAGTTATTGAAGTAGAAGGCTTAACAAAGGAATTCAATGGATTACGTGCAGTAGATAATATCTCATTTACTATTGAAGAAGGTGAAATTTTTGGCATGCTTGGTCCGAATGGGGCAGGTAAAACAACAGTAATTTTTATGTTATGCACTTTATTACGCCCCACGATGGGTGCAGCACGAGTTGCAGGATTCGATATTATCAAGGAGGAAATGGCGGTCCGTAAGAGTATTGGAATTGTATTTCAGGATGTAGTGATCGATGATCGACTCACTGCTATGGAAAATTTGAAAATGCAAGCCTATCTTTATAGTATGAGTAAAGATGAGTGGGTACCAAGAGCTAATGAACTCCTAGAGTTAGTAGAATTATCGGATCGCAAAGATGATCTAGTCGAGACTTATTCGGGTGGCATGAAACGCAGATTAGAAATTGTGAGAGGGCTTTTGAACCAGCCTAAGGTACTATTTCTTGACGAGCCTACTCTTGGTTTAGATCCTCATACAAGACGATTCATCTGGGATTACATCAAGCGGTTAAATACGGAGAAGGGAGTTTCAATTCTTATTACCTCCCACTACATGGATGAAATTGATGAATTGTCGGAAAGAATTATAATCATGGATCGTGGGAAGGAGGTGGTGTTAGATACACCTGAGCATTTGAAGAACATGTTGGGAAAGGACGTATTACGATTGAAAGGGGAGCCAAATAATGAATTAATGGATAATTTAAGAACCCTTTCTTATGTGAATGATGTGAAAACATCTTCAGAAGGAATTGAAATCGGGGTGAATATTCCAGGAGGAGATGCGGTCCCAGAAATTATGAGAGTTATTTACAATCATAACTATTCTTTTAAATCTCTTACAATTCAAAGTCCAACTTTAGAGGATGTTTTTATTTATTATACAGGAAAATCTCTTCGGGATCAGGGGTTAGACAGATCCCAGACAATGAAAAGGAAATTAGGATCCCGGAGAAGAAGAAGATTTAGAAGAGGCTAATATAAGAAGATTGATGAATAGGAGAAGAATAAAATGGGTTATTTATCTGAACTTTGGGCTGTTTTCTGGAGAGGATTAATAGCATTATGGAGAAATAAAATTTTACTCATCGGGAACTTGATCATGCCATTTGCGATGATTTTCTTTATGGCACCAGCTGCTGATACATCGGGCTTTAGTTTTGAGTACTTAGCAACTGGGATGATGTGTATGATGATTTTCTTCTCGGGGATGTTTATTCCAAACAATATTATTTGGGATCGGGATTCAAAATTTCTTAATATTTTATTTGTCTCGCCTGCACATCGATCGACAATAATCTTAGGATATTCCTTAGTAGGAGCAGTCCGATCGACCATTCAAGTAAGTATCATCTATTTGGGTGCCGTTGGACTGAGTGCTGCTATGGGATATGAGATATATTTCTCTGGTGGAGATTTTTGTCTTTTAATTCTATTGACAATCCTTACTACAATCTTAGTTGGGGGTTTTATGACCATAATTGCGTCTTATTCGAAGAACTCTGAAACTTTTTTCTTATTATCAGGTATGATCGGACTACCTCTCATGTTAATGAGTAATATCTTTTTTGAACCAACAAGTTTTCCCATTGATCTCTCAGGATTTGGAAGATTCAATCCATTGAATCATTTAGCTAATACGGTACGATATCTAATGTTTGGAGATGAGGTTCCCGGCAGCACGCCTATAGCGACCCTACCAGCAGGAGTTAGCCCATGGGAAGGACCTCTAATAATAATTTTATTAGCGATCGTCTTTACAATATTAGGGACTTATGTATTTGTCCGAACTGTGAAAAAATAGGGAGAGAAAATGTTTCCTATCAAATTAGGCTGTTCTGGATGGTCTTATGAAGATTGGAAACGGGTTTTTTATAAACCGGGGATTAATTCTAGGGGAATGCTACCTTTTTATGCAAAAGTTTTCGGAACAGTCGAAATCAATTCGACTTTTTATAGATTGCCTGCAGTGAGATCGGAAGAGCGT
>JABXJU010000271.1 GCA_013375405.1 Candidatus Helarchaeota archaeon
CCTATCATAAGGATAACTGGTTTCTCCTTATCAATTGCTCCTAACCCAATTTCAACTAATGGGGCTTCTGGATCGCCCTTCGGGAAGTTCCAAGCAGCAATTTGAGCTATATCGCCCACTTCCATTCCAAGGAGATCGCACATGCCAAGATGGAGCGCTTTAGATTCAAAATCAAGAGCGTTTCCCTCTTGACCTGTATGAGCCGCGGCTAATACAGTGGTTATTTGTTCTTCTACGTAATCTAGAGCGAGCTCTAAGTCTTTAACGGTTTTAGGTTTAAACCCGCAGATTAATCGTACAAGTGGGGCCTCAACGGCTATATCTGGTGCCTCTAACTCCACATTAGGTCCAAATTTATCAATTAGATGATGGACCAAGTGGCGTGCATGGGCTGCATGACAGGCGCAGCCAATTGCGCAAGCTATTGCCACAATACGCGCTTGTTGGGCAGTTAGATCAATCCCACAGGCGCCGCGTGCGTTACCTGTAAGATCACATTTGCCATAGGTACATAGACAGCACATATCACAGAATGGCGCGTAGAACGGAGGATATTTCTTCAGCAACCGCATATCCCAGTCCCGTAAATCCTTTAGATGGGGCATGGGATGTGGTCCTTGCGGTTCTTCTTTCCACTCTTCGCGAGGGATCTTGCCTATATGAATCTCAATGCTTTTAGCCTTCATTTGATCTGTCTTCAAACCTTCAATTTTTATTTTTGCTGATTCATCAGCCACTTTTCTTCACCAACTTTCTTTGGTTAAATTTTATATTACCTTAAAACACGTTTCAAGGCATTTGTCTTCCGACAAATTTCTAGAAATACCTAACAAGGTATTCCGTAAATTCTAATTGACGATATAACAATCCAAATTTAAACCTTATCTAGTATCTATTACTATCAAAATAATTTAAGATTAGTTGAAATCAATTATCAGAAAATTCTAAGAAGGATAATATAATTCCCTCCTTCTCAACTCTTTTGTTTTTTCTGTGTAATCAATTTTATCTGAAAAAATCAATCAAATTTTTTTATAATCCTTTTTTTATTAATTCTTAAACTTCCTCTTTAAATGTTAATTAGATATCTTATTTCAATCTTAATTTTAAATCTTAAAGATTTGTAATTTCAAATTATTTATTAGTTACAAATTGTAACTAAAATTTCTAAGTAAAGTAGAAATCAAAAAACAATTCTATTACTCTTTCGTAAATAAAATAAATATAGTCCCCATACATAGAAAAGAAAACGTTCTATTCTTCAATATTTTTAATGTTTTAAGAAAAAGAACAGAAATCTAATAATAGGCTTAAAAAATAAGGTGATTTAATTGCCAATCCTGTATAAGGATGAAGAAAAAGGAAAGATGTTGTGTCTTCAATTCGATCGATGCAAGGGATGTGACTTATGCATTAATATATGCCCCAAGAAGGTCCTAGAAAAGTCTACGACATTAAATCGAAACGTTCAAAACCCACCCGCTATAAAATCTGATGCAAAATGCACTTTGTGTCAAATGTGTCAATGGGTTTGCCCTGACTTTTCAATTTACGTTACAGCAATTCAGGAGGCTTAAACAATGAGTAAAGTAGATATTTATAATTATGATTTTAATCCAGGAAAAACAACTTTCATTGGGAATTCTGCGATGGTAGAAGGGGCATTAGCAGCTGGCTGCCGATTCTTTGCAGGATATCCAATAACCCCTCAAAATGATGTCCCAGAACGAATGAGTCGAAGGTTGCCCCAAGTAGGTGGGCGATTTATCCAAATGGAGGATGAGATTGGAAGTATTTCTGCAGTTATAGGGGCGGCATTTGCTGGGATAAAAGCAATGACTAGCACATCTGGACCAGGATTTAGCTTAATGCAAGAGTCACTCTCTTGGGCTGCTTGTGTTGAGGTTCCCATCGTGGTTTGCGATGTGCAACGAAGCGGACCAGGGTCCGGTGTTGTTTCCCTCCCCCACCAGTCTGATATAATACAATGCCAATATGGCGGGAATGGGGAATATAAGGTTATTGCCTACGCTCCCGCGTCCTGCCAAGAACTTTTTGACTTTACTTTTGAAGCATTTAATGATTCAGAAAAGTGGCGAGTGCCCGTCTATGTTTTTTCGGATTCGTGGCTTGGCCATGTTCGAGAACAAGTTATTATTCCCTCATTGGAGGAAATAAACGAGAAAATTATCCCACGAAAACCGATGCCTGATGATATAAGCAAATGGATTCCCTTTTCCAAAAAAGTTGGCCATGAAATTGTGATTCCAGACGCTGTCCCAACGATTGGGTATGATAGCTTTCCCGATTGGCTCCCGAGTGTCACTCACAATCCAACAGGCTTCCCCACCGAAGATAGTTCCGTTTCTTACAAGATGATTGAAGCCATCTGTGATAAAATCCTGAAAAATGAAGATAAAATCTGTAAAACGAAGGAATACTACTTGGATGACGCGGACATTGCCGTTGTCACATACGGGTTTCCATCGCGCCCTGCGCTCGCTGCGGTTCGCCAAGCCCGTAAGGAAGGAATTAAGGTGGGTCTACTGCGGTTACTAACAGTCTGGCCATTTCCAACCAAAATTATTCGCGAATTATCGGAGAAAGTTAAGAAAATAATTGATGTGGAAATTAATTGGGGACAAATGTTAGTTTGGATGCAAGCTAATGTAGCAGAAGGAACGCAAATCCATTTTGTCCCTCAAATCTCGAAATTACATGAACCTAAAGAAATATTAAATAAAATTAAGGAGGTTGCCTAAATGTCTCTAGCAGAACTTAAGGGAGAACCAGATTTACCTGAGCATCCTCTCGTAGAAAACAAAGTAATTTACCTGGCAAAAAGTTTTGGGGGAGTCAGGAGTATGTTCTGCAGAGGGTGCGGTTACGGCTCAATTGCCCAGATGATTGGCCATATCTTTATGGAAGATAAGCTAGATATCCACAAATACCCTATAATTAATGGAGTAGGCTGCTATACTATGATTCCAATTATAATGCCTGGTAAGATACTGATGAATTTGCATGGTCGGGGATTAGCTGTCGCAACCGGGGCCAAAATGGCAAACCCAGATTTAAAGCCGATTATCATCGCTGGAGATGGCGATTTACTCTCGATTGGGACTAATCACTTCATTCACGCTGCTCGGCGTAACCTTGATTGTGTTTGTCTTCTTTTACATAATTTAACCTTTGGGATGACGGGCGGGCAAATAGCGCCAACAGCTCAACTTGGCCAAATCGCATCTACTGCCCGGCATGGCTACATGCAGGAAATGATTGATGCGGTTGAAATGGCGAAAGTAGCAGGCGGAACCTATATCGCACGCTGCACTACTGCTCAACCCATTCAATTCATGAAGTATTTCAGGAAAGCATTAAACCATAAAGGATTTGCACTGATTGACGTTGTGTCCCAATGCGTCACTTACTTTGGGCGCCACAATAAAATGTCAGATCCAGTAGCAGTATTCAATTGGATCAAAGAAAATACTCTAACAATTAAACAAGCCGAATCAATGTCTAAGGATGAATTAAAAACTAAATTTGTTACTGGTGAATTCGTCGAAATTCAAAAGCCCACGTTGATGTCAAACTATCTAGAATTGATTGAAAAATCTCAGGGTGGGAAATAGCCATGACACGCACGGAAGTTAAAATTTCGGGATATGGCGGTCAGGGCGTCATCACTCTTGGAATGCTTATTACTGCAACTGCTATCATGCATATGGAAAACCTTGCTGCAGCCCAAAGTGAAAGCTACGGTGCTGCGGCTCGAGGTGGATCCTGCTGGACTGAAGTGGTACTCGATAATGAAACTGATGAAATTGATTACCCGCGAACTGTTCCTAAAAATGTTGATGTGGGAATCTTCCTCACCGATGCGGCAGTGGCTAAATACCTCGGCGAAATAAAAAAGAAAGAAGGCATGATTATTTATGATCCCACCACTGTCTCGAAGGTAAGATCCAAGAAAAATCAAATTGTCTATAGTGTCCCCGCCCAGGAGATTGCACGCGAAGAAATTAAAAACCCCCTAACTGCCAATGTACTCATGTTCGGGGCGTTTACTGCCCTCACGGGTGTTCTAGATAAAAATGCCGCTCTTAACGGAGTCAAAGATTTCGTTCCCAAAAAAGCCATCGACATCAATGTGAAAGCGTTTAATACCGGCTACGATTATGCAATGAAACTAAAAGAATCTTCTTAATTTTTTTTAACTAAAACTTACTAAATTCAACCTTCACTTTTTTTTATTACCCATTTTAAACCACATCTACTTCAATTGGATAGGCGCCATATTTTCTGGCTGCTTCCAGCATCGCCTCATAATTCTCTAAAGTAACGGAATGCGCTATGGAATGCCCTGAGCTGAGAACATATCCCCCACCTGGCGCACAAATCTTTATTAATTTTTTCACATAGGTTTCTACCTGTTGAGGTGTCCCATGAGTTAGCAAATCTATTGGAACATTTCCTATCAACGTAAGTTTTTCCCCATAGTCCTCCTTCGCTTTAAAGATATCCATCCCTGCTGTTGATTCCCATGGATGTAGGGCATCAACTCCCGCACCTATAATCAGGTCGAGAATTTTGTAGAGATTTCCACATGAATGTAGAATAAGCTTTCCATCATAAGAGTGAACCTTATCACATATTCTCTTCAACTGTGGAACAACAAGTCTCTCGTACATCTTCGGACTTAGGAAAGTCGAATGTTTTAGGCCCGCATCATCGAATATGAAAACGGTTTCTGCCCCTAGATTCATTATATTTTCAGCTACTGCAATCGAAAAATCACCACAATCTCGAAAGACTCGTTCAATGAATTTGGGTTTTGAGTACAGCAATTTCGTAAATGTAGTGAAACCAAAAGCTTCCCAT
>JABXJU010000272.1 GCA_013375405.1 Candidatus Helarchaeota archaeon
TACTTTCCCGAGGGTATGCCCCTCCTTAGGGGAGATTAACTACGTGTTACTGAGCGATTCGCCAATGATATAAGCATGAAATACCATTTAGACTTGCATGGCTTAGTCCCATCCCGATAGCAATCCGGTCTGGCAGGATCAACCAGTCATGAGTGGAATCGGTGCAAGAAACAAGAATTGGCTTTCCGGTTTCATGTCGATGGAAGGAAAACAACCTATCATATCAGGGAAATATCCAGAATCCAGGTCGACGCCTAAGATCCATCAAAGAAACGCGGAATTAAAGGAAAAATAAAAGGGGGTCAATCTGTATTGCGGTTACGTTATTAAGCGTATGCGTAGCAGTCATCATGAATCATTACGCACCGTCTTTTAGCTGGAACTTGCTGGAATACTGTCTTGAAAAAGATTTTTGCGACGACAGCTAATGGAAGGTGGAATGCTTCACTGTGCTCTACACTCCGAAGTGGCACAAACTCCGGAGTTGCATCAACTCAAGAAGATGAGTTATCTCGTAAAGATTCACCGAAGGGTATGAAGGAATGGATCAAATAGGGTATACCTTTCGGCGATCTAAGAATTAGTAAGGTTTCCATATAAACATGTTGGTAAGGAGCGTTTAAAAAAGGGAAATAGGAGTAATCGATTTTTAAACATACCTGTGTAGAATTTAAATATAGCGATACTCAATTTTCATTGCAATGACACAAGTTTGGGAAAGGACAGCACTAGCCACCGACACAATAAAAGCCAAGTTTAAGATTTAGTGGGTACCACCCCAAACAAAAAGGAAATGTAGGGAGGAGGGGGTTGGGGTTAAAAAACAGTAAGGGGTGGTACCTCTCACCTCTTAAATACTGTAGCACCCTCGGTTACATTTCTTTAGAATCGTTTTTTTAAAGGATTATCATTTTACTAGTTTTGAGAAGTCCCTATAAAAACCTACCTAAAAATGAGTAGATTCTTTTTATTCTTGATACAAATGAATTATAGGAAAAAATGGAAAAATGAAGGTTAATTTGGAGTGAGTGATGTGAAAGACCGATCTTACGAAGAAATCATTGAAAAGTGTCGAGAAGCAGTTGATGGTGTTAGTCGAAAGGAGATTTATATTGATATTCTATGTGATGCATCGTCTCTGACGAGGATCTTTAAAAATCGAACGGAGGAAAATTTTGTGATGCATCCAAGACTTGAGGGATTAGTAGTTCGAGGTTATAAAGGTGGAAAATGGCGTGAATTTGGGCTTCAGAACCTTGAGGATCTTGATCAGGCTATCGAGAGCCTAAAAAAAATAAATTCTCCAGTAAAGAACCCCGTTCCCCTCCGTGAATTCGAAGGTTGGAGCCTAAATAAAGAAATTAAAGGAGAATTGCCCCCAGAAGAGATTCCCATTGATGATAAGGCTGGAAGAGTTAGGGACATTTTTGATGAAATGCGGAAGGCTGATGATCGCGTAATTAATCCTGTAGTAGTGTATTATGATTCCACCATGGAACGCATTTTTGTGAATAATGAAGGATGCGTCCTCCGTCAGAAGATTCCCCGCGTGCGAATTTTCATTCAACCGATAGTAAAGGAGGGAACCCGCGTGGAATTCGATTATTTATCAAAAAGTGGAGAGGTTGGTTTTGAGTTAATCAAAGCAATAACCCAAGAAGATGTCCAAAAAATCGTCGAAAACTCATTAGATTTATTAAAATCTGAAAAAGCTCCATCGGGAACTTTACCTGTGATTGTAGACCATGATATGGCTGGATTAATTGCCCATGAAAGTTTTGGGCATGGATTGGAAGCAGATCAAATTCTTCGAGACCGCTCTTATCTTAAAAAATATTTAGGTAAACCGGTGGCGTCGGAAATTTGTAATATTTGTGATTCACCTGTTGTAGAAAGTATTATCGGGTCCTTCTTCTTTGATGATGAAGGGATCCGGGCGAAAAAAACTGTCTTAGTAGAAAATGGCGTCTTTAAAAATGCATTACATGATCGATATACTGCTTCTGCAATGGATCTTCCCCCTGGAGGTAATGGCAGAAGGGAATCATTCTCTCATAAACTCCATGTACGCATGACCAACACCTTCTTTGAAGCAGGGGACTGGAATATAGAGGAAATGATAGAAGGGATTAAATTTGGTGTTATGTTAATTCGAGGGTACTTTGGTATGGAAGATCCCCTTGCAGGTGGTATGCAAGTAACCTCAAAAAAAGGATACCTCATTGAGAATGGGGAACGAACAAAAATTTTAGGGGCAATAACCCTGAGTGGATATGTTTTAGATGTTTTAAAGTCAATTGATGCGGTTGGAAAAGCTCCTGTAAAGTTTCATGGAGGGACTTGTGGAAAAGGCCATGAAGATTATGTCCCGGTAACCACAGGAGGACCATATTTTAGAGCACAAAAAGCGGTGGTGGGTCCAGGATGAAAGATTTGAATGAAGTGATGGATCTTCTAATAAGTCGCATGAAAAGAACGCAAATCCCTCTATGGGATATATTTTGTATTTCCTTTGATATTTATGAAAATCAATTCCGTAAATATGACCTTGAAATTACACGCCATGCAGTGAATTTTTACTATATCATTCGGACTTTTTACAAAAAAGGGGATCAATTCGGCGAAGGTATTACAAAAGCTAATTCTTTAGATCCAAATAACATCGATTCTTTCATCAAGAAATCGCAAGAATTAGCCAAATTAAATGTTACCCCGCGATATGACCTGCCACAGCCCGGTCAGACTTATCCAACCATAAAACTAGCTGAAGATAAAGTAGTTGCTGATCCAGAAGGCGTTCTTTCTGATAAATCGGAGGAATATCTGAGTATTGTTCAGGATCTAAGCCAAGTGAAACCAACTTTTGGAAAATTACGAATTTATATTTCAACGATGATATTACGCAACAGTAAAGAACTTTCATTAGACGATCGCAAGTCCTCTTTTTATTTAGAATTTCCGCTAAAAGCAGAAGAATCGGATAAGTTAGCTGAATTTTGGGGAATTCGATACTTAAAAAATTCAAATCAGTTGGATTTACAAAATCGTTTGTCCAAATGGGCTGAACTCACTGTTGATTCATTACACGCCAAGACGCCCCCAACCACAAAATCAATAACGGTCATTTTTTCCCCAAAAATGGTATGGGATGCTCTCTCCAAGACAGTTGGGCATCATGCTACTGGAGTAGCGTTATATGATGGGATTTCAAAATTTGAGAGAGGCGCCAATATCGCAATCGATAAATTTTCGCTTACAGACAATGGTTTAATGGAAGACGGCCTTTTTGTGGCAAATTGGGATGGTGAAGGGAATCCGCAAAAAACGACTCCAATAATCCAAAATGGTATTTTTCAAAATTTCCTCTACGATCAAAAATATGCCTCCCTTGAAAAAAGCAAATCAACAGGTAATGGTCTTCGTAGTTTAGATGGAAATATTTTAAATTTAATTACCAATTTAGAGATTGCCCCTGGCTCTGAATCACTTGAAGAATTAATAGAACCCGTAAAATATGGTCTATTTATTGAAGAATTTTCCTGGTTAAATCCATCTGCCGTAACAGGAGATTTTGGGTCCGAGATAAGAAATGGCTATCTTATCGAGAATGGCAAGAAAACTTCCGCCATAAAGGGCGGCAATTTAAGCGGAAATACTTTTGAAATGATTAGGGCAATCGATGGGATTTCAAAAGAACAAATTATTCAAAGCAAATACAAATTTCCTTACCTGAAATTCTCTAAGTTAATTCTTTCCTCTTGAATAAGTTTAAAAAAAGATATGCGGAGGGTGGGAGTTTCTCAAAATGAGCACCCTCATTTTGATTCGAACCCACGAAAGCCTACGCATATTTATCTCATGATAAATTTTCTACGCTACAGGGTCCTAAGCCCTGCTCCTTTGACCATGCTCGGAAACCTCTGCGCATCATAACGGCTTTTTTTATGTAAAAGAGGGCCGAGACCGGGATTCGAACCCGGGCCAGGAGATCCACAGTCTCCTAGGACTACCGCTACCCCATCTCGGCCATTGTTGTGTTCGATTTGAAAGTGGACCGGGCGGGAATTCCGCTCTTTTTTAAAAAGAGATTCGGACCCGCGGCCTCCTCGATGCCAACGAGGTGATCTTCCAGGCTGATCTACCGGCCCATAGATTTAATTTTTGATTGAATTCGCTCAAACCAGGCGAACTCTATTAACTTTTTTATTTTGCCACTTATATCTTGTAATCTTTTTACTTCTGCCAAACCCACACGCGGCACAAGTCTTATGGCGAACATGGTAGGACCGGCGACCGCATCGTCTGCACCGAATGTGGGTCTTTTTATGGTGTTTTCCAAAAGAAGGAGTTCCCTTTCCCATTTTTTCACCGTCTCATTCTTTCTTCGAGTTAAGTGGAACAGAAATTGAAATTCTCATTATTTCGAACGCGGAATATGGATTCGTGGTGGACTAATAATGATTACGTTATCACCCCGAACAATAATAGTTCCAACTTTTAGAACTTCTTGACCTTCGTCACTGATTTTAACTTCCTCTGCATCTTCTAGGACTAGATTCATGTGTTGATCAAATCCTCTAAGCTTTCCTCGTAATTCTCTTCCGCCTTTTAATTTAATTAAGACTCGCATATCTAACGATTTTGAAAGTAATTCTAATGGTTTATTCATTAAGGTCGCCATGTTTTTTCACCATTCTCGTATCAATTTCTAATTTTTTTTCTTGTTCATCTTTATTTACTGATCGTTAAGAAAAAAAGAATGTATTTAAAATTATTTACTAATATTTTTTTCAATCAAACATTGAAAAGTAGCTAAAGAACGACCCCTATTATAAGCAATCTAAGAGGGTGAAATAACAATACC
>JABXJU010000273.1 GCA_013375405.1 Candidatus Helarchaeota archaeon
AAGGGGAGTAAATGATTGCAATAATAGTTCACTTACTGCTTTATCAATTACGCTTCCACCGACCCGTTGGCACGGGGGCTGCCCATGGTTTCGTGCATATTGTTCACACCGATAATTTCCTTCAAGCTTATTCGAACGCTTTTGGTAGTGGACATGCATTCGTCTTCCACACTTTCCACATAGTATTATTCCTTGTAGTAACGCCGGTCCTTCTCGAGGAGGTCCTTTCCTTTTGTAGACTCCGTAGGCCTGAGCGTTTTGTTCAAGTATCTTCTGATTTTCCTCCCATTCCCCATGCGATATATACGCAGCATGGGCATCACGAATAAACGCATGCCACTTCTCCTGGGGCATGCTAATATACTTCATTGTTCCCTCAGGTGTTCTTTTTGTTTTCATTTTCCCAAAAGAAAAGATACCGGCATAACGCGGATTGTGAAGGATTTGAATAATACGGTTATATAGCAGCCGGCCCCAAACTATTTCACCTTTTCGCACCCCTTTTAAAAGCCTATATGGAAATCGGATGCCATGTTTGAGAAAATGCCGCAGTACCCCACTGGCCGACCGTTTCTTCCGGAACGTTTCAAAAAAGATTCGTATTACATTTTGAACATGGCGGTCCGGATCCAGAATCACACCTCCATCTTCATCATAGACCAATCCAACCGGTAACTGAGTTTTTAATTCCCCCCGTTTCGCCTTCGCTAAACGACCGCCCCACATACGTGCTTTTAAATAGTGAAGCTCCGCTTCACTCATTGTCCCTTTTAATCCCAGTACCAGCCGATCATTGAAGTTATTTGGATCATAAACTCCATCCTCATCCAAAATAAGGGTTTCGCTCAGGGCGCATATTTCTAATAATCTATGCCAGTCTGATGAGTTTCGAGCTAATCGTGACACTTCAATACCAGCAACAATACCCGCATGCCCCATCCCTACTTCCGCAACAAGATTTTTGAATCCATCCCTGTTCATGAGCGAAGAGCCCGATTGCCCTAAGTCGCTATCAATGATAATAATTCGCTCTCTCGTCCATCCTAATGCGATGAGTCTTTCGGCCAGTGCATATTGCCGTTTTGTGCTTTCCGCATGTTCGTATACCTGCCGAACTGAAGATTGCCGTATATAAAGATACGCGTTCCGTTCAAGGTGCTCACTTCTAATCTTTTGTTGTTCCTCTCTTAACATGTGCTTAACTCCTTCCATGTATTGAGTACCATATCGGTTAAAAGTATTACCGCAGTCGGTTTAAAGCTTTGAGGAATCTTTACCTGCTCAGAGGTTTGTTTTGGTTCGGCAATCAATGGGTTCATTTCCCCCACGGTTTCCAACCATACCTTCATTCCTTTCGTCAGGAACACCAGGTGAGATTGGCTCTGTATCACATTTCCCGCTTCAAGTGCCTTCATTCGAAGTCCTTCGTAAGCCTGTTCAAGGTTTTCCCCTGGGCCCATCAGGTGTTTTTCTTTGCAGTTTTTTTTTACGCTGTAAAGCACGCTCTATGGTTCGTTTGTGAACATCCAATCCCAATTCCGTAGCAAGAAGGGTTTTCAGCTTAGGAGAGCTTAACCCGGGGGTCTTTTCAAGAGACTCGTCAATAAACGCAAGTACCGCATCAGTAATCTTGGTGGCGTGCTTAGGGCCGCGTTTCTTTGGCATTAGACCCATCAATCCCCGGGTTTCGATGGTATGCTGTATTTTGTAATACGAGATTCGTGAAAATCCTAAAACAGAGGCGGCTAGCGTGACAGACCAGCCCTTTTTCTGTACCCGACGGACCATTTCATATTTCACTTGAATGAGATCGCGTGGGTCGAAGAAATCAAGGGTTTGGAAGAGCTCATCTGTAACCTTGCCGGCTTTTTTATACAGAACATTATGATCTTGCAGTGATTGGCGTTTGCTATCTGCCGAATGAGATATTTTCATGATTCCCCTCCTGCAAAGTGTTTATTCTAATATGCCGCTCTATTCTGTTAATGTCAATATGTTAATTACAAAAACATATAATATACTATATAATAAGAAATTATATCCTCTCTCCATTTCAGCACAAATAGCATGCGGCAAATATAAAGCTACATAAGGGACATATTTCCCTTTACACACCCTTCGGGTCGTCACAGTCCTTCCTTTCCCTGATTTGGCTCTTCAATGATTGAATAAGCTGCTTCAGGCCCATGAAATCTTTAGTATGCACAATCGATCGTCCTGCGGATATTTCCAGAAATAGGTCGTATGGTTTACGATCAGTCCATGATATTGGCACTGATCGAACAGATCCCATCCCATCGCTGTAAGCCACACGTTGTTCTCCCCAACAGTATTGAATGGAAACTACCTGAAATTGCATCTTGAAATGGGGATGAAATGGGTGGGTAATTGTTACTGTATCAAAAGATGAAGTGTTGATACTGGATGTAGTTAACTCAGCTTTTGCAGCAATATATTTGATAAAAAAATACGTATAAAGCGCTATATATATAACTTTATCATAATAAAAGTACACACCACCCCCATCACATAAGAAATATAATAATCAAAGATTATTCGTTACTTTAGGAAGAGGGAACAAATATTATTTAGCTATAGGAAACAACTTCTAATATTGGTTCCATTATTTCTTTTAATGATTGACCCTGTGAAAGCGCAATAGAAATAAAAGTTACCAGTGACCAAAGAGCGTGTGCTTGAGTATTTCGACGCCAATATCCTTGCGTGCCATCAAGCTTTGTCTTGAAATCACGTTGAAGTTTTTTTAGCAAGGGTTTATCGTGTTGAACTACTTTAAGTAAGCTATAGGTAACGGCGACAAGTGCAATATGCTTGTATACTGCATTAAAGTCCCGTATCTGATACTTATCGAGTCCTTCAGCTTTACCTTCCTCATGATAAATTTCAACGGGCCAGCGGTGGCGTCTTATACGTGTAATACCTGGAGCATTCCAATACAATCGATTTGAGATGTAAAATACCGGTGCATCAGATAAATCAGGTTTGTCATAATTGATAACCAAGCGCTTCTTCCCAAAGTTATTGATGTAATGAGTATTGCAGTAACTATAGTATGTTTCTTTTTCTCCTTTGTAAAAAATTGTTATTTTTTTAAAAATAGGTTTATCACATTTTTTTATTGCTTCATTATGTTCTTTTATAAGCTGCTTAGCAAATTCAGCTATAGGTTTTTTCCCAGATTTTAAAACTACCTTTTCATTATTTTTTAACGTTCCTACATATGGCTTCTTTAGAGTTTTATCAATAAATCTACAAAATGCTGGTTGAGTAAACCACTTATCAAAAGCTATAGGAAGATTATACTTTGGATAATTGCCAAAGAAAGTAGTCAGCATCTGTTTAGCCATAGCATTCTTACTTTGATACAGTTCTTCTACTTTTGGCTTTGTCTGATGACGGCGCCATAAATTCAATAGATACTTTTTCCACCTCTTTGGATCATCTTTTTTTAATGTGTACTTGCTTGAACGAATAGGTATACCAGCTTTTTTTAAACCAGCTTCCAGTTTATCTATCTCTGCCGGTTCCCATAATCTGAACGCAATAGGATAGTCAGTTATATCATCACTGTAATGAAGATTAACTAAATTATGAGCCCATACATAACGATTTTGAGCGTGATCAAATAAGAGAGCAATTTTTTCAAAATTTTTTCCGTTATGCTCTAAAAGTGTATCATCTATACTCAAAACTCCTTTATTTTTTATTTGAGTACCGGAATTACTAAAAAGAATATTTAGCCTTGCATTATTTAATTTTTCCACTGAAAAATTACTCTTGGTAAGAAAGCGATTTAAACTACTTTGATTACGAGTATCAACTACAAAAATTCGATTAATCCCTTCAACTGTTTTGTTCTCAGATACAATTAGGCCACTAACATATCTTTTAAAGTTTTCCAATGATTCTGATGAAAAAACGTCAAGAAAAAATGATTCGTAGTGTTGAACAATTTCAGGAATTTCTACTAAAGGTATCATACTACTACTCCAATATTCATTTCAGGTTTACGCTTTTTTAAGACGTTCTGAACGGATTTTATCCAGAAGAGCTAAAATGCTTTTATTAAATTTTCTAATCTTGGCCATATTTTTTTGAAATGCCTTATAGCTTTCTGCTAATTTCCTTACTTTAGATAAATCTTTCTGATGCACATAATGTAAAACCTGTTTGTTATTTTCTTTATAAACTAGATACCAATAAGGTCCATGCAGTTTACCTTTCGTACATGCGCAATTTGGGTTGCCGCATTTTTTATAGTGCTTAATCAATGAACCAAGCTTCATTTTTTTAATGTTCAAGTTTATATTTTCTAATTGAGTTCTATTAAGCATAAGGTGTTTAACCTTCTTTAATGTTTTTGATGTAGCAGACATAATATTTTCTCTCTGGCTATTTAATATATATATAGCATAGCCAGATATATAATTTTTGTCAAGCTTTTTAAAAAAAACTATTCAATGAGAAGACTAAAATATATAACGAATTGCGAAAGCGCCGACACAAACCGGAATGGAGGAGGTGGTGAAAGACCACTACATAGTAAGGTGTAGCGACCCGCTATGTCCCCGAGTCATGCGTCGGCTTCCCGTAAGGGGGCGGCGAAGCGTTGGCGCGGGGTTGCGTAGGCGAGGTATTGAGCTCCGAAATCAACCCTCTGGCGCGTCGACCTTGTGCAATTATGGGGAAGACAACACGGTACGCAGCGCTATGCGAGGTGTGTACCGGCCCACGGAGTCTGAGACCCTCTGCATGCGTAGAAGCTCCATGCGCGGGAGCCGGGAGAGCCCGGAAGCGGCTGAGCAAGTCCTGGGC
>JABXJU010000274.1 GCA_013375405.1 Candidatus Helarchaeota archaeon
CAGTTCAAGGAAGAAGATCTCGTTTTTGACCCATTCCTCTACGACCTCAAAGCCCGATCTCGCTGCTAACCCCTTGAAATACGCGAGGCTCTGCTGGTCCAATTTGGCTCCGTAAACCGACTCAACCCTCTCATCCGGAAGCAATATCTCTAGAGGTAGGACGAAGAATCGTTTATCCTCGAATCTCTCTGGAATCCTGGAATCCCATATGAGGAATCTCCCTCGGTCCTTCAGGACCCTGTGTACCTCTTTGAAAACCTTCAGGTGGTCGTTGTTCTCAATGTACATGAATGTGAAGAAGGACGCGGCTACGTCAAACTGGGAGGATAGGAACTTAAGGTCCGTTGCGTCCATCAGAATCTTCAGGCTGTCGTTATCTTGGCGGGTGAGGAAGCTGAGATCGATTGAGATTGCATCTCTACCATTCAGCCTCCCGATGATTCCCTCACCCCCGCCACCGATGTCTAGGATGTACCCCTCCGTCTTAATCGGCTCTATCTCGATGGTATGTCTTCCAACCACAAGGGACCTCTTCATCATTGTCTGCTCAAACCATTGGCCGAGCTGGTTGACTGTGTCAGCGAACAAAGGCACGTATTTTATGATATCATCAGTTCCACCGCGAATTTTCTCAAATTGGACACCTATTTCTTGGAGTTCCTCTTCAGAAGGGTCTACCACCAACTTGTCAAGTCTGGTAAGGGCGTCGATGGCGTCGATTACGGATTGTCCTTTTAATCTGTGTTTTTCCAAGAGGGATTTAGAGTCTGCTATACTTTTCCGGAGTTTCTTAAAGGTTCTATCTGCAACATCTACCTCAGGCATTTCTCTCATCTAATGCTCAATATGATGTAGGTAGAGAAAAATATTTAGCGCGCGTGGTTCGGATCTGGTGTGTGGGGGTAAAATTTTATCCTCAAAACCGCGCGAATCGTTTCAATTATTATTTCTCGTCTCTTACCTGAATGTACACTTTCATCAACTCGCCTCTACCTAGCTCCGCGCTCCTGACGATCTCGACGGGTACCGTGAAATACCCCCCCTTCTGCAGCCGCGCGAAATCGCTTTTGTGCAAAATTCATTAATTTTACAACAAATTGGGATATATAACCATCAGCACTAGGTGTAACATTGAAAATGGTTAGAAATTAGAGCACGATTAGAATGAAACAGCTCCAGCAATATCACTTTATTTCAAATCTTAAATATGCTTCAAAATTTTAAAGACTATAGCCTTCTGCGCGCGCAAACACAAGAAGATTTTGCCCATGGTCCGTTCTGGGAGTTAAGGTGGGTTTATGGATGCGCTCTAAACTGCGCGCGCGATGTTTCACGTGTGACATAATACCATTTCATTAATCAAAGTCTTGAGATAAAGTGATATGTGGGTATTAGATTGCTATTAGGTTCGAGATTAGGTCTTCTCTAGATAGCAAACGTTGTTGACGACTGAGACCTTTACCCCTTTTAATTTCCTGGCATCTATCCTCTTGTTCAACTGAGTCCTGAGATAGTTAGCATCCTTACCAGCCACATCAACAGTGACTAGATTATCGGTTCCTTCCATGAATGCATCAAGTACTGGGTCATATTTGCTACCTTTCCTGTATTGTCTAGAAAGCTTCTCAGTAACTGGTTTCAGGTCAAACTTTATATCACTCATTGCACACTTACCCTATACAATTTCCTTTTAAATTTATGGAAAACATTAATAGAACGTATCTTATTAATTTTATAAACATTATATGAAATCCCGCGCGCAACAGTATCTTCTACATTTTTATCCTTGAAAACGTGTGCACGTACTCCTTATAGATATTAATTGAACTAGGTCGATAAACATGACCGCGCGCTACATAAGCAATATGAAAACGGCACGTACGCGAAGTAGCAGCTTGCGCGCGCTTAATAACCCTTCGCCTTTTTTAACTATCTCCCCAGAAGACATGCGCGCAATATGCGAATTCTGTTAGTGTTAAAAAAAAACTACCCTTTTATCACCTTATATTTTAAGACCAACTCTAATACTTGTTATTATACCTAGAAGGTTTTTGTCTCAATACTTGAATGATTGTTTGAGCATTTTATAACAATTATACACAATAATACAAAAAGAAAGTCCAACATCCCTGTTGCTTTACTGAAATATGCAAAATATATCAATCGTTAACTTGGATAAGAGGAGGCGTTTTAACTTTTATATTGGTAAGAATGGTTATTAATTTTAGATATTTACATTTTTATTAAAAATGTGAAATTGGACGAATTATTCCGGCTTCGTAGGCAACTGCGAGGTGTGTGTTCTTTTCTTTTGGAAGAGCCTGTTTTTATCTGAATTAATTTTTATAATTATTTTTGGTTTTTTTATTTAATAGAAGTAAATTCATACGTATTTTCTTTAATTTTTTGTTGTTTTTTCCTAAACTACCTTTGTTCGAAGATATTTATTTTTTCAAAAATTTATGTTGTATTGACTTCACTCGCTCGTATTTAACAATATAAATACTTACAATCTATATATAAAAAAATTATAATTTATAGAGTTTTAGTAATTGGATAAAGTATGTATATTATTTATTAGTATTATAATAGAAAACACCAACGCCGCCACAAGGTTTATTTAGTATTTTCCTAAAATTTAAATTAGAATGTGGACTTACACTAGTTATATCTTATCAAAAGTTTGTGAAAAAGACGCTTCTAAATGTGAAGAATTTAAATTCACTGATTTATCTGAATTTATATTTAATATTTTATATCGTAAACACAGAGTAATATTTCATGATGGCGAAAAAGATTTGTATAATGATTTATATTATTTAAAAGAATTAGATATATTGGATTTTAATGATGATAATGATGATGATTATGAAAAAATAATATTAAAAATTAAAAACATTGATAAACTTAATGGTATAGCCAGTATAGTAAAAGCATCTCCTCGTGTTACTAAAATTGAACTTTTTAAAGATTATATAGAAAAAATTGATAAAGCGGTTGAGAATTTTTGAGGATGTCTAATGAGTTATGTTTATCAACAGACTGAAATCTATAGAATTTATGGTCCCATTTTATATGATTTATTAGGACACTATGAATCTATATATAATCTCAATCCAAATCAGATAATCAAATATGATAATCTTAATGAAGGTAATGAAATTATTCCTATATCAGGAAGTGTAATGTTACCGAAATATATTATGTATCTCTCACAATTACCAATAGTACAAAGATTAAAGAATATCAAACAGTTGTCTCATACTTACCAATTATTTCCAGGTGCTGCGCATAGCAGATATGAACACAGTCTAGGTGTAATGAATCGATGTTCTACATTATGTGAAAAAATTGAATCTTTATTATCTGAAAAATGTTCTGAAGAGAACGAAATATCTTTAAATAACGATGATAAAGTACTATTAGATATCGCTTCATTTTTACATGATATCGGTCATCCAGCCTGGGGCCATGCTCTTGATAGTATAACAGGTTACGTAATTGAATTATTAAGTAAAATGGAGGTTTTTTTATTTTCACCTAGAAAATTAGATACAACAGTCACTATCTATTTATTAACACATAATAACCAATTAGAAAAAGCATTAAATATAATAGGTTCAAATGAAATTGTGCAAAATAATATTAAATCTAATTTAAATAAAATAGTATCACAAATAATTATTGAAGAAGAGCCACTCATGTATCCTGAATTGGAAGAAATTTATAAGTTAAAGAAAATACATCTATTAACTACAATTTTAGGTAATTATTTTGGAAGACCTGGAATCAATGCGGATAGATTGGATTGGTTAGCAAGGGATGTTTATCATGCTAATATTATATCAACTTTGGAACCTGAAGATGAAAAAAGGTATCGTAATTATATTGATAAAAACATTAAGAATGATTTTGAGATTAATGTAAATGATTGTGAATATTTATTTATATCAGAAGATTCGTTTTTAAAAGAGATGAATAAATTAAGAGAATTAATATATGTAAAAATATATGAAGGTTTAGAAAAAGCATTTATTGATGCTTTATTTACGAGATTAGTATACTCGTCTATTTATATTATACATAATACCGGAGGAAAAATTGCAAGTTTATTCGTAGTAACAAGAGCCATTATGGGTTATTTATTAATGTCTGATGATTTATTACAAACTTATACTATCAATATTTTAAATACTGGTAAGCGATATGTTAATTACTTGGGTCAACTAACTCCAAGTATTAATTATATTTCAAAATCTAAAGATTTAATAGAATTATTAAAATATGAAAATTACATTATGCACACTATAAAAAATAGTGAATTAGTAAGTACACATTCGAATCGATATGAAATAGACTTTATATATGAAAAATTAAACGCGATAGAAAAACATATAATTATTATGACAGCTATAAGTTTTGAAAAATTTTTAAATATTACATTAGATTCTTTGAAAGAAAAAATTAATTTAAAAGATGAGGAAATAAAATTATTAGCATTAATATATCAAGATTTAATAACAGCACCTAGAATAAATTCAGTAGTGTCTTTTAAAATACCAACGTTAGAAACCAGAACCCAAGAAAATTTCTATGAAGGTGATATTTATTTGTTAATAAATTATTATTTATTTAGGAGACTTGACGATAATTTTAGAGAAATTCATAGTGTTTCTGAATTTTTGAAATTACTTAAGACCAAATACGAGAACCAACCCTTCTTCTTCGTAATAACAGATCCTTTAAAACAAGAAAAAACTGTTGAATTATTTGATAAAATATGTGATAATATAATTGATATATTAAGAAATATATTTGCTACTCTTATCA
>JABXJU010000275.1 GCA_013375405.1 Candidatus Helarchaeota archaeon
TCCGATCTATCGCGTAAGTTATTATGACGGGATATAAAAAAACCAAATAATGACCAAAAGGAAACATCGGAATATTATAAATTAATGGATAGTTGGTCGCTCCACCACTAAAACCAATGAAAGAAGCTAAAATGACATATCTCAACTGATTCCGTCTATAACTAGTTGAAGTTTTAATTGCTTTAACGAGTTGGTATATTGCGTACCCTGAAGCACCAAAGAATAAACATAAAAAGAGAAAATGGAGAGAACCCGCTTCAGGGTAGTATTTAAAAGTAATCTTAGGAAGTGCGTCTTTTATTATCCAACTAGTAAAGTCAAGTCCCAAGATAACCCCAGTAACAGTATAAACAAAAAATAGGATTTTTTTCTTAATATCTTCTAATAATGCTAAAACGAAATGGAGGAAGAAACCCGGAATCAAAATCGCCCCACCATGTAGGGCGCGACACCAAAATAGTCCATTCTCCTTCGTCCCTGCTATCGTCAGCATAAAAGTGCTGAAGCTCCAGATAGCAACACTTAAATTAAGAAGGGCCCAACTTACGTTCACTACCCTCTTTCTACCTTTGGAATAAACAAAGATTCCTATAGCCAAACTAATGATAGCAGTGAGAAGGGAAAATATGCCGTAATAGGTTACCATAGAGTTCTCCGTTTTGATAGATTTATTCTCTCATCGATTAATCCAAGTAGTATTTCGGGTAGTTTCCTCCTGTTCGGAACCTTATAGACCTTTCTCTGTGGGTCTATTATTAAGGTTTTATATCCCTTTTTTGAGCTATAGATACTGTTTACTACCATCAAGTCGGCATTTGACTCTCTCATGCTTTTATATCCGACCTTAATGAGTTCTTTTTCACCAGTGTCCAGCTCAAGTTTAAATTTGACAAGGAATATTGAAGGATCGTATCTCTTGATTCGATCTACTATCTTGATAGTGGGCCTACACTTTATCAACAGCTCTTTTTTACCCGATCTAATCTTGGTGCTCCTCCGATAGACTGGTTCATAATCCGATACAGCTGCTGAGTGAATAATAACGTCGTATTTTTTAGAACCAATTTCCCTCTTTACTAAACCAAACAATTCATCGAAATATTTAAAATGAATAATCTCTAGTCTATTCTGGGGAGCAAGAGGCAAAGCAATTCTACCGCGGCCCATTAGCAAAGTTACTTTTGCTCCCATTTTTTTGGCAGTCTTTGCTATCTCATAACCCGTTCTGCCTGCAAAGACATTAGTAATTACTCTAACTTTGTCGATAGGAACCCAAGTAGGTCCAGCAGTTACTAAAATTTTCCTGTTTTTGAATATATTCTTCATCGAAACAACTACCCTTCGAGGTTTAAAAAGCAGAAATCGATTTCTTCAAAAGCGATACATTTGGGCAAAGGTTGCTGTAATGAAAAAAAAGTAGTGCCTTCTTTTAAGCCACCGCAAGAACTTGGGCTCAATGTCTGCAACATTCGTGAAATGCTCTGTTGTTTCTCTAAGAAACTGAATGTAATAATTACTCAATTTTAGTTTATATCTATTAAAAAGCTTAGGTTTTACTTCTAACCTATCGTCAATATTCGGAAATAAGCCAAGATCTTCATAGATATGTTCTGGCGCAATTCTGTCTATTTCATCTTTTGTCCCGTCCCATTGAACTAAAGTTGTAGTATAGTTAAAGTAGGAAGTCTTCTCCGAAAGTTCTTTATCCGTCGCTGGATCACATTTGGTCCATTTGCCACCAAAGTTAACATAACAGTAAATATGTACAGAATCGGTCGAGACCATATCTTTGAACATCGGAAGCATTATCGGTCCGAAATACTCTTGGGCATTCACTCTAAGTATTCCGTAACCTGCGGAAATTCCTACCGCTCTGAGCATGGCAACCAAAAGATTGCTCTTATTAGTGCACATACCGTAACCTTGCTTTATGGTCTGAGAGGCTTTCTTATTCCAAAAGTCAAATGCATATTTTATATTATCCCGCACCCAGAGGAAGAGTTTCACTGCCTTGTCTCTTTCATCTTTGGAGTCTTCTATTATTTTTCTTACCTTAGCTTGGATAACCGGGTTTTTAAAGTCACAATATCTTGTTTCTTTTAAATATTCTTCCACCTTAATCACCGACAATTTTTAGTAGCTCCTTAATCTTTTTCGATATCTTGTCTATCTCAGCTAGAACTCCTTCCCCTATGTCTTCGCACGCAAGGCGTCCTTTCTTTGGTCCAACGAAGGTGTATTTAGGAAGGGTATCGTTTTTAACTTTAATATTTTCTTTCTTTAGGGTCTTCACATTTCTCTGCACACTTTCGTTCAGCCACATATTTGTATTCATTGCCGGGGCTACGACAACCGGTGTCGCCTGAGGTAAGGCCATTACCACCGTGGAAAGAAGGTCATCGGCAATTCCATTGGCAATTTTGCCAATTATATTTCCTGTGGCTGGGACAATTGCCAGGAGGTCGCACCACTTAGCTAACGAAATGTGTTCTATTTCCTTCTTTTCGTTTGCATTGAACGTCTTGATATACACGGGGTTATATGTCAAGCTTCGTATGGTTTCTGGAGCGATTAATTTGCAAGCCGAAGAGGTCATAATGGCTTTGATTTCGAGGTTGTCTTTTTTTAATAAATTTATTAAACTGCAAGCCTTGTAAGCAGCTATACTGCCAGTTATGCCCAAGAGCACATTTCTCTTTTCCATTTCTTTTCCTCCTTTTCAGTTCCTACTCAATTTTTTTACTTCTTCATCGGGTACTACCTTGCCAAAACTGATTAGCTCGGCCATTTTGAAGTTGTGCTTTTCTGCCAGTTCTGATATTTCTCGGACTTTCGAGTGGTCAATCTTTCTACCCAAAGAAAAGCTCTCAAACCTATCCTCCAGCGCCAGTATTATGGGCTCCGCCATACAAGGATATGCCAAGCCTGGAGGCAGACCAAAATAGAAATTAAAGCGTACTTCGTGAGGCACCCTAACTGCTGCACCTTCAATTACAAATATGTCACCCCTTTTCTTCATATCTAAAAGTATCATACGGGGATAAGTGGCATCACAGACAAGGCTATTTGGTTGGAGGGAACCGAGATCAAAGAATGTTCCTTTGCCTGTAACAATGACTATGTCAGAATGACGAATGCTCTTCTCGGGATTGTCACTTTTTCGGATTTTTCTCTTGTAAGCGCTTAATTCGAGTAAGAGATTACTAAGCTTGGCTAAATTCTTAGTACAAAGTTCCAGCCTCTCAACCAAAGGGGAAAAAAATGCAGCGCAGTACCTTCCTATTGCACTAGTTGCTCCAAGAATGGTCATATTGGATTCTTTTAAAGAGATATTCATTAAAGAAGCGGCCTTTTTCACTCCCTGTACAAATGTCGCCACTGTATAACTACTCCCCGTGGTAACAGGCAATTTGATTTGATTTTCTACTACCCTACCACAATTGCCAATAAGAGCGGCATAAGCTCCTAAACCTATAATCCTGGCACCTAAATCCTTAGCAAATTTGCATGTATCGATTATCTTCCTCAATACAAATTTGGACTCTAGCTCCACCATTTGCTCAAGCAGAAGGGGACACATGACCAAGCAACCTCTGATTTCATTGCCTTCCTTTGACCTTAATATATCTACATCAGATGCTTTAAATGGTCTCATCCACTCAAGCAATTTCCTTATGATTCTTTCTGGTTTGTTCTTCATCCCGGGCTCATAATGGAAAAGCAACTCCTCGGTAACCGGGTGGATAATCAGAGCATAATCTAAAGCCGTTTGTCGCGCAATTCTTTTATACAACTTTTTTTCGGACATTTCTCTCTTCCGCCCTCTTTTTCACTGCTAAAAGCATACCGTGAATGTATCGATGAGCCTTATTTTCTAAAACCGACTTAACATATTTGTCTAAAATAGCCATTCCCCAGTTGAAAATACAAGAGAAAGAAAGCGTTGTTCCATCATCAGTATCGGATAATGTCCATTCACCTTGATAGCCACCAAAATCACCTTTTAACATCCTAAACCTGAGTCTTTTGGCCTCTTCGTCAAAAATATCCTCTTGTTGCCATTTTATAGGCAAGGACTCAACGGTCATCTGCCAATTGGATATATATTTATCTTTTTGTCTTTCAACAATTTTCACCTTTTTTACATAAGACATAAATTTAGGAAACTCTTCTATGTGCTTGATAATATTATACACTTTCTTTCGTTTTGCTTTTACGGTGACTGAAAATCTCACTCGACGCCGATCAAAGGTCCTTCTTTCACGCTTTCTCCTTTCAGGGAAATATATAGGCAAGACTGATGAACGGCGTTCTGTTTTTCTCCGATCTTCTAAAGTTCTCTTTTGTTTTCGACAATCTCGACCAGTCTTTATCGCGTAAGCGTTAGAGCCTGGTTGTTGAGAAAAAATTTGTGCTTTCATACGGTCCCTTCTCTTCTGTGCCTTCATTTTCAAAACAACCTGTCCCTTTTCCCAATCTGGAAAAATTTGTTTATTGAGATTTTTCCTTGAACTATTTCTATCTATTTACTCTAAATTCTTTAAAATCGATTCAGTCAAAAGTTTATTTGCTCTGCTCTTTCATCAACAAATTTATATCCTACACCCTTTACGGTTTCTATCTTTTTGCCCTCGGGACCTAGCTTCTGCCGAAGAGATTTAATATGGGAATCCACTGTCCTAGTAGTCCCAAAGTATTCATATCCCCATATGCTCTCGGTTAAGAAACTTCTGTTCAATACTCTCCCTTTCTTCTCCATCAGAAGGCACAGCAGGTGGCTTCATCGAATAGGACCTTTTTGTTACATTTTGT
>JABXJU010000046.1 GCA_013375405.1 Candidatus Helarchaeota archaeon
GATATTATGTCGCATAAAGCCAAAATAGACGCCCCCAAACTGTCCATGCCAATATGGATCATTAGTTTGCGCTTTATAAATCTCCCTCAACACTTTTTTTGTCCTTTCATCTCGCCCCCATTCTCCTTCTACCCACCGTAACTTATCCCTGACATACATCATTTTTTTGTGCATGTTATTAGCTTCATAATATTTTACTAAAAATTGCCTCCAAAAGCCAGTTCCCTTCAGATGCTTTATAAGGTCTCCTGAATGCTCAATCTTTTTATCTTTTGCCAAGTGTACAAGCCGTTCTAAACTTTCTCGTTCAGGAGTTGGGAGAACCCACCGAGACATTTTATCGTAGGAAGTAGTGGGTATATAAATAAGTCCACGTGGTAAAAATTGGTCTATATACTCTGATAATGTGAGACTCTTAATCCATGGATTACGCTCAATCATTGATAACAATTTATCCATCCAAGGCGTTCCATCATATCCTGTCTGATAACATATCTCATATGTATCTCTCCAAAGTCCGAACTTTTCGGCATCATCTATGAGACAAATCATTCGCTCGGGTTCAGATGATGCATTTGTTGTTAAATAATCAAGGGTTTCCTTAATTGGCTTCCAAGGCGTAGTATATCGCAAATACTCATTTATGGGAACTACGATGACCTCCGCACCCTGCTCCTCTGTTATATAAGTGTAAAAAGTTTCTTCTTCTGACAAACCATTCATCCTTAAATGAAAATCATCAATGAGGATATATTTTAAATTTGCTTCTTCGAGGATTTTTGGGAGATGTGGTTCCCAAACTCGCTCCGCTAACCAAAATCCTTGGGGATCTACACCAAAATTCTCCTTAATAAAATCCTTTAACAATCCGATTTGGCCCAGTTTATCCTCATCTGAAATCATGGAGATAATAGGCTCATAATATGCCCCTCCGATTAATTCGATCTGCTTCCTGTCTAGCATATTTTTTAGCAAATCAATGAATTCGGTATGATTCTCAAATAGCCATTCCAATAAAAATCCTGTGAAATGTAACCCCGCCTTGACTTTAGGATAGTTATCAAGTTTTTGGATTAAAGGTAGATAGGAACGTTTATATGCTACCTCAATAATATGCCCAAAATTCCCTACGGGCTGATGAAAATGAAATACAAGGGGAAAATTGATGCCTTTTTGGGTAGATACATCACGATCCATTTGATCCTCTCAAATCTAAATCACAACTTCTTAAAGGGATCATATGTATTATTTTCTTTTAATAAAACTCTTTAGTTATTATCAATTTCCTCAATGTCTCATTAAATTACAATCTGTAACTTAACAATTAAAAATACAATTTGTAATGTTTCTTTACAACATCATACAATTTGTAATGTTTTTCAATAAATATATTAAAAAAACTAAATGAATGAAATTTAAAAGGTGAAAAAAGAAATGAGTTTTGAGCAAACAATTGCAACTTTTAAGAGCGATAGTTCGAAAGGCGAACGAAAATTTAACGTTCGAATTGAAGATAATGGAGGCATGTCCTTCAAAATGAGCATGGGTGGTAAACCACATGTGGTACTATCAGGAACTCCACCAGGGCTAGGTGGTGAAGATAAAGGCGCCTCTCCATTATTACTAACTTTAGGAGTTATAGGCGCTTGTATTGGCACCGTAATAAAATTCTGGGCCAAGTTAATGAATGTAAAAATCGATGATATCGATATCTCTATGCGGGGAAATATTAATTTAGCGGGAATCTTTGGTATTGGTGATCACAAAGCAGCCTTTAGTGATTTAAAACCAATTGTCCGCCTTACTACCAGTGAAAATGAAGCAAAAATCAGTGAGTTATTAAAAAATGTTGATGAACACTGCCCTGCATTCTTCCTAGTTCGCGATAGCAGTCCAATTGAATGGGATATCAAAACGAAGTAATAATACCTAATTTTCTTTTTTTCTGAATTTTCTAAATTTTTCAAACTTTTCCAAACTTCGAAATCAACCACAATTTTCTAACTAGGACTATTTTAGATTAGCCCATTAAAATTAGAACAAGTAAATAAACCATCATCAAATTTCCAAGTATAATTCCAACATCTTTAAGCTCCGGGCGCGGAGTTCTCGGTTTGCGATAAATATACATTGGTCCAACGGGGATTGCAATAAATGGGATGAAGTAAAGACTGTTAGGCTGAGGTAACACAAAAATTGCATAAACACCAAATATGATCGTTAGTATTGACGAAATTTGAACAATGATCTGAATTTTTCGTAGCGAAAAAGCATCAGAGGCTTCCTTATCGATAGCTTCATGTATGACTTGTCCACTAAATGAAAAGGCGAAAAACGTCGCCATGATCCAGATTTCCCCCCAGGATAATAGATTAGGATTCACTTGAGGAGAACTAATAATCGTTAAATAGGGAAAGACAATATGAGAAAAAACTAATACAAATTTATTGATAATGGCATATTGCTTAAATTTGACACAATATCCGATAACAAGGAAAATAGAAGATAGGGCAAAAGCAATCGTAATAGGATAATATATAAATGTTTCAACCATAAGTGCGATACCTAAGAGAAAAGAAATAAGGGCTAACGTTGCTAATTCTTTGGTAGTATAATCTAAACCACGATCTTTATCTATGGCATCATTCAATAGATTCCCTGTAACTCCAAGAAAACACCATCCAGAAATAATGCCTAGATAGTTCACAATGTTCAAATTATTCACATATATGGCTAAAAGACATGGTGCAAGCACTGAAAATAAGTAATCCAACCGTAATAATTCAATTCGGCCCATAAAAGAACACCCTTTCAAGTAGGTACCAATTGAAAATACTTAATTTATTTATTTGTATTTATTTATTAATATAAGATATAGAAATTTATTACTATTATAAGAAGGGATTTCATGAATTTGAATTATGATAAGAGACTTCAGGATAAAGTTGCGCTTATTACAGGTGCCGGATCTGGAATTGGGAGAGCTACAAGCTTAAGATTTGCCAAAGAAGGTGCAATCCCAATTATTGTGGATAAAAATTTAGATACCGCCAAAGAAACTGTTAGTTTAATCAAAAATGAAACTGGAACTAAGACAATCGCCATTCAATGTGATATTAGTGAAAAAGATGACGTAAAAAAACTAGGGAAAGAGGTCTTTAACAATTATCTACGCTTAGATATCCTCATCAATAACGCAGGTATCGGCACTTCCTCCATTGGTGAATTATATAACCTCTCCAAGAGAGTTTGGGATGAAGTAATGAATGTTAATCTTCGAGGGACCTGGTTAGTGACAAAAGCGATGGTTAAAAAGATGAAGAAACAAGAGCTAAAAGGT
Organism: Candidatus Helarchaeota archaeon; assembly: GCA_013375405.1. The sequence goes on from JABXJU010000046.1 coordinate 3,341, forward strand.
GAGATCCGCGGTAAAATCATTAACGTTGCTTCCTTGGCTGGGAAAATGCCCGCCACTCCTTTAGGAGTGTATTCGATTAGTAAAGTCGGCGTAATCGCCATGACACAAATCCTTGCTCAAGAATTAGCTCCCTTTAAAATTACCGTGAATTCTGTGTGTCCCGGTTTCCATCTCACGGCTATCTACTTAAATGATGAAAATCTTATACGCATGGCCCTAAAAATGTGGGGTCGCAAAATCCCTCTTGAACGCATTGGCACGGCTGATGATGTAGCAAATGTCCTCTTTTTCCTCGCATCCGATGACTCCAACTATATGACCGGACAATCCCTCAATTGTGGGGGCGGGTGCCATTTCTCTTGATAAAATATTTTTAAATCTTTTTACCCTTTCTTTCTTTCTGAATTATACTCGTTGTATTTATTTGTTGAAACTGAAAAAGACTTTCGTTAAAACATTAATCTGTCGTGAAACCAACATTTCACGAAGTCGATGTCGTGAAACTGATGTTTCACGACATATTTAAAAATATTGATTTAAGAATAGCTTTAATACAATTTTTTAGTCAATGAAATCAAAATGCAATTTTGATAGAAAGGTGAAAATTAATGGGTTTATTAGGCAGAATTGGGCGTAGAATTGGGCGTGAAGTTGGACGCGAGTTAGAAGAAGGTATAAAACGCGAAATCACAAAAATTGAAGATAGAATCGAAGGAAAATTAGAAAAATGGGAGAAAGACCTTGTTAAAAAGGTAACCAGCGTAAATAAGCATATCAAAGGAAAAATTATCACAGATTTCAATGAGTTCAAAACAGATTGGGAAAAAAATGCGGGTGATCAGAGCCAATCTGTGTTTTATTTCGCAATTGCGTGTTATAATTACTGTCTAGTTGATAAGACGATAGGCGAACATATGGCCACTCTCATTCTCGCGAAGACATTTCTCTTGAAGTCTGGCAGCTCCCCCACCAAGTTTAAGGTCAATCCGAAAGGGGATGGCTACTTATTGGGGCACATGCGAGAATCTCCAAGGATCATCAAATCTTATTTCGGCGGAACCCCTGATAACAACTACGAGATGGACCCTGAAAACCTCGACATGCACGTTGTCGGTATTTATGAAGGAAAGACAAACAGAGGCATTCCAGAAGGCTGCATCAAAATCCAGAGTGGTGGGAAAGACCACGACACTCCAATGTTCTTAAGGCGAAATAACAAAGGCCAGTGGAAAATGTTCGGGTTCTCCTCTCTCGCCACGGGTGTTAAAACAACTACAGAAGAAATCGGCGATTTTTAACTTCATTTCTCAACTTTTTTTTTTATTTTTATTTTTTACATAATAAGAAATATATATTTGCAATGCAAATTGGAGTTGATAAGGAGATCTGAACATGTCAGAGGACGAAGTAAGAAAATTTGCTGAAGAATATATGGAGGCTCGAGAAAAAGGTATTGATAAATGGCATTTGAAAAATGCAGATACGAAAGCAATGTGGGAGCAAAATAAAGAATCATATGCCCAAATGGGAATGACGTATGATCAAACATATGAAGAATTTAAAAAAGAATGTGAATCGGGCGTATCGATATTAAAAGTAGATGAAAATTCGCTCACAATTAAGTCAATTAAAGTTGAAGGGGATTATGCAGAAGTAGAAATAGACATTAAGGGTGCCATTGAAATGACGACGCCCCTCAAATTAAGTAAAAAGTCAGGAAAATGGAAATATATCATGGGTCCCACGTGGTCTTTCGGATAAGTAATTAAATTGCTATTATAGAAAACTACCACTTTCATTATATTTTTTCCTTTTTTTTATGAGTACCAACTATCGCCACTAGTCTTATAGGCGCATACTTCTTTTGCTAATACCTCAACCTCTTCAGGATGAGTAAACAGGGCGCAAGGTACTCCTTCTGTCTCTAATAAATGTTCGTTTTCTCGAATAACCTTGAATAATGGACTCTTTAACGCTTCTCGCAAAGATGATCGCGTTAAATTATGTGTAGCGATGTTTGATACCGGACAGGGTGTGAGATCCCCTGAGGGGGTAACATGAGCGAATCCTCTTCCTGCAGATACGCATCCACCCATATATTCTTCATCTCCTGGGGAGTGGATAAGGAAAATCTGCTTGGTTTCTCGATAATTGAGTACTGCTCTTCTAAATTCCTTATTTTCCTTTTCAGTGAGCATCAATTTCGTATCGTTCTCAACAGGAATATATTCGAGTAGAAATCCTAAATGGATGCCTTTTGCTATCAAATCATCAATATTTTTTTCATCCAACCAATAACTTAGATTCTTACGAGTAATGGTTGCAGAGATCCCACTAATAATTCCGTTGCTACTGAGCTTTTGAATCGTATTGATGGCGCTCTTATATACACCAGATCCCCTTCTTGTATTCGTCATTTCTTGGTCACCTTCAATACTTACGACGACAACTGTATTTCTCACTCGTTTTAATCTACGGAATTCCTGATCCCTGAGTAATGTTCCATTTGTGAATATGATGAATAAGCGATCCTTAAACTCTTCGCTGAGTTTTAAGAGATCATGCATTAGAAAAGGTTCGCCGCCAGCTATGACAAAACCGAATACACCCAGCTCCTTGGCTTCTTGGATTATTTTTCTCCATTGTTCTATATCTAAGGATCTTTTAGCGGCTGGCTTGCATACTGTTCCTGTTGCTGCTGCATAGCATCCAACACACTGTAAATTACATTTTGAAGTGATGCTTATTATAAGAACTGGAGGTGCTTTTAATCCACGCTTTAATTCTAATTTCCTAATTCTACTTGATTGCGCATAACTTTTTATTAATCGTCCGAAAGTGGGAATAAATCCCGGGTGCTTCATAATCCATGGCAGATATGTTTTCATCAATGTGGGGAATCGTATTTGGGACGGCAATATGAGTTCTGCAGCCTCAGACACTTTATGTACCAAACGCTTCATAAAATCAGAAATTCGTTTCAACATTTTTATTCAGTCCTGTGCAAGTTCTTGAGTATTGAGCTCAAAAATTCAGAGAAATTTCTTGATTTGATGAAAAGAAAGTTCAAACTTTGTTCAGTTTGAGATATATTTATGAAATTTTTTTCATCAATTATGAATAAGAAAGGAATATTTTTGAAATATTCAATTAAATCATGAGGAAGATCTTGAGGAGAAATAATTTCAAATTCCAAATGCTTGACTATTTGCAATAATTCATCAAGATTTCTTTCATAAGGATCTATAATTGTGACAGATACTGTTGATTCTGGAGCTGCCCCTATTGCGCGATCTAATCTTAATAACACTTGCTCATAGAAATCAAAATCATGATGGATAATAAAAAGTACATTTTGAGGTAGGGTTTTTAGCTCTTTGAGAAGTAGATTCTTAATTAATAACTCATTTTCTATTAAGAGAGTTTGAGGAGCTTCCGCGACATCTTCTTCTTTACTGAATTTCTTTAATGTTTCTAAACTTTGCTTAATATGCTTACCTATTTCTGTAACTCTATTAATTTCTGTTTGGATGTATTGATCTGGTGAAAATGCTTTGAAGATTACAGGACGCGTTCGAGGAATTTCTGCAAGCAACCCCACTGCTTTTAAATCATTTACAACTGAATAGACCTTGGCAGTCGGTACTTTTGAGTAGTTGGCAATTTGAGAGATCGAACACTCCTTAAGAGTATAAACCGCGCGATAGACTTTTGATTGATAAGAAGTCAGGCCTAATTCCATGAGTTGTTTCTCCAATTCGGCTGGAATTTGTTTTTTCATTTCGGTCATATTATTTTCCTCAAAAAAAGAATTTAATAGAGATTTGCTCCACATGATGGACAATATTGAGATTCTTTGGACAGCTGAACTCCACAGAAAGAGCAATATATATGCCCATTAGAAGTTCCAGAGGCTCCTGCAGTAGCTAAATTCCCAATTGTAGGGAATATGATTTCGCCCGTCCTAGAATCGAAACTAACTTTTAATACACCCTCCATACGGAGGTCTGTTAAGAGCCGTCGTATGTCACCATGACTTAAATCAAAATCAGCTGCAATCTCATCGAGTTTGGTACGGCCTCCATAATCACCAGAATGAATAGATTTCAATACTTGGCGTCGTAATCGTTTATTCTGATATGAGAGCCCTATTGCAATAGCAAGCATTATAATACCTGGAAAGAAGGATAGGAGAGCTAAGACAGATAACCAATTGGCGAATTCATGGAGCCAAGTTGAGACTGGGGGGATTAAAGAGATTAAGGCGAAAATTAAGAAAGCAATACCAAGACCAATTAATATAGGGATGTCTGCTTCATATTCTCTTTTCGGTTTCGGGGACATTCATTTTTCACCTTCATTTTTTACCAACATTTTTAATATAATCCTTTTTGTTAGTTTACTACTAGGGGTAGTAATATATAAAGTTTACCACTAGTGGTAGTAGTACTACCACTGGTTGTAATCAAATTTCAATATAAATAAATCAAAAAAAGGGTGCGAAAGCAATTAAGCCTTTTATTAACCAGATTCTTTGGCGATGGTTTTCAACAATTTTGGTTCTTTTTTATCATCAAAAAACAATAGGACCTTCTCATTGCGTAAGAGGTCAAGTATAAATAACATTTCAAGAAGATCCCCTTCTAGAATCCTCGTTTTGACCGTTTTAACAATGCTAATTTTGCCACTTTGGATTCGTTTCTCTAACTCATGGTAATAAATTTCAATACTTCCCTGCTTTTTCTGGATATCGTATGAAACTTTATATTTTAAAATTTCAATTTCATTCGTCGGTATTGGAGGAGGGGGTGTTGACATTACTATCACTCTAATAATGAAATATTTTTAACAATGATAAAAATATGCTTACTATTAGAATTTTTTAGTTCCTTTGCTTTTTAGGAGTGCTATAAAAAATGGCAAAATTGGTTTTAAAAAACGTAGATGAATTAAAGCAGTACTTGGGAAAAGAAATAGGTACAAGTGACTGGCATCTGGTGACGCAAAAGGAAATTAATCTGTTCGCGGATGCTACGGGTGATCATCAATGGATTCATGTTGATGTCGAGCGTGCAAAAAAAGAATCCCCCTATGGGGGTCCCATAGCACATGGATATTATACTCTAAGTTTAGCCCCGGTTCTAATGGGTCAAATTCTTGAAGTGCAAGAGAAAAAAATGGGAATCAATTATGGCACAGAGAAAGTGAGATTTCCTGCTCCAGTCCCCGTAGGAATGAAAGTCCGGATGAAAGCTGAACTTACTACCCTAAAAGAAGTTAAAGGCGGCATTCAAGCACACTATCAATTGACCTTTGAAGTGGAAAATCAACCAAAACCTGCATGTGTGGCTGAAGTAATCTACCGATATTATGTCTAATATCTTTTTGCCTTCTTTTTTTTAAAATACCACGGTGAACGTATACATATTCATAAATATCAAAATTAAAAATTTTGAATCACCTTTCTTGATTGCAGAAAAGGCCAGTTGTAAATATTTAAATAAAAAGTAATAAAAAGGAAAAAGGTAATTAAAATAAATTGAAATTTGCTAATCATTTTCTACAATAATGAAAAGATATTCCAATGAGAAATAAGAATTTTTAAAGGAAATTGATAATATGGGGATAAGAAAGTGTTAAAAAAACAACATTCCCTTGGAGAAATTCCAGACTCGCTAAATACGAAACAGTTCATTGGATTAGCGGAACACTTATGGAAATTTTATAAAGAAATGGGTTGGGATTACTTCGAACAAACTCTTCTGCAAAATGAAGGATTATTTGAAAGAATTCCAGACTTTTTAAGTGAGAAATTCCAAACGTCGGTCATGGTAGCTAAGAAAGTTTTTGACGATGAAATCAAAGATCCTGCGAATGTTCTAACGACTTTTTTCTTTCCGCCTGTGTTGTATGTTCGAGCCGATCTGCAAATGGGTGGGACTAAACTTATTTACGGAAATTCAACCGATATCTGTTTTTTTATTATCAATGATATGACTTATGATCTCGAATTACTAATAAATGCACACATGGAAGATGGAATACCTGTTGATTATTGGTTTATTTCAAAGGATGATGAGGTATTTGAGAGAAGACATATGAAGCTCGGGTGGAAACTTCGCGAAATCCCTGAAAGATCAAAGGATTTTACTAAAAGTGGTTTTCGTGTTATGGATATCTTGAAGGATGTTCGAAATGAGCGCTCGCCGCAATGGGCTGATTCTGCATACTCCATGTCTATGGTTTGGGCTGGAGGAACCCTCAACATGCTCATGGAACCGTCTAATTACAATACCGTTGCCGAGCTTTGGGATGGCGTTAATGCTAAAAGGATTTATGGCATGCCCGACATGGTTTTCGGATATGTTCCTTGGCCTCCTAGTTTAGGCTTGTTATTGTCAATGGGGCGCTCTGAATTTATCATCAGAATCTTAGGTTTGTTGACTCAAAACAATTTATTTATTAATGCATATGAACCAAAACAGATGGACTTCACGAAAGAAATTACACCTGAGGCTTGGGAATTTTTAATAAGAAATATGAAAGAAAATGGAGTACCCACTCCTAGGCAGAGTTTAGGTTGTAAACCCCCTGATTTAAAAAATACGAAGAAGTTCAAAAATGAGGAATTTGACTTTATTTATCCAGCCGGACCCAGAATTATGCCCTATGAATGGGGATTAACGGAAGATGAGGCATTTAAGGGAATATATACGGATATCTCCCATGAAACTCCATCAGAGCCAGTTTATAGGAAAGAACATATAATTTCTATGGGTGTTGGGCTTGATTATTAGATCTTAAAAAATTTATTTATGATTTGAAATTAAACATCTCCTAAAAGCGAGTTCATCTACGTATGGACTATTGTGTATTATGTGCTTCATGTGATGGTGTATGTCCAGAAGATGCTATTTTAAATCATGAAGCCTGGTAATAAAAAGGATTAGAAATCTACCGATATTATGTCTAATATCTTTTTGCCTTCTTTTTTTTAAAAAAATCTGCCAAGAATAACTTTTAAACATTTTAAATTAATTGGGTTATTAATTCAGAAATCAGTAATGTAGTTCTCCAGATGAAGTGAAATGCCCTATTTTACTTATGCGGATATCCCAGACAATGTCCAATCGAAGCGATATCTTCCGTTGCTACATAATATATGGGCGAGTTATAAAAATCTTGGCTGGGAATATTACCAGAAGACGTTTCGGGTGTTTGCTGAAGAGTTTTATACTGTCGCAACCAACCGATTAAACGATTCAATCCGGACCTCAAAGGCAGTTATAGAAGGGAAAATCAAAAACCCCGAAAAAGTTCTCGCTTATGCTTTTTTTCCTCCTGTAATCTCAATTCGTGAAGATCTGCAAACAGGCACCGCGAAATTGTTGTATGGCGAATCTGTAGATACGTCCTTTCTTGTGGTCGATGATGATACTCGCGAAATTCTGTTTATCTTAAATACGCATATTGAAACGGGCATTCCAGTTGACTGGTGGACTTGCGGACCTGAAGATGAGGTGCTGGATCGCCGGCACATGAAATTAGGATTTAAACTGAGACATTTTCCACAAAAAATAAAAAAATTCATGGACATAGGTTTAAAATCCATAGATATTTTACGTGATATACGTAATGAGCGTACTCCACAGTGGCAACAATCGAATTATATGACGACCCTCCTCTGGACTTCGGCGGCAGTAAATCAAATTGAATATCAAAGTAATTATGGCGCATTAAGTGGCATTTGGGATGGAATTGAGGCGACCCAATTTGACTTACCTGACTATCTTTTTTGCTACTGCCCCTGGCCTCCATTGATTAGAACACTTGCACGTTTAGGACGGCCTCGATTTGTTCTTCGTCTTACAGGGCTATCTACTGGACACCAACTCTTTACCCAAGGCATAAATTCTAAAAATTTGGTCTGGTTGGAAGAAAACGTTCCTGAATTATTGGATTTATCTATTCGGCAAGTTTGGGAAGAACAAGGGATCATTCGTCCCTCTGAAACTATAACGGAGGAATACCCTTATCTGAAGGAAAAAAAAGATATTGTTCGAAAATATACAATTTCTTCAAAAGAACAACAACGGATTTCTTGTGAAGATTTAAATCTTACCTGGAAAGAAGCTGCAACAGGTGTGTATTTAAAAGTCTCACATGAAACCCCAGAGACGGAAGCCATTGATCCATCTCAAATAATAAGTGTCGGACTCGGTACAGAAACCAAATTCCGTTAGCAATAATTTGAGGCCTAAAGATGAGTAGTAATAGTATAGTTAAATCGGAAAAACCGCCTCAAGCACCTCGTTCACTAATTTGGACAATTATTTTGTATGTAGGCGTCGTTTTAATTATCCCATGCGTGCTATTCATAGATTTATCATATCTCCAAGATGTAATTCTCTCTCTAGTAATAATCAACGTGCTCTTAGTGGTGCTCCTATACATCGGGATGAAACGTCATCAACAAGTGAAAGATAAAGATCGAAGTGTCACGACTTTCTCCAGAAAGATGTTTAATATCATTGCAGGATTGCTCTTCGCGTTTTTCATTTGGATCTTCAATCCCTGGGTCGCATTCTTCATTTTACTTGGAGTAGATTATGCCTTCGGCATACATGAATTTATTTATGTGGTATTAAAAAAGAAAATTTATTTTACCGATGCCTTCATAGCGCTCGGGCGCCAAACCGAACCTCATAAGCCATATTTAGCATCGATTATGGCTCTTTTCGCTTTTACCATTACATTAGGGTTTCAAACCTCTATTTTTCAATATTTCGGTATTCTCCAATTATACCAATACTCCCTCATCATAATATATACAGCCACAGTTCTTATTTGGGGGATTGGAGATACCGCGGCTTATTTTGCAGGCACACGGTACGGAAACCACAAATTACCTTGGAATAAAAAGAAATCATGGGAAGGATTTTTTGCTAATATGGCAGTCGGAATAGGGCTTGGAATACTCTTTTTTGCCCCCTTCATGCTACCGTTCCTCACCACTATGTGGTGGATACTTCTAGCTCTCATCGGCGGGCTAGCAGGTGCGTTCTTTGAAAGTATTAATTTACAGCTGGACGATAATTTTGTAACTCCAGTGTTCACTGGTCTTATCTTAGGACTCGTAATTGTAATTGTGTTTGTTTAAAAATGGTTAATTAAAAAATCAAAGCCTTATTCGATACTTACTTGTTTTTGTATAAGAAATCTTGCAATTCTTGTAAACATTTCATTCACATTGTGCCCAGTTTTAGCAGAAGTCTCTATTAATTCAAACAGCATATCCGCGCTTTGGAAATAATCATAATTAGTAACTTCACGTTCATTAGCTAAATCTGCCTTATTGGCGAAAATCGCATAATCAATCGGATCTCCGAGTATTTCTTGGGCATCACTCAACCAACGAGCAATATTTTGAAAAGTTTGAATTTTTGTGATATCAAATACGATTATGAGAAAATTTGCGCCGGTATAATAATATTTTTTAAAATTTGCGTATTTCGCTTGTCCTGCAACATCCCACAGAACCAATGTTGCTCCAGTTCTATCGACGACTACGTCTTTTTTAAGGAAATCCACCCCAATAGTTGTTATATAGTCCTCTGCAAACCGATTCTCAATGAACCGGCGTATTAAGGAGGTTTTTCCTACAGAGGGATCTCCTAGAACCATAATTTTAAAGATATAGTGTCGGTCACTCAAGCTATCTTTCCTGTTCGATTTCTTTTCTTATCTAATATTTTAGCGGAACTATTTTATAAGTATGTCTAATAGTATGCGAATTCTATTACCAATTGCAAGCAAAGAGTAAAATAATAAATACTAGCGGCATAAAAATCATCATTAATCTTTAAAAAATAATATTTGAATTCATTTGCTTTAGAATCTCTGTGATTTTTTAATCGAATTATGGGATTGATGAATATGAGCGTAAAAGAAATTGATATGAAGAAACGGAGTAAAGAAATATTTGAAATTATCAGACAAACCCCTTTTTATTATGTGCCATTAGGAGTTATGAAGGGTTTAGGACTTGATGAGAAAGAGATCAAGAAAAAACCCTTTATTGGAATTGTAAATACTTGGAATGAGATAAATCCAGGTCACGCACACTTGTTGCAATTGGCGGAAGCAGTGAAATATGGTATTATTGAAGCCGGTGGCATCCCGTTCCAATTTTGTACGGTTGCACCTTGTGATGGATGGGCGAACGGTCACGAAGGGATGCGATTCATCCTCCCGCAACGCGAAATTATCGCTGATTCAATTGAAGCTATGATGGAAGCTCATAAGCTCGACGCCATGGTGACGTTATCAAGCTGCGATAAAATAAATCCCGCCATCTTGATGGCTGCAGTTCGTCTAGATGTTCCAACTATCTGCGTTCCAGGAGGGCCGAATCTCTATGAAATCGATTTTGATCCGAATTATCAAGGAATCGAAACTAGATTCTATGAAGACTTGAATTTCAAAATAAAATGCATTAGCTGCGCCTCATATGGCGCATGTGCACTCATGGGAACGGCTAATACAACCCAATGTCTCATGGAAGCGTTCGGAATGACGCTGCCCAATGCTGCCACAATTCCTGCGGTAACCACAATGAAATATAAAATCGCTAAGGAATCTGGAAAGCGAATAATGGAACTTCTTAAGAATAATATCACCCCTTCTCAGATAATGACTAGGGAATCCTTAGAAAACGCCATTATGGTGGATGTCGCTATTGGAGGATCAACAAACTCCACCCTGCATCTACCAGCAATTGCTGCAGAAATGGACATTGACCTTGACCTAGAAATATTCAACGAGTACAGCAAAAAAATACCAACTATAGCGAACGTTTCTCCTTCTGGCCGTTATTCCATTGTGGATCTCTACAAAGCAGGAGGCATTCCTGCAGTCCTCCACAGAATCAAAGAACATTTGCATTTGGATTGCCTGACTGTTTCTGGTAAACTGTTGAAAAAAGTCATTCGTAAAGTGACCGTGCTCGATGAAGATGTAATTCGCCCTTTGGATAATCCAGTCTATCATGAAGGGGGCACCGTCGTTTTGAAAGGCAATCTTGCACCAAAAGGGGCTGTCGTGAAACAATCAGCCGTGACAAATCAAGAGATGCTTAAATTTGAAGCTCCTGCGAAAGTATTTAACTCCGAAAAAGATGCCATCATCGCTTTAGCAGCTAAAGAGATAGAAAATGGTTCAGTGATCATTATCCGTTATGAAGGTCCTAAAGGCGGCCCTGGTATGCCCGAACTTTTAGCGCTTACTGCATCTTTAATGCTCTTGAGAAATATGGATCGAGTGGCATTAATCACGGATGGACGGTTTTCTGGAGCGACCCAAGGACCCTGTATTGGACATGTCTGCCCTGAAGCTTATGTTGGGGGTCCCATTGCAGTTGTTTCAGATGGCGATTTAATAAAAATTGACATTCCAAATAGGAAACTCGAGATTGCCCTGTCAGACAATGAAATTCAAACACGCCTGCAGAATTGGACTCCAATTGATAAAGGCATAACCAGTAAGACCTTACTTAAATACAGGGCTCTCGTTACCTCTGCTGCCAAAGGTGCAATTTTAAAGTTTGATTAGAATTTTCCCTATTTTTCTTTTTTTTAGGCTAACCGAAATTTGCGCATAATACTTTCAGGGGACTCTCCGACCACTATCAGTTTAATCTGATCCATCGTCAGCAGAATCCTTTTAAAAGAATTCTTTGTTGATGAAGATAATTACGTTACACATACAGAAGGTAAGAAAATTTGTGGAGATATTACAAATTGAGTGAAAAAGAGGATCTTACTACGCAATTTAAAATTTCATTTCTTGAAGAAATTATCGGAATTGATGAAATTGATTTCGATGACGTGCCATCCGCATTAGTTGATTACTACATCGAATTAAAATTAAGAGATCTAATTTAATTAGAAATTCATCCCCATTCTGGATTTTTACGCTCGTTTGGGCACACGCTACCTCTTAAACCTCAATTTTTTCGTTTAAGAGGAAAATTTGTGAAAACCCAGAATTTTTTGCTTTCTTAACATAAAGATCCCTGTCCAGATCTTAATCCCGATCTTTTAGGGACCCTAATCACTCGTCATCCAATTCGAATGTATTCAAATTCTTGCTCTGGCTTTTCTTCTTTTTCTGTTGAACTTTTCTCGGTTATTTAAATCACCATTGATTCCGTTGGTTAGGACAAGAAAAAATAGATTTATAATTTTTTGGCAATAATTAGGTCCTCTAGACTAGGGTAACTTGATTCAAAACCACAGATTGTTTCAACAATTTTTTTATAATCCGACAATCAAAATTGTTACGAGGTGATTTATATGTTCAAATTTAATTTAAATAGATTAGAAGGCGTCTTCGGAGTCGGTCTTTTAGGGGGCGCTATTGCGTGTTTTATTGTTTACATGGCTAGCAATTTAGTCAGTAAAGCAGGGATCGTAGATACTGCCCAATTGATCGGATTTTATTCAATGATTGCAGGCGTTATTTGCCTAGCGGTAGGAAGCGGATTGTTAGTGATCAATGTTCTTCTAACCCGAGGCACTGAAAGCGAAGGAATCACCACCTGGCAAATTCTTCTCTTTTTCTGCGTGGTTGGGGTAACTACTCTTATCTTTCTCCTAATACCTGCAGTAATTTAAGATGTTATAATTAATATTTAATTATAAGAGAATATTTAATGTAATCTGTATTAGCTTTCTATTCGAGGAATAAACCAGTCTTAAGTTCCAGGTTTATATGGCGGAAACCATTGTGCTTCTCCCAGAGCTGTTATATTCACGACACTCCCCAAATTGTTTAGGATTGCCCCAATTCGATCTCGTCCTGAGTAGAGTGTGGAGACGTGATCGCAATACACCCACCGCTCCCCCACGATAGAAGAGACGATGGCATCAAATTCCGCTTTGTAATTATTAAGTTCACCTGCGGAAATTATTCCGGGATTCTCCTCAAGGTATTGTAATGTTGCATTTAAGAGCCAGAGATATTCGTAATCTTCCTGACCTTCAAGGTACATTTCCCAGCGGAGCGAATCGTACAGTTGCCCGCCCTGTTTATACAGGAACCAGCCGTCTCCATATCCGTTGAAAGCAATTCCGTATTTACCATGGTAATACATATAAGAATGCCAGAACAAATAACCATGAACCTTATACAACCATACCTGCCACAGTAAGACTCGAGTCGCATATAATCTATCATAGATCATCGAATTTGGCCAAGGGGCAGTGGGCCCCACACAGGTATAAAACCAAAACTCCGTATCTACCTCCATTCGTTCATCCCATCTGGCTTTATCGCGATCATTGCTAATTGGACAATAGATATCAATATAATCTCTGAGAAGTTCCAGTTCCTCTGATGGTGGGGTGGTAGTCATGATTTTAATATTCGGCGACGCATTTTTCATTTCACTGAGGAGGATACGGCATCGATTGAAATACTCTTGTCGGGTATAGGGGGCTGGAATGAAGATGGAAAATTCATCAATGAAGTAGTAATAGGAGTAATTCAACCAATTTTTATCATCCAAATGCCCTTCGACATCGGCAAGCCAATTCTTTAACCATAACATGCGGGTAGCATTTTCAATGTAGGGATCACGTCTATCTTCGATACGGAGGGGATAGGGGACACTGAAGCCATTCATCCCATGGTTTAATTTATATTCGACCATACTATCCCACCATGTCCAATTGAATGTCCAAGTATCGGAGGAGGTATTTAACCAACAGGTATATGTCTCTGTAGTATTTAAATCGGAAAGGGTGGGAGCAGCTCTGATCAGAGCACCATAATCATTCATTCTATGATCGATGTAATTGTCGATTATATCAAAGTCGTCGGAGCGACTTCCGATATTCGTTCTCAAGTGCCTCATATTCGGTATCGTAAAATTCCACACGTGCAAGCGTATTGTTATTATTTCTTCTTGCCCTCCATTAAATGTGAAATTTAATCGTCCTTCGTAATCACCCTCAACTGCATCGTAAGGCGTTCTGATATCAAACCAGAAAACGTAATTCTCCTGTTTATCTAAATCCAGTGAAGTAAGTGGTCGTAAAATATCAGGGAATTCCTCTTCAAGTATAAAATCTATATACCGTAATGAGCAATTATCGGCAGAAATGTTGTATGGACTGACTTGGTGTTCGAAATCATTTATCTGATATGTTAATGAATTAATAGATCCGCCCAACGGACGCCAGACTAATTGAAATGCAGCGTATTCATTTTTTGCCATGAATAGCTCAACAGCATCTATGTGGGGAGAAGTGCTAGTACAAATTGTGGTGTCCTTTGTAACCCTTTCCGTCGAATTTTGAAGCCAAATCAAATAGTTCCCTGGATTATGAACGAGGATAGGCCGTTGGTATGTCTGGCTAAAGGAATAATAGATGCTAAAACTTCCAACGAAAGCAACTACTACGAGTGCAGTTAGGGATAATCCAATTACCTTCTTTTTCGGGGATGCCTTTCTTCTAATTTTCTTTCGCGCATTCGAAAGTTTCCCCGGATTATTTTTCTTGATGATATTCTTTTTCCATTTTGGTTTCTTCTCAATGAAAATAGGAATTAAAATCTCAGTGACTAAATAGTTAAAAGCTAATCCAACAAGTAAAACGATGCTCAAAGCAATGCAATAAAGATAAAACATGAAGAAGGTCTGGTCCGATAAAGGAGGATCTCCTCCTGGATTATTAAGGAGGAAATTCCCTGGAACCAGTATCATTCCAAGAAGAAATGGAGTTGCTGTGATGGCTGCCGTTCTAATCATGGAATCAGTACCATCAGTGTGTTTGAAGACAAGATCAGAGAACAGTTCACTCAAAATAAATCCAATAGGGATGCCAACAAGGAGGAAATTTCCCCAGCTATGAAGGAATTTAAATGGAAATAGTATGTCGAATTCGCCACTGAAGGAATTAACCTTATTAGCGAGCCCATCTTTGAATATTAGGTAAAAATTCAAAATTAGAAGTGAAATAGCTGTTGCGTACAGACCCTTTTTGATGATTGGTCTGCTTGCCACCAGGAAATAAATTCCTACTCCAATCATTCCACAGAATAAGAAGTAAGATATTATCTCAGGTAAATATATTGGATATTCAAAGAAATATACGATTTGGCTTATGACTAGAAATAATCCAATAAATCTAAGAACATCAATCAGACTAAATGAAAATATCTTAAGGAAAGATGAACGCTTTCGTTTATAGTACTTTATAAGTCTTCGGTACATCCGTCCCCCATACATTGCAAATAATGCGGAACCAAATACCAATATTATCATAATGATTGAAAACATCTGTATTAACGGCATATCATATTCCATGGTCCCTACTTCATAAGGGAATGCAATGTGTATTATGATATCTAAAGGGGCGAGTATAATGGTGACAATCCCAAATACCAAAAAGAGCACCAAGGGAATAAATAATAACCAGAATTCCTTTGGATGAGTTCCAACCATCATTAATTTCGAATTAATTTTACTTATAATGCCACCATTCGTTAGTTTTTTAGTTGATTCTGATTTTGTAATCTTCGATTCCGCTTCAATGGCATTTTCTCCAAGATTTAGGACTGGACTATCAAAAAACTTAGAATTAACAAAGTTGTAATAGTTTTCATTCATCAGAAACATGATGGAAAACAAAATTAATCCAATCTCGATGATAAAAATTGAAGTTAGCAACATAAAAAAAGACACATAACGGTAGAATAGCATTGCAAAAATATAAAATCCAAAGCTTAAAAGGAGAATTAACATAGTAGGTAATTTAGAGTTTTCACTATCTCCCTTAATATTTTCAGAGCTACTCTTAGCTTCGGAATCATTAAAGTTTGAGATAATCGTGCTCAAACTCATAGTTGTTTTAATCGTTACGAGTCCCATAAACAGTCCCACGATGAATCCATTATACCGTAGAAACCAACCAACTTGAACAAGCCAAGGCTCAAACAAATCTTGTGTAAAGGTTAAGAATGCGTGTATTACGAAGATCAAACAAATTATCGCGGCGACGTCAAAAATCCGTGTGATAATGAAGCGATATTTTTGTTTTAAAAAGGAGAGCAATAAAAATGAGGTAATTAAGCTAAAAGATAGAAAGATAAACATCCAATATATAGTATGACCTTCCCCCATCATATGGATTTCCATTGGCAGAAATGAAAGCGTCCCAAAAAATCCTAACAGCGCCAGACCTAGAGAAACTGTGACAATTTCATAAAGAGAATATTTTAATTTCGTCATTAGTAATTTAATGAATATTTTGGATTATTAAATGTGAGGTTAATCAAACAGTTTCAAGATCGAGATTAAAATGACCACGCTGTTTCTATTATAATTGTGATATAACAGACAATTGTGAGGCAAATTCCAAAGCTAATGCAAATTGAGAAGGTATATGCAGCCAATAATTGCGCAAAATGTGTTGAATTGCTAGCACTAAAGCTGATGGAAAATAAAAACGAAGACATCATTATGAAGGTTAAGCATACACATGCTACTATTATAGTCGTATAAGATAGCTGAATTATCTTTCGCCCTATTTGATCATTCCTGTTAGCATTTGTGAAATTCAATAACACTTGACCAACCATCAAGGGGAGACTGATAAGGCTCAAAATTCCTGCAATGGTTTGAATGGCAAAATTGCCTACTAGGCCGAGCAAGTTTGAAACAAGGGTTGAAATCAGAATGATTAATGTTAGTTGTAAGTAAATTTTAAAAAAATTCTTAGACCTAATAAATTTTAATTTATCCATTTATTAACCTCCACTTAAAAGCTCTAATGCCATAAATCGTTCAATGTAATACGTTGAGATTTGTCCGCCAAATGTTTGGAAATTGATGTCAAAGCCATGACCTGCCCACGGAATTGTAATTAACACACATTTTTTACCTAATCCTTTCGCATATTCGTAGAATTCAACCCCCTGAGTCGGATAATCCACCATTTTATCTTTTGTCCCATGGACAATCATGATCGGAGGTACAACCGTGCTATTATCAATTAGAAATGAAGCCGAAAATTTATCATATTGTTCTGCAAGTGGAAGAGAGCCTGCTAATAAAGTATCAGTAAATGAGGCTCCTATTTTTGATAAATTCGTAGGCGGGTAGAACCAAATTCCTCCGGTAATATTCATGGTAGCTGAAAAGTTGCCAGTAAATAAGGGATTCTTATAACCTAATGTTACAACAGATGCCATGTGCGCGCCTGCAGATCTTCCCACAACGAACGTGTTATTCAGATCTGCATGATATTTCGTACTATTTAGCTCTAACATTTTCGTAAAATAGCCAATATTTTCTACCTGCTGTTCAATAGTGTAACTTTCATTGTATGCTGGCGTAATTAAATCTCTAATCAAACTAAAGGCCTCCCCAAAGCCTCCCATTTCTCCACCTAATGCACTGATATCATAGACTCCATACTGGATATCAAACACAACATATCCTTTTGATGCAAAATATTTATTAAAAGGGATAACATTTCCTGGTCCCTTATTGCCTATAACCCATCCCCCGCCATGAAGCGCAATTATGACAGGAAAGGGCCCGGGGCCATTTGGTTTATACCAATCAAAGTAAAAACTGTCATTTCCATTATTTAAATACAGAATATCTGTTTGGACGGAGAATTGTGATTCATCAATTGGAAATCCAAAAAAGTTATCAAAAATGGAATAGGGTGTTGGTCTCATTGAAGACGTATCTAAATTCGTATAAGCCACGCCATATGTTTGAACCATTTGGTTGTCCGCGGCGGAGATCCCGAATGGAATCGATATATAAGGCATAAACGCGAAGATAAGTATAAATATACAAATTCCTATGACTGTCAAAGCACCCTTGCGATTTTTCATAAATGAGAAGCGGATAATAATGATTCCACTAACTATATAGATTAAGCATAAGAAGGGTGCGATTGCTGGATAAATTAACGTTACTATCTGGCCAATAAATGTAAAATCAAGGAAAACATATACTATAGTTATAAAAAGAAACCAGGCAAGGTTAGAATAACAAAGAAAAAGAAGAAAATATCGTAAAATCTTTTTAACCTTCATGAGAAAACCACAATGAAATCGCTGAGCTAATGTAAAAAATAGATACTTAAAAATTGTGGTTTCGAGCTTAATTAATCGATAAAATCACCCAATTTTCTCCATAACCTTTTAATAGACAGTAAGAATCTTGGTTTTATATGTCTCTTTACTGGCTTGGCATAGCGGTCGCATTATTAGCGGGTGCATCCAATAATTTTGGAATTGTTGTTGAAAAGAAGGCGTTAAATAGGCTACCAGAAGGACAGAAAGTTGGGCGTCATTTATTAAAAAACCGGTTATGGCTCCTAGGCTTCATTTTAAATATTGTTATTACTTCTATTTTGGTCTTTTACGCTGAATATTTGATCGGGCCAACCCTTGTTCCCGGACTGGAGGCTACAGGTATGATTATCTTAGCAATCGGTTCTCTCCGACTGTTAAAGGAAACCATTAAGACCCCCGAAATTATTGGAATTAGTTTTATGATTCTGGCGATATTGTGTCTATCTTTCAGTGAGCTAGCCATTGATATTAATACTTCTGCATTGGCAGAAACAGGCTTTTTGATTAGAGTTGTTATCTTTACATTGATTTTGGTTGTAGGTTCAATTGTCACGAGAATTGTGAGAGCTAAAAGAGAAAATCTTAAAGGAATTGCATATGCAATCGATTCTGGCTTAATGTTTGGTTTAAATAATTTTTGGATAGCTCCGTTAATAGGTCTCATTGATAATATCTTTGCAGGGAGCCTAGCAACTAACGAATTGATTTTACTAATTTTGGCATTCGTTACGCTGCCTATCGTTAATTATTTTGGTATTTTTTATATGCAAAAGTCCTTGGAATTTGGACAGGCCAGTAATATGCGTCCTATACAACAAGCACCCGTTCAGATAGTTCCTGTCTTCTATTTCTTCGCCATTTTCTTGTTAGCTCCACCACAGATCTTTTCTTTACCGCTGGCCATTAGTGGCATAGCACTAATTCTTGTTAGTATGTTGTTATTATCCAGACGTGCGGGACAACTTGAAGCTATTAAATAAAATTGATGTCTTTATTCGAATTTCCCATGTTTTCCTTCGCCCTTCGTGAATCGCTTTGCCCCTTCGAAAGTTTCCTTGCTCTCAATCGTCTTTAATCCATGTTTAAACTCATTGTTAAGCGCTTCCTTCAGGTTCATTCCATACTGTTCATACGTCGACATTCTATCCTCTCTTAGACAGGTCTGAGGGAATTTGGCAATTTGACGTGCCAATTTTTCGGCTTCCGGGCGACTTTGTCCCACATCTACAATGCGATTCGCTAATCCCCATCGAAATGCCTCCTCCGCAGTCACTGGACGACCGGTGAGAATCATATCGAGCGCCCTACTTAGGCCAATGAGGCGTGGTAATCTAATTGTACATCCATCAATGAGTGGAACCCCAAACCTCCTATTAAATACTCCAAATACTGCATCTCGCTCAACAACTCGTAAATCACACCAAATCGCTAGCTCTAAACCACCTGCAACAGCATATCCCGCAACCGCAGCAATCACCGGTTTTGATAACACCATTCTCGTTGGCCCCATAGGGCCATCGCCCTTCGGATCAAATCGATTACCTCGTCCTTCAGCGACGGCTTTCAGATTTGCTCCTGCACAAAAACAGCCATGATCTCCCCACAAAACAGCAACCTGCGCTTTCTCATCATGTTCAAATTCTCTAAAAGCATCGGCTAACGCAGCAGCTGTTGCCCCATCCACCGCATTTTTTACTTCCGGATTATCTATTATTACAGTCGTAACTACATCCTTTTTCTCTACTCTAACTCCCATTTTTTATCACTTCAATACTTAAATCACCTATTTCATAATTAAATTATCATTAGGATTGAGCTGTTTAAATGAATTTTTGTTAAAAAAAATAAAAAAAAGGAATATTCTTAATAATCCATTCTTTTAGTCGATCAATCTTTTGCCTTGTAAGCAGCTAACAGCAACACAGCTCCAAAAATCAATGCTAAAAACCAGCCAATGGAAACGCCAAATATGTGATCAAAATAGTATTGAACAATGAACATATCAATCATATTTGAATTACTCCCAAATATTAGATTTAAATTACGATTACCGAATTCGCTGTAATTAAA
>JABXJU010000276.1 GCA_013375405.1 Candidatus Helarchaeota archaeon
CCCTAAGGTGCCCGTATAAAACCCTCGCTGAAATAAAAAGTCATTTAATTGAGCCCATGTAATTCCACATTGTACAGTAACAGTCATGGTATTTTCATTAAAATTCAAAATATTGTTCATTCGCGTCATATCAATAACGATACCACCTGATTTTAGGGGCAACACACCCCCATAAAATCCTGCTCCACCCCCGCGAGGTATGACTGGAATTTTTTCAGCGTTGGCATATTCCAAAATTTCTGAAATTTCTTCATTTGATTTTGGACGTACCACTAGATCTGGGCGTTTATCTTTAAATCCACCTGCAATTTGCTTACTATAACTTTGCAATACAAAATCCGCATCTGATGCATACTCAGCCCCTACAATTTCTTTAATTCTATCAAGAGCTTTCAATTCTATTATCTCCATTCCAAAAGTTGTAAACTGTTTCTTTAAAAATCCCATTCGATCATTATCGTCTTCAATTCCGTATTTGAATTGATATTTTCATATGCATCGTATAGGAGACCACATTTCATACAAGTTATCTCAAAACGAATATCATTCTTCTTAAAGCTGACAATTTTAGGGTTAACATCTAAACTATTACATCTCGGACATCCCTCAAATTCGATTACTTCGGGATACCCCTGATAACTTCGAACCTTGCTTGGAATTTCCAATTCTTTTTGTGGCATTGTGTGTAGCTCAATAAATGGAATTGAAATCCATCAATAGAATACTCATTCAGGTTATTATATGTAATTCTAACTGAAAATTCAAATCTCTTTAAAAAAAAGTAAAAAAAATAAGGATGGATTTTACCTTGCTTGTATAACTTTCAAATGATCTAAGATTGCCTTGATATCTGCTAACCGTTTATTGATCCGAGGGACACAATTGAGAACCTCTGCAGTTTCGCCGGTTTCTGTTTTCATTATAAGTTTTGCACAAAATGGGGGCATAACTCGCTCAAACACATCTTCAGTTCTCTTTTCAAAATGGCAAGAAGGCGCAGGATATCGTCGTTCATCAGCTAAAATCCCGACGTGATACGTGATTTGCTGGTGCGTAATCTCGAGATAATTGAACCGTCGCGATAACCATAGTAGACCGTATATTATTGAGAAAATAATTGTTATCACAAGGTAGAATTCCATTCTGAGACCTAGAGAGGGAAGCCAATAGCTAGTAGGCAAATCTGGTATGGTAAAAAGAGCGATTATAATTCCAAAGAATATTATTAGGATAGCTAAGAATTTTCCCGCTGCGAACTCAAATGAGATAACAAAGAGGTTGAAGGTTAAAATTCCGATCCATACCCATCCGAACGCTTTATATTCGACTAATGTAAGATCTAGCTTGCCAATTATTGCGATCAACCAAATAATAAACGATACAACCCATGTCGGCCAAAGGAAGATAATCTTCGGATAACTGGTAACATGAACGCTTTCTGGAAATTCCTTTTCGGGTGTTGTTCCTTCACTCATAGTCTAATCACTTCATTTTTATTGTTCTAAATAAAAAAATACAATGTGTAGTATTTTTTAATAGGGTACTAGTTAATAAATCTTTATTTCCATTCAGAAATTGGAGATTCTTAATTATTGGAACATTAGAAAAGATTAGGTGAACGGTGATGTTTTATTTTACAAAAGAACAAAGGGTTTTCAAGATTGGGAAAATTCAAATAGGTGGTCAGCCTGGACAAAATCCACCAGTGTTAATCGGGTCTATATTCTTCAAGTCTCATAAAATCATCGAAGATGAAAAAAAGGGTATTTTTAATAGAGCAGAAGCAGAATCGCTCATTAATATTCAAGATGATTGGACTGATAAAACGGGAATTCCTGCAATCATAGATGTAATAGGAGACTATCCAGAAGCTTTAATTCGGTACATTGAGTTTGTCACCTCAATTACTGATAGTCCTCTCTTAATGGATGGTGTGACCGCGAGTGTTCGCATTCCCGTCTGTCATCACTTGAAAGAAATCGGCCTAAATAAAGGGATTATTTTTAATTCAATTGATTTTCACTCCGATGATGCAGAACTCGCTGCTATAAGAGACGCAGGCTTACAACAAGCGGTACTTCTTGCCTATGGATCTCGCTTCATATGGCCAAAAGATAAATTAAAGTTGATTGCAAGAGAAGTTGAGGGGAAAAATCTCCTCGAAAAAGCAAAACAGGCAGGTGTTGAAAAAGTTTTAATTGATACTGCAGTATTAGATGTTCCCTCTATTGGCATCTCGGCACGTGCAATTTATCTTGTTAAAGAAGAACTTGGCTTGCCTGCAGGAACTGCTCCTTGCAATGCGATTTATACTTGGTCCAAAGGAAAGGAGTTTAAAGCGATTATAAATTCAATTATTAGCACAAGTGCTATGATTCAAACATTAGGCGCAGACTTTATTTTATACGGATCGATTGCAAATGCGCCTCTGATATTCCCCGCAATAGCTATCGTGGATTCTTGCATTGCTTATAATAATCGCCGCGAATTCAAAATTAGCCTTGCAGAGAATCATCCAATTACTAAAATATTCTAAAAAAAACGAGAGATTTTCAAAAAGATTTGATACTTCCTCGGCACCGCTTGCATAGTTCGCCTTTTCGCCATTCAAAAATACTTATTCTCGAACGACATTTTTTACACGTGAAACGAGGAATGTAGGAATCAAAATCGGTTGCCATCAATTTCCAACTCGTGCCTGATCTTTTCAATTCTGTATTATGGAGATAATATATAAGGGAAATTTAAAAAGAAATAAGAGGGAACATCATAACTAAAATTACAAATTCTATCCCGGTTTTTATTCTTTATATAAAATTTCGGAAGAAAGTCCGCCGACAAAAATACGAGGAACGAACCTATGGGAAACTTTTCTCTAATTCTTCCAAATCTTTTATAATTTTGGTTAATTTTTGTTCTAAATAATAATCTTGAATTTCTTTGAAAATTCCGTTATTGTCTCTCTGCTTAAAATAAAGTAAGGCGGTTTTCATCTCATTCAATGCCAAATCAAAGTAATTAACTTCCTCTGGAATCCCACCCTCTGGCGGAGGAATAGAGGGGAGGGAGTCTAATCTAAGGGGGGTGGATAATTGATTCACAAGAATTTGGAGACTACTCAAAGGATGCTCAAATTTATGCCGTAAATGGATTAGATGTTTAGGTAATTCTTTAACAAAACGTCGTAGATAGATTATTGTTCGCGACAATCTGGCTCGAATAATATCTTTTAAAATCTCTTGGTTTAAGGCCATACAGCTTCTCCTAATTAATGAAAATGAAATACTTCTGTAGGCTCTTCGACAAGCTCTGCCATTAGGTCACTCAATTGTATAAGTTCCATTTTCGTAAGTGCTATAACTTTCGGTTCTGCAGGCGGTCGTGCTATAGAATACATTTGAATCCTATCGGGGCGAATCTCATTTATTGCCTCGGCAATTGCCTTCACATTTTCTCTTGTTCCATTGCTTTTGAGTGATGTTGGAGCCCGGACTTTATATAATAATGTTTGAATGTAAAGATTATTGCCCTGCTTCATTTCTGATTTTAATAATTTAATATTTTTTATGATTTCCTTTAAGGAAGGAACGGAATGATGGGGATTATTTGTAGAGCTAAAAATTTCTTGAGTTCCCGCATCTAATTTTGCAATTACAATATCGAAGTTAAGGAGTGATTTTCGAACCTCAGGAACCCCTAAAGTTGAGGAATTGGTAAAGATCGAAATTGGAACCTTCTCAATTCCTGTTTCATACCGGAGTTTACGTGTTAAATCAAGAATCAAACCGAGATCTTCATTCAATGTGGGTTCGCCATTGTATCCAAAAGTAATAGCATTAACATATGACGAACATTCCACCAATTTTTCTCGCAGCTCAGCACTTAAATCTTCTTTAAAATGAGGTGGAACGTTACATCGATATTTTGTACTAACATATCCCTTTAAACTCGTTTTCCCTAATTCACAATAAGCACAATTATAGGTACAAGTCTTTAATTTGGGCATTATGTCAATTCCCAATGACCATCCAAATCTCCTGCTTCGGACCGGTCCAAATGTATATTTTGTCGTACTTCCTCACCTTAATTTATTTCATTACCCGAGTCCTCACCTTAAATCATCCTAAAAAGTCATTAGAGGACCATAAAAGCTGTGTAATACATTATTCTCAGAACTTCTATAAATAATTGCACTTGGTAAAGAATTAACTAGACATTTTCCTGAGCACGTTGAAGGTCCATATACAATAAAACTTCTACCGAAAGTAGGTCATTCGGTGCAGCTAGAGGCACCAGTGTTAGTAAATAAATATATTTTAGAATTCTTAGGAAAACCAAAAAAGTGGTAAGAAAATATTTAAAGAAGATAGGAGAATTTAATTTAATTAAAAATTGTTAAAAATAGAAAAAAGGTGAAATTTTTCAATGAGTGTTGAAGATATTGATGTTTATCGAGAATTGCAGGAACATATGGATCAAATGCCTATAGGTTTCCCTGCCACGAGATCTGGCATAGAATTACGGATATTAAAACGTCTTTTCACCCCCGAAGAAGCAAAAATCGCGACGAAATTACGATACTCGGCTGAAATTACCGAGCCTTTGGAGAGTATCTACGAGCGCGTGAAAGAAATCGGTATATCGATCGGCGAGTTGGAGAAGATCTTGGATAACATGGTTAAGAAAGGAACGCTCTTGTATAAAAAAGAGGGCGATAAGAAATATTACGCAAACGCCTTGCTCGCAGTCGGAATAGCGGAATTCCAACTAAAATCTTTCGATAAAGAATTCTTAA
>JABXJU010000277.1 GCA_013375405.1 Candidatus Helarchaeota archaeon
ATCTCATATGCCACTTAATTTAAAAAGTCCGGAGGGAAAAGTAATAATGTAAAATTGTCAAAGTACTGATAATAAATTATCAAAAATTGAATAAAATTTCAAAATTGTTAAAAAATCTCTCATTTTTTCAGGCAAATCGTTAGTCCCAAATTTGAAAATATTTAATTTGGAAAGGAAATTTTTACTAAAAAAATCCCACTTTTTAGTATTAGGAATTAATAGAATCAAATGTTGTCCCTGAATATTATCTAATTCAACAATTGAGTTCTTATCTGCCATAAAAATTTGATCCTTTTGCCCTAATTCTAAAATTAAATCCTGTATTTTCTTTTTTTGAATATAAATTCCGGGCGAAGATTGAATTCTCCGATTACCAACTAATACTTCTCGCTTTTCTAATGCTTTCATTAATAACATTCCGATCGATCGCTCATCTGGTCCTAAATATCTTAATTTTGTCCCGACATAATGAATTACCAAATTATTCGCTAAAAAACCCAAAAAGACTTGAGTATTTTTCCTAATTTTATGAGAGAGGAAATAAGCTCCTTGGATACACATTATAGTTTCATAAATTTCAGGAGGAAAACCATTCCTAAAATAATCTTTTTCTATGTCAAAACAACTCTCATATAATAAACAGATAGTTACTTTATAATTCAAAAGAGTCTCATCTTTCCTACTATAACTTTTGTCTTCTCGCAAGGGCTTCACGTTGAAATTTGAGTTCTCTTTTGTATATTTGGGCATAATTCACCAGTTTATCTGAAATTATTGTCCAGTTTCCGGCAAGAAGGATACCTCTAAAGACCGTCAGTTCCCCCAATTTTTTATCTATGTAAGTAAATAACTCTTTCGGAAGCAATTCAGTTTTAGCTCTATAATCATTCATGATATTATCTAAGATTTTTGTATTTTCTTCTTTTATTGCGAATGGACATAAAATACATTTTTCTATTCTATTTTTGATTAGACTAAAATTTACTAATTCAAGCAAGTATTGTAAATTCTCTTCTTTATTAAGTCTTAATGTCCTAGCAAAAAAAGATAGTCTACATAAATATGAAGGTAAAATACAAAAATTACGAACCATGTAAATGGGATGCATGTCAGAGGGCGGTTCGTAGGTTAATCGATAAAAAACTTGTTTCCCTTGTCGATTTTTCGTTAGTACTCCTTGCTTTTCTAATTGATTTAAATAGGTGCTTATCGTGCTTCTGGATACATGCTGAAAGAATTTTCCATATTCTTCTTCTAATCTTTCAGTAGTCACGTCTTCTTTTTTAAGAGTATAATACCATAAGAAAATTCCTAAAAGATGGTTTTCGTGCAATCTTCCCAGCATTATGTTTTTGTCTGAAATTTCCATAGTCTGGTTCCAAATATTACGCAATAGAGGTTCTCTATTTTCGACGTACTCTCGAATTGCTTGAAAATCACAAAAACCTAAAACGGGAGTGGTGTCCATTAGTTTTTAAAACACTTAAAAACTATTTAAAAACTATTCTGAATTGGATAGATTAGGTTAATCACAAAATTTTGGATTGAAGAGTTCTAAATTAAAGGTGTTAAGACTGGTCCGCGTAGTTGGAATTGATCCAGGAACCGATTCATGGGGCATTGTAGGACTTGAAGATGACACAATAATACTAGATACATCCATTCCAACGAAACGAGTGATTGAAAAACCAGGAATTATTGTAGAAATACTTCAGTCGCTTGAGGAAATTGATTTAATTGTCGCTCCTAGTGGTCATGGTTTACCGTTCACTCCTATACAAGAATTAACCGAAAGGGATTTATTTCTTTTAACAATAAAAAAGAAAATTTCATCGAAAATTACCGGATTAGGTGAAATTGCAAGGCTTCTTAAAGAGAAAGGATTCAAAGGGTATTTCATCCCAAGCGTGAAATTATTATCAACAGTACCAACCCATCGAAAAATAAATAAAATTGACATGGGAACTGCTGATAAGGTTTGTAGTGCAGTTTTAGGTGTCTATGATCAAGCCGTTCGATTAAATATTGATTATTCGGAAGTTTCCTTCATTTTAGTGGAAATGGGGACTGGATTTACTGCCGTTCTTGGAGTAGAAAATGGAAAGATTGTCGACGGCATCGGTGGAAGCCAAGGATGCGCTGGCTTCCTAGCCTGTGGTGGTATCGATGGTGAACTAGCCTATCTTCTGAATGACATTTATAAGCGGACAATCTATAGCGGCGGAGCTTCCTATGTTGCAGGTTATAAAGATTTAAGCCCAGAAGAATTTATTATATTAGCCAATACAGATGAAAAATTTAAATTGGCTAAAGATTTCCTCATTGAAAGTATTCTAAAAGATATTAATGCAATGCAAATTTCTGTAAAACACCCCAGAGAAATTCTTCTTTCCGGAAGATTAGCCAGAATTGATGACTTTTATACAATCTTCGAATCTCATTTAACAAATGCAGCACCAGTTCATAGAATAAATGGTCTCCCAACAGCTCAAATTGCTAAAGAAGCCGCGCAAGGGGCAGCAATCATCGCTAATGGATTAGCTGATGGAAAATTTAAACCCTTAATCAAAACTATGAAACTCTTAGATGCTAAGGGCACCGTCCTTGATCATATTTATTTCAAGGAACTCGATAAATATAAAAAATCAAATTAAAACTGAAAAACCAAAATTTAA
The DNA here is from genome assembly GCA_013375405.1 of Candidatus Helarchaeota archaeon. Next base: position 2,676 of record JABXJU010000277.1, read on the forward strand.
TCAAATAACTGTACTTCTTTTTGTTTTTTTTCTTGTGGTTCTTCTTCCTCAATAGGGACAGGCTTTGGTGTAGCTACTCTCCGGGCTGGTGCTTTTGGTAAGTGTGCGATTAGTTCCTGCAAGCTTGCTTCTATGCCCTCCCCAGGTTTCTCTTCCAATTCAGGTTCCATTAATTTCATTATGGCTAATTTCTTACTTTCATGAATCCGCCTGATCATCATATGTTTTATGTCTGGATCTGATTTAATCGTGTAAACATCGAGATGGATAATAAAATCAATAACTTTATCACAATAATCTCTTAGGTACTCTTCATCTTCAAGGGAATCAATTTTTACATTCGTGATTCCCTCTGAAATTATATCAAAATCATCTACCCACCGTTTATCCCAATTAATCGAAGCTAAATCGGCAATCGGAAACAATTTGTTTTTCATACGCCATTCTTTCATCGTTCTATTTTTTTCTTCTTCTTGCTTGATTCGCTCTTGTTCTTCCAACTTCGCTAATTTTTCTTTTTCTTCATGGATTTTATGTTCAAGTTCTGCCTTTCGCTTTTCTAAAAATGCCGCTCTTTTATCTTCTTTTATTTTTTTATCAAGTTCAATTTTTTCATCAATTATTTGAGTTAAGCGCTTCGAAATTTTTGGATGGGTCTTAAATTTAAATGATTCAGTTAAAGAATCCAGCGTATGAGTCGTATCATCCCTCTTCCAAGCTGTCTTAGTTTTTATTACCAACCGTCCCTTATACTCAGATGGACCTATTTCAATAAAAACACGCCCTCCGTACTTAATTGTCCCTCCATATAGCAAGAGATTTTTTTCAATGTTCCAAAGTTCGCTACGAAGCATTGGATGGGCGAAATATTTTTTAATATCAATTGATCTATACTTTTCTGATCCTTCGTTCAGGATAGATCCAGTGAATTTGAAATGTTCTATCACTTTAAATAGGTACGCTACCGCGTGTTCTACAGCTTTTTTAGGAGTAAGATAGTCAATTATGATACTTTTCTCATTTAATTGTATCTCGACTCTATTGAAAGCAAACTTTTTTGTCAATAGTTTCTCTAGTTTCTTTTCAGTTACTGATTTCTCCATGAATGAAGTACCTTCATTAAAGCATTCACTAGAATATAATTATAAAACTTGCACTTAAATATAAGCAAATATCGTTTGACATTTATTTACCATTGGATTTTACCCCTATTGAAGTGTTTAAAATCTTACTCGTTACTGAAATAATTCAACCAAAGATCAATACATTACAATTTAAATACAGATTCATTATAGCCTTACTTGATTGGAGCCCTTATAGGTAGTATAACACTAAGTACATAAAATCTTTCTTCAAATCTAAGTGTGAGTTTTCCGCAATTGTTATTTCGCGCTTTGATAGTACAAAAACAATCTTCGCCCCAAACCTTAAGAACATTTCCCATCTCTTTAAGGATGAAGGACTCCCTTTGGTAGCAAAAGAAAATTGTCTAATTCATATAATTCATTCTTTCTTTTTTAGCTGGAGCTCCTGCTTCCTTAGCAGTTAATTTCTTAACTGGAGCTGGTGCTTTTTCCTCTGTTTTTATGATTTTAATGATTACGCCTGTTAGGACTATACCACATATGATCTCAATGGTCAATAAAATCGTCCAAATTGGGGGTCCAGAGGGTGACGGCTCGGCAGGAATTGCTACCACAACGCTTTCACAATTGGAAATAAGACTTCTACCCGAGGCGTTGCCGGCAACGATGACGTAATAGTAGGTGCCGTTGATCGAGATTATATCTTGATAACTGCTTGTGGAGACCGTTGCTATCGGGGTCATCCCGCTCACCGATGTAATGCTTGAATTGGCTCTATAGATGTAATATATATTCGCTCCCATTACATTGCTCCAGTTCAACTCAAGTAGTCCATCATAATCCGGATTTGGTAAAATGGGTTCAAGTACGGGTGGAAATGGAAATACAGGGGGAATCGCAACCATGACGCTTTCACAATTGGAAATAAGACTTCTACCCAAGGCGTTGCCGGCAACGATGACGTAATAGTAGGTGCCGTTGATCGAGATTATATCTTGATAACTGCTTGTGGAGACC
>JABXJU010000278.1 GCA_013375405.1 Candidatus Helarchaeota archaeon
TCTGAAAATGAAACTAAATCGTTCCCGGCATAAAAGAAGTTCTTGCAAAACAAAAATTCAAATTAGTCCGTAACATATGAACCTTTTATGCTGTGTTAGGCCTTTGTTTCTCTGCAGCACTTTTGCCAGTTTTTACTATCTTTCAACTACCTTATCTTCATTTTGCAAATTATCCGATAGGAAATCGGAAATAATACCTCTCTTTAGTTGCTCATGACAGAATTGATTCTGATAGTTTCTAAGACAGCCATAACAACTTGTTTCAGGACCACAGGTACAGTTTTTCACTCGACCCAAGGCATCTTTAAAGACTCCATAAAGATTCTGTTTATCCATTATCCGTTTGACATGACCTGCTCCTCCGGGTACATTATCAAACAGTACAAGTGCAATTTTTCCCTCGTAAGGATATAAACAACCATCCAAATCTCGGCGCCGTATCCCCAAAGCTTGACTCGCTCCTTCAAGAATGGCATAAAGCAAAGAGTACCAGAAACTCTGGTCCATTCTTGCTTCATTAAAATCAAAGTTTTCTAAAGAAATTGTTAAAACATCTGTCTTGAAAGTATGACCAAAATGTAGTGGACCTCTTGAAGGAAATGAGCACTCTTCTCCGATTGGCGATTTATGCGTGTTGCTTTTTGGTCTTTTAGAAAATGCAGCACCGCACTTAAAGCAAATGTGAAATCCTGCCCCCTTTTTTCCCTTACAAATTACTGCCAACTCCCCATGAAATGAATATCGGCACTTAATCTTTAGATTTCCAATATTAAATTCTTCCTCTTTTGGCTCCCGATAGTCAAAGAAGTATGGCCTAGTAGTAAATTCACGTTTTGGCCTTGATTCACCTGGCTTTGGAGGTTCAAGTTCTCTACTTGTAACGAAGCCAAAAATAGGTGTGATGAATCTATGTACCTCACTGCGTGCTATGTTCCCATGACAACCTTTACATGAGATAGTAGGTGGTTTATCTTCAATCGTTCCTTCTTGGATATTAAAGCATCTACAGTTCGAACAAATAGCATACCAATAGATAGGCCATGTTCTGTCTCTTACAACTTTTAGTCCGGCACTTTTCCAAATATATCCATTTGCTACAACCTGACTATCGGGAGCAAATTCTGAGATAGCAATGCGAAGATCTCGTTCCAATCGAATATTCTTTGCCTCCTTAATGTGGGACAAAGGCGTAAGTTCCACGACATCAACAGGAAAACCATACTTTGGAATAACAGTGTGGGTTGCAAGGAAATCTATAAGTTGCCTTCTTTTGATGGTTTCCATTCTATCAATAGCCCAGTTACGATCACGAGTCAATCGACTTTCTTTTATTTTATTTCCACCGGAATCGATAATCTGTTTTAGTTCTTCTCCCTTTTTCTGATAAAACTCTTTTAATCGTAAATACTCATCTTTTATTTGTGCATTGGCAGTTTCTAAAGCACCTTCTTTATAGCTAAGTAAACCTTTTATCCATCCCCAATTCTCTAAATCAAATATACCATGCAGATTTTCAGGTATCGTCCTTTTCAGCGATTCTAATATGGCTGCAGGTTTGTTTTCAAGATATTCTTTTAGCTTTTCGGGACCAGAAATTTCTCTTCCTTCAAGATGGAAGAAGGAGTCTACATTTCCAAAATAGTTGCAATAGTCTCTAAAAAACTTTGCCAAGACTACCGAATGCAAATGACGCCGAACGATTTTTTCGTTCCGGATTTCAGCAACAGGTGGTTTTATTTGGCCTCCAACCATTTTTTCTGGTTCTTTAAAATATGTGAGATCATGGGATCTAAGTTGAGCAAAGGTCAAAGTAAAACCAACCGAGTCAAGTCTACGCCCTGCCCTTCCCGATCTCTGAATGTAGTTTGAAGGTTCTGGAGGAACATTACGCAAGAATATCGTTTCTAACTCTCCAAGGTCTACCCCCAATTCAAAAGTTGTTGAACAACTTAATACGTTTATTTCTCCTTTTATGAATTTTTGCTGAATATTTGAAGCATAATCTTGTTTGAGCTGTGCAGTATGTTCCTTAATAGTCATGTTGACCAAGGAGAGGTTGGTATATAGATACCGATAATGGTTCTTTATAATCTTTTCTTGTCTCGATGAAAAATTCAATGATTCAAGTTTTCCGTTGCAACCAAAGGTAGGACAAACGCCTTTGATATTTACTGGCGAGATTAGGCCACATTTATCGCAGATGGAACGTGAAGTATTTTGTCCTTCTTGAACAATTCGCCAATATTTATAATCAAGTTGAAAAAGCACCCCTTCATTGGCATCGCTAAACTGATAAAGACCTCGGTCTATCCAGTTCGTTTTTAAGTCATCCCAAATTTTACCCAGTAATTTTCTACATTCATTTTTATCTGCCTCTTTACCAGTGATTTGCTTATACAACTTTTGTAAGAATTCTAACCTTGTGTTAAATCGTCCTGAAGTTGGGATAAAAGAATAAATTCCCTTTTTAATTGCCTTGCTTTTTTCTTGATTTTCGCCTCGGAATTTGTATTCTTTGTTTCTGTGAAAACGAGCAAAAATCTCATCTTGTGGGCTTGGGCCATCATTGGGGAAAGTTATAGCCTTATTGAAACGAAGGGTGTTGATAAGTATTTGGTATAACGCTATAGCTTCATTCTCAGATAAATTCCAAGGGAATTTAGAAAGAACGTCTATCGGTTTCCATTCATTTGGTGGAATCGGCAAAAAGGATAATAAACCTACCCCCTCTAAACAAATTCTACGATCTAATGCACAAAATTCCTGCAATATCCAGCCCCACATTTCTTTTTTCTTCTCTTTTTCATCCATGTATGGGTCAAAAAGATGTTTTTCCTCAGCAAGTTTCAGGGCATCATTGCAGAGAGTTTGAAATCCATAGTCTTTTACAAATTGATTTTGCTGGAGGGTTTCTATAATGAGACGTCTGAATAAAATCCGCTTGTAGGTATAATCCAAATACGGAGCAAAAAAGGCTGCATCTTGTCTGCTATCGGAAAATGTAAGAATTTTCCTCTCTTTTTGTTTTTTCTTTTTCAGATTCTGAAACAGCGCTGTCGCTAATACGGCAGCAGGAGCATCCTGTTGAAAAATAAATTCCCGAACAATATTAATAGATCGCAAACCGCATAGATAACACTTATTAAGAATCCCATTTTGGGGGATAATTTCAATCAGTATCCGGATAGCACCACTTTCATGCCCACAATTGCATGTGGGAACTTCATTTTCCTCCCAGACCGCTCCGCATTTTACACATAGTTTCCATATCTTACCCTTCTTCGCAATCTCTTCTGGAACTGCTATCTCTTCATCTTCATCTTCTTCAAGTTGGTTTTCTTCTTTCCATAAAAGAAAATATCTGTTTTTTCGTCGGGTATCCATCTTACTAAAGGAATGCTTTAATTTTCCTTTTACAATGTCACCGACTAAGTACTCCTGCCCACACCGACGACAGGAAGCAATATCAAAAACTGCATATCCTTCTTCTGTTTTCTCGCGCCGTTCCAAGAATATTCTTGGTTCTGGATAAAACGACACAAAAATGCCTTCAGGTGCACGAACAAATAGATGGTAACGGGCAGGTAGAAGCGGTAATGATTCTTTATCAGGACGTGCCCAAACGGCGATATTCACAAGGCTTATGAGGGCTTGACGATGCGTATCTGAAGGGTTATCAGTTTCGAAGAGTTGCTTAACACAATCTTCAAACTTAGCCGGCCCCTCCTCAAGCAAATCCCTCAATTTTACGATTTTTTCGTCCCTTGATAAGAGTTGACATAGGAACTTCTTAGCATCACCATCCAATTGCTCTTTTGCTTCAGTTAAAATGTTCTGTGAAATTCTATGTTTATTACAAATCTCATAAAATCGTTCTAAAAGAGAAGAGTTCTCACCGGTATTTCTTATAGTCTTATCAAGGGAGGAATATAGCCCAAAGGAGAATTGAAAACTATCGCGCTGGATGCTTTCCATTTTAATTCTCTCACCTTTTATTATATCTTGCCAATTCTCATCCTTTGCATTCCATTCAAACCTTTCTCCAAAAAGGTTTGTGGCAAATTCCGCTACCTTCCCAAAATCTTCTTCTTCTTTAACCAATGTTGCGCTTGTTGCGATACACTGCAAATCTCCTTCCATATTCTCACAAACTCTATCCTTCAACCGCCGGATAAGCATTCCCATTTCGATACCATTCGCTCCGCTATAAATATGAGCTTCATCTAACACTAAAAATTTCCAGTGTTTTGCATGTTTCCCATCAAAGAAAGAAGAATCTTTTGGGCGTAAGAGAAGATATTCTAACATTGCATAGTTTGTTATAAGGATATGCGGCGGATTCTCTCGCATTTCTTCCCTTGATAGAAGTTCACTTTTTACTGGGTCAATACCCGGGTTCTCTCTTGTAAATTTGTCCAAAGCTTTTTTCTTGTCATCTTCAGTATCTCCAATATATCTACCAAAAGTTATTCGTATATCTGCAATTTCTTTTTCCATTATTCTTGCGGTCTCTCTTAACCTGCGTAACTGATCATTTGCCAATGCATTCATGGGGTATAATAAAAGGGCACGTACTCCAGGTGTGAGTTTGCCTTCTTCATGTTCCTTTAAAAGGTGATTATAAATTGGCAAAAGAAAGCATTCAGTTTTCCCACTGCTTGTACCTGAAGCGATAACTACATTTCGTCCACTTAATATCTTTCTTAATGCTTTTTCTTGGTGAAGATA
>JABXJU010000047.1 GCA_013375405.1 Candidatus Helarchaeota archaeon
GATCTTATAGGGACGAATTCGGAATTTGTAGCTATATTGTTTTTTCGCCTTTAACTTATACTTCTCTATCGGACCTGCGAATACAAAATCATGACCAACACCGCATTGTTTATAATCAATATTCAAGGTAATCGTATCACGCCGTGGGAGCTCGTTGATGTGTTGAGCATTTTCGAGATCTGACATTGTGTAAGGCCACGCGCTAATGCTAAGAAATGTCCCACCAACATCCGAAATAAACAATCCCGCTTCATCTTCGTTGGTTAAGGCCACCCACCGCACGTCGCACCTATTTGCATTCTCTTGAGGGGATGCATAATTATGGATGAAATCTTCTATTTCTCTCGAATAAACACCAACTGCCGCTCCTGTTTTTCGATCCCAATAATTTTCATGGGGACCTCGTCCAAACCATGTTAATTTTGAAAAATTTTTTGGAATTTCACCTTGCATCCCGAATTTTATCATATCTTTACTGGGTGTAAAAATATTTTCAATTAATATATCCCCATTTCCATAGATCGTGTAATGAGTTTCGGGGCCAGATTTGCTTCGTGACATCTTTGATTGCACTAATACTTTAACAATATTAGAAGAAATTTGCTCATACGTAAAAAATTTCACCTTTCGTTTCCTAGTTGCTTTCCTCCAGCGGATTTTGGCAACGAATTTCTCGAATGGGGGAATATATTTTGCTACCGTTTGGGCAGATGGAACAAATTTTGCGAAACCTGTATCATTATCAACCGGTGCCCTCCAAAAATTGAGAGTCAATGGGCTTGAAATGAGTTCTTGACCCTTATACACGAGAGATTCAATACCGCCAGTAGTTTTTCCTATTTTTACCTTAAAATCCATACCTACTATAGTCAAGGTTTCGGTTGAATCAGTGATTTTTAACTCCAGTAATGATTCAATAGGGGGGTTTGATGCAGGAGGGATCTTAAAAGGTATCTTGAATTGATCCCAAGCGACTTCATGTCCCTTGTCGGCCCATAACGTGTCAGAGGAAAGCTTGAAAATTACCTTTAAATGATATTCAGCTGAAGGGGTGGCCTCGGGTTCCTTGAAAGGAATTGCTACTTCCTGTTGTGAACCAGGGGGAAGGGGGATGGACTCCAATTTTCCATCTTGAATGATGGCGCCATTTTCAGTTAATTCCCAAAATATATCTGTAAATTCTAATGATTGGTGGAAATATTTATTGTGAATCTTTACCTTTCCTGCTAAGAGATCAATGGGATATACTTTAATATATTGATAGACCTTTTTTACCTCAAGTAGAGAAGGATTTGGGATTCTATCCGGTAATACGAGGCCGTTTAAGCAAAAAGTCCTAGAATTTGGTTTATCGCCATAATCCCCGCCATAAGCCCAGAATTCCTTGCCAGTCGCCTCATCCTTCTTCCGCAGACCTTGATCTACCCAATCCCAAATAAAGCCTCCAACCATATTGTCATATTTCTCGAAGATATCCCAATATTCCTGGAGGCTCCCTACGGAATTTCCCATCGCATGACAGTATTCGCAAAGAATACGGGGTTTATTCCTATACTTTTTCGGGCTCAATCTAGAAATTGAAATGGGAGTAACCCGTACTTTCTTGAAATGCCCAGATTTTTCGAGATTTTCGTGAGAGGTATACATAGTGCTAAAAACATCGGATTCGTTTAATTGGGAATCGCCCTCATAGTGAATGGGTCGTGTATGGTCGATTGAAAGCGCTGCTTCCTTCATTAGGATGAAATTTTCACCATTCCCCGCCTCATTGCCGAGGGACCACATGAAAATGCAAGGGTGGTTTTTGTCCCGTTCAACCATGCTTACCATGCGATCTATTACTGCATCTCTCCATTTGCGTTTTCCTTTCGGCAACTTTCTTCGCAACCTGTGGGATTCAAGATTGCACTCATCGAGAATGTAAATACCGTATTCATCGCAAAGATCGTACCATTTTGAGTGATTCGGATAATGGCTCGTGCGAACTGCATTGATATTATGTTGCTTTAGTAATTTAATATCTTGGACCATCCGCTCGTAAGGGATAGCGCGACCATGGTCTGGATCGAACTCGTGGCGATTCGTTCCCTTGACGAAAATTCGCACACCATTAATCAAAATTTGGCTATTCTTGATTTCCACTTTCCGAAAACCAAAACGGTGTCGTTCAACCTCAATTATTTGGTTATCTGAATTCTTCAATTCAAGTAAGATCTCATAGAGGAAGGGAGTTTCGGCAGTCCATTTCTTGGGATTCTTGACATCCGTGGAATATTTAATTATTTTTTCTTGATTAGGCCCAATTATTACTTTTTTCGTTGCCAAGGGCTCTTTACCAACGACCTTCTTTTCTGAATCCAGCAGGATCAGATTCAACGAATAGTTTTCTTTAGCTTGTTCATTATAATTACGGAGTTTCACCCTAACATTCAATTTCGCATCTTTATAGGTCTCATCAAGATCACAATATACGAAAAAATCCCTTATATGAACCATTGAGGTGGAAAAAAGAAAGACATCTCGATATATCCCACTAAACCTCCACGTATCTTGGTCTTCGAGGTAGGAACCATCTGACCAGCGATAAACTTCCACAGTAAGTAGATTCTTGCCCGGTTTCACGAATTTTGTGATGTTAAATTCGGCAGGCGTCATACTACCCTGGCTATAACCAACTTTTTCGCCATTAATCCAGATATAAAATGCTGATTTCACTCCCGCAAAATGGATAAAAATTTGACGAGTTTTCCATTCGTCCGGAATCTCAAATTCAGTTCGATATGAGCCCACAGGATTATAATTGTGGTCAATTCGGGGCGGAAACCAGATCTTTACGCTATGAGGATATCTAACATTTAAATAAATCGGGATTCCATATCCGTGTAACTGCCAATTACTTGGAACCGGTATTTCATCCCATTTACTTGCATTATAATCTACTTTCCAAAAATCAAACGGTCGGGCAGCCGGTTTTTTAACCCAATTGAACTTCCAATTTCTATTAAGAGACTTATAATAAATAGAGGCTTCTTGCGTTCCTTTCAGTGCTGCTTCACGATTTGGATAGGGAATGAGGGTGCAGTGGGCGGGTTCCTTGTTCTGCCCTATCATCTCGCTATTTTCCCAATCATTCTTACTACTTGGATTCACCATTATTCCTCAAACCTGATTACATCAAAGAGGATTAGATGTGAAGTGAGACTAACCAATCAAAAATGGATATTCAGATTAAAAAAGTTAATTACACACCTTTTTATTCTAAAAAAAATAAAATGACGCAATAAATTTTGCTCATCATCCTAAAATTCTTAAAAAATCATGATTAATCCCTGACTACAGGATTGTCCTCAGTGAAGTTGATTTAATATGAATGCCCAAGTACAGAAATTTTTAGAAGAATTATTTTCTTCTAGTGAATTAAATCGCCTTCCAGAGAGTTATGGAGGTGGGAGGATTTTTTCTCCACCCGTAATTGGGATTTCGCAGGGTGACGATCCGATTTTTCACAAATTTAAAGAGGTTGTAAATCCGAAACATCTTACGCCGGCTGAGATGTGGGTTGCCAGCGGACTCCCAGATGAAGATGGGTTAGCATCCCGTCTTCGGATTCTATCCATTGTTTGTCCGTATACCGAACGTATTCGAGAAGAAAGCATGGGTGCAAAGGAAATACCTGCTGAAATTTACTGTATAGGGCGAAACTATGCTAATCCATTCAAGGTTGAGATTATGAAAGAGACCATAAAATATTTCCAAAATCAGGGATTTCAAGCCACAGCTGGAGCGCTAAGTGAGGCATTTAGTATCTATCCCGGTTTTTACTCAACCTGGTCAGAGCGACATATCGCCTTTGCTGCAGGATTAGGCACATTTAGTCTTCACGAAGGTCTCATTACGGAGATTGGTTGTAATGTTAGGTTGTGTTCAGTCATTACCGACGCACCTCTTAGAGTAACTCCTAGAAAGAATGATGATCCCCATGCCAATTGTCTGTATTATTCAACCAATACATGTAAAAAATGCATGGATAGATGCCCTATAGGAGCTATTACAGAGGAAGGGCATGATAAGGTTAAATGCCGGAAACTAGGAAGTAAAATTGAAAGAATAATGAATAAACGTCTTGGTTCGATCCTTAAGCCTCATTATCGCCGCATCAATGGTCAATATTTCAAACAAGTTCCGCCTGTAGGCTGCGCCTTTTGCCAGTTCGGTGTTCCCTGTATGGATAAAAATCCGATGGCTACCAAGAAAGCAAAAAATGGCTGATAGACCTGGATATTTTCTAATTATTTGACCTCAAATCCTCCGGGCATCACTACTATTCCAGTCTCAGTGATGCAGACATTTTTACCAACTTTTGATTCATCTTCACTTTTATTAACAACGGTTGATATTTCTATAGTTATAACTAGCATCCCATTCTTCTTGATTTCCATATTTTTAATTTTTGGAGTCGATTTTAATTTATCCCCATCCTTGATGGGAGGCGCACCTTTTGGAAAGCTATAAACTTGACCTCCATGCAAAATTTTGAGGGGATTCGTGATAATCAGTGATCCATCGGGATTTTTTGCCTCAAAAATTGCCCGGATCGCGGGAGCTACATAAGAATTTGCATAAGAGGGATGGGCAATAGGATCGTTCTCATCATTAAATTGGGCTTGTTTGACTCCGATTGATTTTGCAAATTCAAGTAATTTCTTCTTTTTTACTTTGAACTCACCAGACTTTAATTCCTGTCCAATTAAAGTTGAAAAATCACTCATTTTCTGTATACCTCCAAATGACTATGAACAAAATTATTATCATAACTTTTTATACCTTTTTGCTATAGAGCCCCCAATGCTGTAAAGCTTTCACGACTTCTTTTTTCGTTCCCCGATTAATATCTAAATTAAGCAAAATTTTTAATGAATATAGCTAAAATTCAAATAGTGTTTTTATTGTCGTAGATATAGATTATAAGAAAAGAGGTGAAAGTAATGGGACTTTTAGATGGTAAAGTAGCTATTGTGACTGGAGCTGGTCGTGGTATTGGAAGAGAAGAGGCACTTCTGTTAGCTAAAGAAGGAGCAGCAGTTGTAGTAAATGATTTAGGTGCAAGCCATGACGGTAGTGGTAAGCCCACTAAAGTAGCAGATGAAGTGGTTGAGGAAATCAAGAAAGCTGGAGGTAAAGCTGCTGCCAACTACGATTCTGTTTCGGATTTTAATAAAGCAAAACAAATGATAGACCAAGCAGTAGAGACATTTGGACATCTCAATATCTTAGTTAATAATGCTGGAATACTTCGAGATCGCATGATCTTTAATATGACAGAAGATGAATTTGATCAAGTTATGGGTGTTCATGTTAAAGGAACATGGAACATGACTCGGCATGCTTGTGCCTATTGGAGAAAGGAAAGAAAAGCTGGAAAAGATCCTAAAAATCTACCTGCATCTATCATAAATACTACGAGCGATGCAGGATTATTAGGTAATGCAGGGCAAAGTAATTATGGAACAGCCAAAGCTGCAATTGCAGGACTGACCATCATCACAGCATTGGATGTTAAAAAATACAAAATAAGAGCTAATGCAATTGCGCCCCAGGCACGAACGCGTCTTACAACCGATGCGACCCCTAGTACGAAAGGTATTATGGAATCAACTATAGGAAAACCCTTCGATCCCCTCGACCCAGCTCATGTTGCACCCTTCGTTATTTTTCTTGCAAGTGACGCAGCCGCGAGAATTTCGGGTCGAGTCTTTCGAGTCGTTGGTAATTTTCTTGTGTTTTTAAAAGGATGGCATACAGTTGATATACTTGAAAAAAAAGAGGGAGCTTGGACAGCAAGTGACTTTGTTGAAAGAGTGGATGAAATAAGAAAAAAAATTCCAAAACCGGAAAATATCCAAGATGTTTTTAGCAAGTTACTTAAAATTTAAATTTTTTTTTTTATATTTTTTTATTGAAAATGGCATTAAATATAATCAGAAGATGAACTATGAGACTATTGTAATAAAAAAATACTATAATCTTTACATAAAGCGTTATATTGCTTGATTTTCAGGATTTATTTTATCAGAAGAATAGAACTAATTCCAATTAATTTCTCCTTATTTCGAGGGTTTTAAATACTCAAGTTTCTGAATCATCAACTACTAGAAGAATTTCCGGCTCCTCTTTCTCTTCCTCGATGGCGTCTTTTCGATTCGTTTCATCCGGCTCCACCTTCTCTTTCTTGCTGGAGGGTTTTACTAGAGGAGGCTTATCCGGCTCCTCTTTCTCTTCCTCGATGGCGTCTTTTCGATTCGTTTCATCCGGCTCCACCTTCTCTTTCTCGCTGGAGGGTTTTACTAGAGGAGCTTCATCCGGCTCCTCTTTCTCGAGGGTTTCTTTTGCTATAAGCGGTTCATCCGGTTCCTCTTTCTCTTTCTCTAAAGCGTCTGTAGCGTATCCAAAGAATTCCTTGATCTCATGTAAAAGGGCGCTCCGGATGGAAACGGGTTTGGGTTTGTCAGCTGGTTTGGATTTGTCAGCTTTAGGGGTAGGTTTGAGTAACTTCTTTCTAAAGGCGACGATATCTTCCTCGGAGGGTCCCATATCAGATGAGGCTGAAGCGACTAGTGGTGCTGATGAGGATGGGGGGCTTATTCGTGATGATGAGGGGATTGATCGAGAAGTTGAAGGAACTGATGGTCCGATGATGGTAGTTCTGGGCTGTCTTTTAGAGGTTGTTTGTAGAGAGGGTGTCGGTTTTGATAAGAGAAACGATTTAATGAGATCTATAGATTCCTCAACCGCCTCAACTCGTTTCTGAAGGTCTTGCTCGCGCTGTTCTACCATCCCGATGGCATTAATCATCATCATAACAATTTTCTCAACTTGGTACTCATTCATTAATAGTTCGGCTTCTTCTTGAACCGTATCTTCAATTATGGGAACCCGTTCTTTAGCTCTTTTGACGTAAAGGATTCTGTTGGAGATACTGTCGATCCTCTTTTCGATCTTTAACTTTTGAGCAGGGAACTCCTTCACATTTATCTGTCCTAACTTTGCCTTGTCCCGCAGCTCTTTTAATTCCTCAAAGGCGTCAAATAATGCCTTCTTTAGTTTCGCAAGGGTTTTCTCCACCGATCCCTCTTGCAGAATATCGTGAATATACTTACTCAGTTCCAAGGGTTAAATCCTCACCCAACTAATTACTATTTCCTTCTTTTTGTGGTTATTTTTCAAAATCATTAATGATACCATTACATGGTATGATATGTCCATTTAATATTTAAAATCTGAGACTTTTTTTAAACTTATGTTGATTGTATTCGAGTTTTGCCTCGTGCTAAATTACTGACTTTCGATCAAAAAATAATTGTAATTGAAGCTTCTCTATTAATTAATCAAACTATTCATCAAATTTATTCACTAAATAAAATTTTACTCAGATACACTTTATTAATTATAGAAATTAATAGAAGTATATCAAAATTTTAGAAAAGAAGGGACGTATTATGTCCAAAACCTCAAAATCTCGTTTGCCTTGGAAAATGATCGGAACGTGGCATATTGCTTGATTTTAAGGATTTATTCTATCCGAAGAATATTGCCATCATTGGAATATCCAGTCATCCGTTAAAAGGTGAAATGCTTTTAAACGTCTTACTTGTGTCAAAGTATCCTGGTAAGATATATTTAATTAATCCTAAATATTCTGAACTGTTTGGAAGAAAGGTATATCCCTCCATTTTAGATGTTCCCGAAGATGTTGATTTAGCTATTATAGCAGTTGCTGCTAATAAGTGCCCTGAAATAATAAAACAGTGCGGTGGTAAGGTAAAATTTGCATCGATTTTTACAGCGGGATTTAGCGAATTAGATAATAAAGAATTGGAAGATAAGGTTGCACAAATAGCAAAGGAGGGGAATGTTCGATTATTAGGGCCAAATTGTATGGGAGTCCATTGTAACGAAAGTCGAGTATCTTTTTTTCTTAAACAACAAGCAGGAAAAATAGGTAACATCGGATTTATATCGCAATCTGGGGGGCATGCATTTACATTTTCAATTTGGGGTATAGGAAAGGGATTAGAATTTAATAAAACAGTAAGCATTGGAAATCAATGTGATTTAACCATTCAGGATTTTGTAGAATATTTTGGAAATGAGCCGGATATTAAAATAATTGGTGTTTATATTGAAGATATTAAGGATGGGCAAGATTTCTGCAAAAAAGTAAAACAAGTAACTAAGAAAAAGCCGATATTTGTATGGAAAGGAGGAGTAACTGAAGATGGTAAAGAAGCAGCTCTTAGCCATACAGGGGCACTAGCAATCCCAAACTATCTGTGGTATCCAGTTATGAGGCAAATTGGTGTGATTTCTGCTGATTCTTTAGAGGAATTAGGGGACCTTATGATGAGTTCTCTTTATTTAGATTCATCATACCCAGAGGGGTTAAATGTGAGTATTTTAGTTGGTGGTGGAGGGTCTTCAGTGGAGATAACAGATGCTTGCGCAAGAGAGGGACTTCACATACCTAGATTCTCTGCGGAAACTATGAATAGGCTATCAAAACTAATGCCTCTTGTAGGTACAATTAGGAAAAATCCTGTAGATTTAGCAGGCATGCATTTCTTACCCGAGGTATTTGGACAGGCTGTAGACATTGTCCATGAAGATCCAAATATAGATGCAATTATCACATATCAAATGACAGAACGATTTTTTTGGAATACTGAAAGGGTTAGGTCAATGGGGAGAGCGGATTTCAATTTCAATGAAAATATTATCAAGGAATACGAACGATTAAAGAAAGTTAGTAAAAAACCACTAATTTGCGTTGTTCCAAGAATTGTCGAATCGGATTTAGAAATAGATAAAGTTCGAATCGAATTTATTAATGCGTTATCTGACTTGAAAATTCCGATTCTTCCCTCTATTTCCCGGGCTGCGAAAGTTCTCGTGCGTTTATATAATTATACTAAATATCTCCTAAGGTAAAATATAAAAGAATGAGTTATCCAGGTCAGAAAAACAGAATTTTTTAACTATATGATATTAAATATAATTGAAGATTATGGTGGAGGTCCGCTTAAGTCGAATTTAAAATCGACAACCTTTTCTTCGGTTGCGATTTGATTAATAGTTACCTTTCCGGAAATATAATTATTCAATTCCTCTTCCATTACGCCCGATATTAAGTAAAAATGCATAGGGGCATCTATATAATCGGAATTTTCCATTCTCAATATGATAATTCTTGTACCATCAATAATAATTGGGGGTTTCCAAACATAGTTATCAAACCAACGGGCAACAGAATCAATTACATTCATAAAAAATCGGGCAAGCTCATCCGGCTTGAAATTATCATATGATATTTGCATTTCTTTTACAAAATCAAATACGCGGCTATCTGAAAAGTCAACAAAATTAAAATCTTTTGCGGTAGACTTTCCAAGTCCTTTAATTTCCTCGGGTCCTACACCTATTTTTTCAAAATTTTTCAACATAGTAATATAAAGAGGAATAATAAAATTTTGTAATTGCTTTCCCTTGTTTTTTTCTTCTAAATAGATATCTTTATGTATCCATAGTTTATATTGGCCCACATCTTGAACAACTGCAAGTCCTTCATTCTCCAAACTTTTCAAATATTTTGTAACTGTGGTGCGGCTAATTTTTAATTTTTCTGCAATTTTAGTAATATTCATCCCAAATCGAGAATTTATCAGAACTCCTAAAATCTCATCTTTAATGTTTTGTTTAAGTCCCATTTTTTGTTGAATCTCCTTTATAAATCGCAAATATCTATCTAAAACATCTTTTTATTGGTTTTTTTTCTATTAGCGATTAATGATTAAATTTATATATAATTTATGTTAAAATTTCACTATAAAACTTTTCACATCCGTCACATGTATTTAACATATTTGCTAAGTTTTAAAATTTTAGTATTTAATTTTTACGTTTAAAATCGATGTGATATGGAAATGGAATGTGATATTAATGACTTGGAGAGATGAACTGGGAAAAATAATTGGTTCTGAAGCTATTTTTGATGATGATGAAATACTTGAAGAGTATTCCAAAGATAATAGCTTCGTCCCCACTAGAAAACCTGATTTGGTAGCAAAACCCAAAAGTAGCACCGAGATTGTAAATATAGTGAGATGGGCAAATGATTCTGGAGCCCCCCTTATACCAGTAAGCTCGGGACCACCTCGTTTTAGAGGTGACACTATCCCAAGGTTTGGAGGGGTTGTAGTCGACCTGAGTAGGATGAATAAGATAATAAGGGTAGATAGGAGGAACAGGGTGGCCCTAGTCGAAGCTGGAGTGACCTTCCCCAAGTTTCAAGCAGAAGTTGAAAAGTCTGGTCTGAGAATCTTAATGCCACTTCTCCCACGTATCTCCAAATCAGTGGTAGCGAGCTATCTCGAGAGGGAACCTATCACTACGCCTAAGTACCACTGGGATTATTCTGATCCTATGCTTAACTTGGAGATAGTCTTCGGTCCAGGAGAAATAATGAGGACTGGCGACGCAGCTGGACCGGGCACCCTTGAAGAACAATGGAGTGCTAAAGGAGCTCAAAAAACTCCTGCGGGCCCTTTTCAGCTAGATTACCATAGGATAGTTCAAGGTGCTCAGGGAACGATGGGCATCGTTACTTGGGCTTCAGTAAAATGTGAAGTCTTACCAAAGATTCGAAAATTTGTTTTTGCCCCCACTAAAAAGCTTGAAAGTCTATTGGACTTCACGTATGAAATGGTGAAGCGGAGATCGTGTGATGAATGCTTGTTTTTGAACGATTTTAATTTAGCTACGATACTATCGGAAGGGGCTGAGATCGAATCGCTCAAAAGAGATTTATCGCCATGGTATCTTATTTTTAGCATAGCGGGGTACGACAGGCATCCCGAAGAGAGGGTTGCATATCTAGAAAAAGATATTATGAATCTAGCCAAACAATATGGTGTATTCCTCGACTTTGCGATTTCGGGTGTCCCATTAAAAAAGTTAGAGGAGAGTTTCACTAAACCTTCCCCAGAGCCTTATTGGAAGCTTAAATTCAAAGGAGGATGTAAGGATATTTTCTTCTTAACCACATTGGATAAAGTCCCTAATTTTATAACTACCATGATTAAAGCTTCGGAAAGCGTAGGATATCCCTCAACTAATATAGGAGCTTATATACAACCAGTTGTGCAAGGATGCGGCTGTCATTGTGAGTTCAATTTGCCTTATGATCCAACTGACATGGGCGAAGTGAGTAAAATTCAAGAGTTCTTTACTTTGGCTAGCGAGGCATTAATGAATATTGGAGCGTATTATTCGAGACCTTATGGTCCTTGGGCTAATATGGTTTATAATAGAATGGCGGAATACACCGCTACTTTAAGAAAAACGAAGAATATCTTTGATCCAAATAATATAATGAATCCAGGAAAATTATGTTTTTAGGAGGATGAAAAATGACGTTAGAAGATTATGAAAAAGAAATGCTAAGGTGTTCAAGGTGTTCCCATTGCAAATGGGTACCCCTATCGCAAATTAAGAGCTGGAGATTTGCCTACAGTTGCCCCAGCATCTCTAAGTACAATTTCCATACTTATTCAGCAGGTGGCAGGTTAATTATGGGATTAGCACTCATAAAAAATATGATCGATTTTTCAGAAAAAATGATGGAAATAGTCTATGAATGTCAGATGTGTGGTGCCTGCGATGTCTCCTGTGCATTCGTAAGTGATAGGAAACCTACTGAAATAATACACGAACTTAGGGTCAAATGCGTCAAGGAAGGAACCATCAATCCTAAACTTAAGGAAATTATAGAGGATACCAGAAAGTACAGCAATCCTTACAGAGAATCGCAGGAAGAACGTGGTGATTGGGCAAAAGGATTAAACATAAAAAAGCTTCCTGAAGAAAAAGCCGAAGTTCTTTACTATGTCGGGTGCACCGCCGCATATAGATATCCTGACATTGCGAGGAATACTGCAACTATTTTGAAAAAAGCTGGGGTAGACTTTGGAATTTTAGGAAAGGATGAGAAATGCTGCACGAGTACGAGCTTTGTGATAGGGGACGAGAAAATATTCGAGGAGTTTGCTAAGGAAAACATCGAGACCTTTAACAACCTCGGAGTGAAGACGATAGTAACCTCATGCGCAGGTTGCTATCATATGTTAAAAGTATATTATACTAGGATCGCTAAACCTAATTATAAGGTTCTGCACCAATCGGAATTCATTGCAAAGCTGATTAAGCAAGGTAAGATTAAATTAACCCGCGAAGTTCCGATGCGAGTTACTTATCACGACCCGTGCCACTTAGGAAGGTTGTCCGAGCCTTACCAACCAAGTTATGGTAAAGAGTACAAGGTTTTAAATCAACTCGTCATCCGAGATGTCAAGAAGGTATATGGAGCTAAGGGTGTTTATGAACCTCCAAGGAGGATTCTTAAAAAAATTCCCGGATTACAGTTGGTTGAAATGGAGCGAAACAGAGAGTATGCTTGGTGTTGTGGTTCCGGAGCTGGGGTGAAGAAATTAAATCCGGAATTCGCAGAATGGACCGGTGAAGAAAGAATTGAGGAAGCGAAAGCCACCGGAGCAGAAGCCATTGTTACGGCTTGTCCGTTCTGTGTACGCGGACTTGAAGATGCTATTAAGAAAAAAGGAGAGAAAATGAAAGTATACGAGTTGAATGAAATAATTTTAAAATCGATGGACTGAGGTATGGAGAAAATGGCTATAGATGAAGAAGCTTATAATGTATTAGAAAGGATTGTTGGACCTGAAAATATTTCAAAGGATCCTGAAATATTAGTTTCTTATCGTTTCAATCACGGATTTGCCTTTGGTCACATATTTTATCCCGAACCTGGAGCAGTAATCTTGCCAGGCAGCACAGAAGAGGTCCAAGCGATAGTGAAGGCATGCAATAAATATAAGCTCAGATTTAAAGCGCAC
This sequence comes from Candidatus Helarchaeota archaeon, assembly GCA_013375405.1. Next base: position 12,963 of record JABXJU010000047.1, read on the forward strand.
TCAACAGGATGGGGTCTGTTGGGAACAACTTCTGAAGGTTCTTTGGTGATGGATCTGCGAAGGATGAATAGGATATTGAAAATAGATGAGAAGAACCAATTCGCAGTCGTAGAACCCTATGTGAATTGGGCCCAACTTCAGAGGGAGATAATGAAAGTCGGGCTAAATTGTAGTATAATAGGGGCAGGAGCTCATTGTTCGCCTCTCGCAAGTTGCACTTCAGGGTGGGGACATTCGTTTACTGGAACTTTTACTGGATATAATGGTCGAAACCTCTTGGGGGTAGAATGGGTTTTACCCACGGGCGAGATCTTAAGGCTTGGGTCACGCGATGCGGTAGGCGAGTATTTCTGCGCTGATGGACCCGGTCCTAGCTTGAGAGGTATCATGCGTGGATTCATGGGAGCATTTGGAGGGATGGGTGTATTCACTAAGGCAGCGATAAAACTTTCTTATTGGGCAGGACCACCGAAATCCCAAATTAAAGGTAAATCGCCAAGATATACATGCGATCTGCCAAAGAATTTTTTTGCTACTGCTTATACATTTCCAGAATGGCAAAATATGGTCAATGCGATGGTGAAAATTTGCGATGCCGAAATTGCGTACCTAGTTTCGCATGGGGGGACAGCGACTTTGCCCTTTACCGTAGTGCCATCAAACAAAGAATTTTATGACCTGTGGGACGCCGGTATGATGACAGAAATGGCAAAGAATAACCTCGAAGTTATGCTGGTTTCTGATTCTCCGGAGGAACTTAAATTTAAAAAGATGGTTCTTGATGAGATAATAGCTGAAGAGAAGGGGTTTAGCCCTGAAGCTGTTAAAATGTTCATGGATGTATTTTATCTAGGGACGGTTATGGCAGATAGGTGCGCGGTAAAATTCCGTGCAGGCTCCCTTGGAACCTCGATGGGCGGTCAAGGAGCGCTAGACAATACATCGAGTCAAGGCCCAATAGGAGTTGCAATAAAGAGGAAGTATATTAATAAAGGGTTGCTAATGGAAGATGGCCACGATGACGCTTTTATAATGACAATAGAAGGAGGTTGTTTCGGATATCTCGAGGAAATGTTTAACTACGATCCTGCGGACGAAGAGTCCACGAAAGCAGCGACAGAATATTTCATAGAAGCGACAATAGAGACGCCTATGAAGCATCACTTCACCCCGGGGTGTATGGTGCCGTTCGGGGGGAAAGAAGCACTCGAGAGTTTTGGAAACGCCATGTATAATTTTGACGTTTGGCAAGCTCGGGTGAAGAAAGCTTTCGACCCAAACGATGTTTCGGATAGGAACTTTTACGCGACATCTGAAGATACTGATAAGAAATAAATTGCAGAAGGATCACAGAATGGATAGATTACATGAAAAACGTCGTGATTATCGGATCTGGAATTGGAGGTAGCGGAATAGGAGCTTTGCTTACAAACCATGTAAAGGTGAGCATAACTTTACTTGAACAGAATGATATTATTGGAGGAAGATGCGGGTCTTATTATAAATATGATGATGAAGGGCAGAAGTTTAAGATGGACGTCGGCTGCCATATCTTCAATACTGCAGGTAAAGGTCCTTTGGGGCAGATTTTAAAAGATATTGATAGACCAAATGCCGTGAAATGGGAACCAGTAAGAAATCCCGGTCCTAAATTCGCTTATAAAGGAACATTCTTCAATTTTCCAAAAGAGGCGCGTAAAGTCGGTATTAAACGAAAAACCGTAAATGATATGATAGCTCTCATGATGACTATTTACTCTGTGAAACCTGAAGAAATTCCTGCACTGGATGAGGTCTCTCTTATATCGTTTCTTGATCAACATACTAAGAATTTCCAAGCAAAAAGCTTATTTTCAGTGCAGGGCGCAGCGTGTTTTGGTTTGCCCCCTCAAGATGTGAGTGCTGGCGAATATGTCCGCATGATCCAGGACAACATTAACGCAAGATCTCTTGGTTATTGCCGTGGAGGAACTGGGGCCATCCCTGAGGCTTATGTTGACCGCATAAAAGATGCCGACGGTAAAATCATTACGGGTGATGAAGGGCGAGTTTCAAAAATCGTAATTGAAAATAATACTGCGATAGGAGTAGAGCATGGCCTGGATAAAAATTATATTCCTGCGGATATAGTAATTGCTAATTCTGACATAAAATCTACAGTATTAAAACTCGTTGGAGAGAAATATTTCGAGAATAAGTATATTCGTTATATTAAAGATTTAATATGGGGCGGACGAGGTTGTTCGTTAAAATTGGCTCTCAATAAAAAAGTCACACCTTATAAAATGATTACATATCTTCCTCCAGGGGAACTCGAAGAAGGGGGGCACTCTGCTCTTGGTAATCAAAGTATTGTTGATAATATACGCAAAGGGATCATGCCAGACCAGACAGGCCTTCTCATAAATGTTACTTCAAATTTTGATCCAGGCTTATGTCCTGAGGGATACCAGATTATTCTTACGGCTACCTTGACACAAGGCTCTGAAGCTTCACCTGAATTGGAACGAAAATATCAAAAAGTCTGTATGAAATCCATAGTTGCCTTGTTCCCAGAGATTGAAGATTCGCTGGTTATAGAAGAATTCGTCTCAAATTCGTACCTAAGAGAGAAGATGGGTAAAGAAGGAAGTAGTACGGGGATTGGACAATGTGTGGGTCAGGTTGGGACAAAAAGACCCTCGCAAGTCGCTCCAGTTAGGAATCTGTATTTTTCATCATGTGATGCCGGTGGTTATGGAGTCGGAACCGAACTAGGCGCTCAGTCTGCCCTTGATCTATTCGCTTATATGAAAAAAAACAAAATTATTGAATTAATCTGATATTCCCAAAAAATAAATTTATATAAAATTAGAAGATAGGAAATATTTGGAAATTAATGATAAGGAGATCAGATGCTTGACACGTAATACCTACGGAGATATTCCAGATACCTTCCCAGGGAAGGTGTATCTTCCTTTAGGGGAGAATATCCTTGAGCAATTTCTAGAATTAGGTTATGATAAAATCAATCAAATGATTAATAGTCCAGAGGTCGCTTTTTTCAGAAATGCGGCGGAATTTATAAGCGCGAAGTTCAAAAGTGCCGTCCAGTCTGCTAAAAAGGTTATGAGTGGCGAAATTAAAGACCCAGAGAACGTAATAACGACGTGGTTTTGCCCCCCAGTTTTATATTGTAGGTCCGACCTGCAAGTGGGCAGCACCAAGCTCATCTACGGGGATTCGGCTGATGTTACGTTTATCTGCGTCAACGATTTTAATTTTGAGCCAGAGTTACTCATAAATGGTCACATAGAGGATGGTGTCCCCGTCGATTACTGGTATATTCTAGGCGATGATGAAGTATTTGAGAGAAGACACATCAAACTTGGGATGAAAATGCGCGAGGTCCCTAAAAAAACAAAAAATTTCACTAAGAGCGGAGAACGTATTTTGGATATTTTACGAGACGTTCGAAATGAACGAACCCCCCAATGGGCTGATTCTGCATATATAATGTGTATGTTCTGGATTTGCGGGTCAGCCAATATCTTTAACGAGCCCTCGTGTTGGAATGGCCTCGCATCTTGTTGGGATGGTGTCAATGCTAAGAGTGTATACGGCAGACCAGACAGCTATTTTCTGTACTATCCGTGGCCACCAATTGCCCATATGATGTTCAATATGAGACGCCCAGATTTCACTGCCAGGATGATGGGTTTGCTTACTAGCCATAAATTGCTTATATATGGTTTCGAACCGCGGATGATTCAGTTTTTTAGAGAAAATGTACCTGAAATTTGGAATATTTTAATCAGAAATCTAAAAGAGAAAGGAGTAACGACTCCGAAGATGACCATGGGCTGCAAACCTCCTGACAAGAAGATGCTGAAAAATGAAGAGTTTGATTGGACCTATCCGGCAGGGACTCGAATCATGCCCTATGAGTGGGGGTTAACAGATGACGAAATATTTGGCGGAATTTATACCGATATCGACCATGAAACTCCTGAGGAACCACTTTACGGGAAAGAACATATAATTACGATGGGTGTTGGTCGTTAATTTGGAAGGTATCGAAAAAATTAAGAAATTAAATAAGAACAGAGTGAAAGAGCTCCAGAAACAAACTGAAAAGAAGATTATTGGCTGGATATGTAGATATACACCAGAAGAAATTATTCATGCCAGTGGAGCAATACCTTATCGAGTCTACCTTGGAGGAACTGAGGATACTCCTACATCCGACGCTAATACTTTATTTGGTTCGAGGGTTTGTCCATTTGCCCGTGGAATCTTGGGATATAAACTGATAGGAAATGCATTGAACTTTTTAAGTGGAATTGTTTCCACTCATACCTGTGATGCTATGAGATGTTTGTTAGAAATTTGGCGTATTCATATAACTCATCCTTCATTCATATATCAAATTCATTTACCACGAAATAAGAGAGAAGAGGGATTAAATTATTTTAAAAAAGGGCTGGCGAAATTCACCGACGCTCTTGAGCGATTTTTAAATGTCTCAATAACAAATGCGCGTATTTTTAACTCTATTAAATTGATAAATTTGACCAGAAAACTTTTAAAAGAATTTCAAGAAAAAAGAAAATCTATTTCGCTCCCAATAAGTGGCTCAGATGCATTTGAGGTCTATCATGCAGCAATGATCTTAGATAAATTAGAGTTTAATGAGCTTTTATCCTCCTTGTTAAAAGAAATCGACCGATATCCAAAAATTAATGGTAAAAAGAGGATTTTATATTCAGGTAGTATTTTAGCAGAACAGGATAAAAGGTTCCACGAAATAGTAGAGGGTGCTGGTGGGATTATAGTTTTTGAGGACACCTGCACTGCGTGTCGGTATGCCTCAGACTTAATTGACGAAAAGTTCGAAAATCCTTTAGATGCGATTGCATCCTTTCATTTCAATAGAATCCAATGTCCACGGATGAGAGAACCTGAGGGCTTATCTCGATTAAATTACGTATTAAAAGCAATAGAGGATTATCATATTGATGGGGTAATTTACCATACTTTAAAATTTTGCGATAATTATAAATATGACTATCAAATTTTCCGAGAAGAACTAAAAAAGATCGATATTCCCATTCTGAATGTCGAATCTGAATACGGTGTTGACTTAGGACGACTTAAAACCAGAATTGAAGCATTTATAGAGTTAATAGGTGATTGAACTGTCCATTGTTCGTAAGTATAGCTCATTGAAAAGTATGTCAATGTTCGAGATGCTAACCTTTCAATATTTTGATACGATAGTCAAGGCAAAAGAAAAGGGTTTAAAGGTAGCTTGGACAAATGTTCCGACCCCCTTAGAATTATTTTTTGCTAATGATGTTATTCCTCTTGAGCCTGAATTGATAAGTGCCGGCCTTGCAGTTCTTCAAGTGGATACACAGAAAATTTTGACTGAAAGTGAAAAATATATATCTAAAGATTGTTGTTCTTTCCAGCGACATGTAATTGGAAATTATTTCTTAGGAGGATTTCCTAAAAATCCAGACATGATAGTTTCTACTAATTATAATTCTTGCGATGCACAAGGAAAAGTTTTTGAATTACTCAATTATTATGAGAAAAAACCAATGATATATATCGATTTTGGTGCAGAAGAGAATGAAGATGGAATAGAATATGTCAAAGCACAACTCCTACATGCAGCAGATTTTATTGGATATCATAGCAAATATGAAGAATTTAATGAAGAGAATCTTAAAGAAATGATTAAGTTATCAAATCAAAGTACTGACTTATATAGAGATATCTATGAATTAAGAGCTGGAGCTAAACCTCCGCCTACTAATAGCTATGATGGTTTCATAATTGATGTTATCAATATGACCAATAAATGTGGAAACTTCAATGATTGTATTTCATTGCAGAAGAAAATATTAAAAGAAATTAAAGAGCGTACGGCGAAAGGAGAAGGGGTTGTGGATGATGATGCCTTAAGGATTATGTGGTTTGCCTTACCCCCACTTTACAATTTAGGATTATTTGAAGAAATGTTTGAGCAGAATAATGCAACAGTTGTTTATAACGAACTTTTCCTCTCAGGTTGCGATAGAATAGAAGGAAATGATTTATTCGAAGGATTAGCAAAGAAATATACAAGGAATCTATTAAATGATTCTATAGAAAAGAGAATTAAAATGGATCTAGAAGCAGCAAAAAAATATAAAATAGATGCAGCTATCCATTATTCACTTTGGGGTTGCAGACCATTGACAAGTGGGGCACCCTCCGTTCAAAGAGCATTTCAAGATGAAGATATTCCATTCCTAATTTTAGATGGAGATCCTATAGATCCAAGCCAGTGTTCAGAAGGACAGATCAAAACACGACTAGAAGCATTTTTGGAAATGATACGCTGAGGTAATGATTTTTGTACAAATTATTTGAAATTATTTTGAATTATAAAAGCAGAAGGTAATTTTATGAGAAAAGAAGAATCATATGACGTGATTGTGGTTGGTTCTGGCATCGGGGGATCCACTTGTGCCGCGTTATTAGCACAAGCTGGATTTAAAACCTTATTGCTGGAAAAAAATAATGAAGTTGGAGGTGCATGTAGTTCCTATTCAAAGGAAGGATTTATAATTGACACGGCATGTCACATCATTCCAGTTGGTATGAAAGGTTTGTTTGGGCAAATTTTGAATAGGTGTGGTTTAAAAAATCTAGAATTCTCGACAGAAGTCACCACGAATTCGGCCATTCGATTATTAAATACCGATTATATATCAATGTCTATGTCGCCAGATCTGTTCACTTCCCCACAGGGATTATTTAACGCACTTGGATTCAGTTCCGAAGAACAAGACGAATTAATGAATGTCATGTTAAAAATATTCCAGGTTTCTAAAAGAAAGATCCGCCAATTATTTGATGAAAAGGTTGATTTGGCTTCATTTCTTGATGGATTGACAAAATCGAAGCTAATTAAAACTTTTATCAGTTGGTTTAACGGGTTAATGTTTGTAATACACCCAAGGGACACAAGTGCTGGTGAATTTGTCCTTTCCTTTAAAGATATGGTATCCAAAACCGATGGTTCATATCCTATTGGTGGTTGTATTGCCATCCCTCGAGCATTCGTTGAAGGAATGAAAAAATTTGGTGGAACTGTTCGCACCAACACGAAAGTGAAACGAATCCTCATGGAAAATGATAAAGCAGCTGGGGTTGAACTGGAGGATGGCACCACAATTACCTCTAAAATTGTAATCAGCAATTTAAACATTAAACAAACAGTCCAAACATTAGTAGGCCCGAAATATTTTGATAGCACCTATTTAAAAGATGTAAATAATTTAGAGGGGTCTGGGAGCGCAATCGTTTTAAAAATCGCAGTAGATAAAATAATCATTCCGAAGTTTTCCTCAGTGCATTTGTTTCATACGGATGATTTTTCCGATGTAATAGAAAAGTTTGAAGACTGGTCTCTTATATCAGCTGAAGGAAAAATCCCTCCTGATCCTGGATTCATGGTGCCAATTCCCAGTAACATCGATCCGAATTTAGCACCACCCGGAAAACAACTACTCATATTTGGAAGTGCTGGACCGAGTACAAGCGAAAAACAAAATTGGGACCCGTGGATAAAAAATTATTACGAGGCCATTTTAGATTTCCATCCTGAGATTGATGATCATAAAATTTTTATGGACGTGACGACTCCCTCCCCGACAACCGGGAAAATCCCCGTCACCACGAGCCTTTCTTTATACACCGGTAAGGCGTCTGTTGAGGCAACTGCCTTAAACCCAGACCAATCTGGAAAATATCGGATAAATTCTCAGCTGCCAATCGAAGGTTTATTCGTCGTTGGTGATAGTGCAGGTACTGATACTCATGGAATTGGAACACAGATTGCCGCAGATAGTGGATGGAAATGCGCAGAATATATTATAAGTAAGTATAAACTTCAAAGAAAACTAGCGCAATAATTTTATTTGTTATATAGTTGATATCACTTCTTTTCGCGTTGTTTTGCTTCTTTTTCCTTCATTTTTTTCAGTTTTTTCAATATGCCTTTTGCAACTAAGGACCCAGTAAGCATGACGACCGGCATTCCTCCGCAAGGGAAGGTTAGCTGCCCTGTAACATATAAATTCTTTACGTTGGTACCCCACATCATAGGTGGTAATAAGTTTTTCTTGGTCCATCTATAACCGAGAGGGGTTCCGTTTTTTGCGCCGGAGAATCGCTTTAATGTGAGAGGGGTTGCACACACCATGACCTTTACATGGTCTCGTAAATCAGGGATGTTTATAATTTTCGCTAATCGATCTACAAGTTGCCAACCGCATTTTTCTTTTGTTTCTTTATATTTTGGACCTTTTTTGCCATCTTCCAGTAACCCTTCCCATCCATCATACTTTGTCGTGACGTAAATTGAAATAACACTTTCTCCAGGGGGACAGGCAGTATCATCTGGAGAATTATTGTATACTGTAATAATATCTTTAGGAAGTACAGAATAATCAAATTGATAATCTATTTTTTCTCGGATTTCTGGAGTTCTATTTTGAGGATGGATGTGCCATATATCTTGTGTATCGACACCGTAATCCCTTACATCTATATCAAGGCCGAGATAAACACAAAACATGGAATCCATGGTGTCCCTTGTTGAAACTCGTTTAATCCAGCGTTTTTTAAATGTACCCTCTGGCACAAGTTCTTTCGCTAATGTTTCAATATCACAAGCATTGACTACTATCTTTCCAGTAAATTTCTTCTCGTTACCCTTTTTATCTCTGCAAGTAACTACATCAGCAATCTTTTTCCTAAAACCTTCCTTTTTGACATTAATGGAAGTGACAGTATGGTTTAATAAGAGCTCACCGCCATTTTTCTGGAAATGCTCTCCGAGAGAAGCTGAAAAGGCACCACCACCACCCGTTGGGTACCAAGCGCCTCCTCTATGATACGATAGCTCAGCTAAACACCAAAGTAAGAAGGAGGATTCTTCCATACTAATTCCAAATGCAGTTATAGTATTATGCAATAGCTCTCTCAGAGCTGGATTTTTAAATTTCTTATTTAATGTGCCTTTAGATGACCGAAAAATGCCTACAGCAACTTTCATTAAGGATCCTAGATTCTTGAAGGCCCATCCAACTTTTCGGAGTTTTCCCTCTACATCCATCATAGTGAGGAGTTTATCCATTAAACCCCCATACTTTTTATCAAATTTACGCCAATTTTTTTCATCCTCGGGAAACTCTTTGGCAATAAATTCTGTAAATTCATCGATAGCAACCGGGGGTTTGCATTCATAATTATTTTGTGTATCCTTCCAGTGTAGAATATTCTCAACTGGCTTAAATTCGTGAAGATTCTCCGCCCCAAACGTCTTTAATATATTAGTGACAATTCCATCGGGACCACACCCGAAAAGGTACTGTGTCGATACATCAAATCGAAATTCTTCGCGATAAAAATTTTGAACATAACCACCGGGTTGAGTATTTTTATCAATAATTATAGTCTTATACCCATTATATGCCAACGTATTACCAATTGTTAAGCCGTTTAAACCGGCACCGATAATGATGGCATCGTATTGGTCTTCTCTCTCCATAATTTATCCTCCTTCACTTTTTGCGTGTTTTTTTGCTTCTTTCTTCTCCATTTTCTTAAGTTTCTTCAAGATATTTTTCGCCACGAATGAGCCACTCAGCATGACTACCGCCATGGAGCCGGAAGGGAAAGTTAGCTGCCCTGCAACATATAGATTTTTAACTTTAGTACCCCACATTATAGGTGGTAACATATTTTTCTTGGTCCATTTATAACCGAGAGGGGTTCCCTTTTTTGCGCCTGAGAATCGCCTTAATGTGAGAGGAGTTGCACACACCATGACCTTTACATGGTCTCGTAAATCAGGAATATTTGTGATTTCCGCCAATCGATCTACAAGTTGCCAACCACATTTTTCTTTCATTTCTTTATATTTTGGACCTTTTTTGCCATCTTCCAGTAACCCTTCCCATGGTTTGTACTTTACCGTAACGTAAATCGAAATAACACTCTTTCCAGGGGGACAGGCAGTATCATCTGGGACATTGTTGTACACTGTAATGATATCTATAGGAAGTACAGAATAATCAAATTGTTCGTCTATTTTTTCTTGGATTTCTGGAGTTCTATTTTCAGGATGGATATGCCATATGTTTTCAGTATCGACACCATAATCTCTAACATCTATATCAAGTCCAAGATAACAACAAAACATGGAATTCATGGTTTCCCTTGTTGAAACTCGTTTAATATATCGTTTACTAAAGGTTCCTTCTGGCAAAAGCTCTTTCGCTAATGTTTCAATATCACAAGCATTAACAATTATCTTTCCAGTAAATGTTTTCTCAACACCCTTATTATCTTTACAAGTAACTATATCAGCAATTTTTTTCCTAAATCCTTCTTTTTTAACATTAATAGAAGTGACAGTGTGGTTTAATAAGAG
>JABXJU010000279.1 GCA_013375405.1 Candidatus Helarchaeota archaeon
TCGGAAATATTCACTTTTATTATGAGGAAAGGATTAAAAAATCTGTTATAAAAATATAAGTTGTCGAACTTAAGATAGAAATAAGTTTAAAAAAGGTTTTTATTAAGGTGAATTAATAATAGGTTTAATATTTTGAATGGAACAATTTACTGTGATAACGACTTTTGGATGGAGATAATGGTTTTATGAGAAATCGAAATATTAGAAGCACTTCTGCCGAAAGAGATCCCTTGAAAACCCTGAAAAGATCAGTTAATAATAAAATTCTGGTGCGATTAAAGACGGGTCATGAGTATATCGGACGTTTAATTGAGACAGATGCATATATGAACCTTGTCCTATCGGAAGCGGAAGAGCTCGAAAATGGAGAATCGATTGCACGATTTGGTGAAATCTTTATCCGAGGAAATAACATTTTATTTATAAAGCCGGATATCACAGCCCTTGAAAGAGAAGAATATTAGGTTATTACTATAATAATCAACTCGTATCTTTTCGTTTTCTATAATCAGAAACTAAATTTTGTAGCCAACTCTCCGCTTCTTGGCGAGACATTTCGTGCTGCCTTTGTTTGTACATTTTCAATTTCTGATCGAAGATTTTTTTATCGAGATAATAGATCCCTGCCCTAATTTTCAAGTCCTTCTGGATTTCTTCAGTAGGAATGACATAGATCCCAGAATTCTTAAATTGCTCATATGCATTATGAGATAATGTATTTGTGATAATTGCACTAATTTCATTGTTGATAAGTTGTTCTGCAGTTGAACTACCACCACCACTCCCATCTAGCATATAAATTACATCGTTTGGAAATAACTCTACTGATTCGAGACATTCTTTAGAGAAATTTTCGACAACCTTTAGAATTATAATTTTATTAGCGAGTCGTTGTCTTTCTAATTCTTCTAGAATCACTGATTTTCGTTCTAGTTTTGAAATTTGATTTTCTAGTGTGGTAATTTGATCCTTTAGTTCTGAAATTACCTTTCTCAAATGATTGATTTCTTTCTCCTGTGCCCGAATCAGCCGTTCACCCCGTAACCGATAGAACGATTTGGAACGCACCGTTTCCAGCCTTTCTTGTGATTCAGAGATCTTTATCCTCTGAAGTTCTAATTCTTCCTCTAATTTCACATTTTTCGTGTGGAGATCATCAAAATTGCGTTTTAACTGAAGATTCTTGTCGATTAGAAGATAGATTTTCTCATTTAATTCTTTCACTCTGTCAGTATCGGTATGTTGAGTTTGTTCAAGAATAGTTTCCTCTTCTTTTTCTTCAGGCTTGAATGTTAAAATCGAAATCGCATCGTATATAGAGTATCCACGCATGACTAAAACCTTTACCTTCTCTAAGGGGACATCCACGTTCATTTCTCGGATTCTTTTTTGAATTTTTTCGAAAATATTTTGATAGGAGAAATAGGCTTTTAACGCACAAGCTAACGAATCACGAATATGGGCATCAGAAACTTTCCTTTTAGAATTTTGCAAATAATTATTGACTAATTCTTGTTTTTCCGAAACTTTCAAGGATTTTCGTGGCCTGAAAATAATTGAGTTGAAGGTATTTGCTACTTTTTCGACGTACTTAGGTAGTGGGGAAACGTCAGAACAAATCATAACAGCTGAGCCAAGTTTAGCAATGTATCTAATTAAATCTCGCCGGGATATATCTTTTCCACTTCTTAATGCGAGAATTTTTCCATTTAAATCTAAAATTGCAATACCTGTGGTGGTGCCAGGATCGACTCCGACAATTAAACTTTTCAGAGGAGGGCTCTCATCTTCTTGGGCAGTTAAAGGTATAAATTCCATTTCTTTTTTCTTTATAGGGGTTACCTTAATTTGAATAGTTGAACCGTTGTAGGATTTAATGAAGGAAAGAATATCGCTCACTGCGGCATATACCGTAAAAACGCTTTTATCCAACCCATAATCTGCTTTTCGAACAGAAAGGTCATACTCGATCCCCTGTTCATCCAATTGGGTTTGAATATCACGAGTTGACTGAAGAATTACTGCATGGGAATGTCTTCGGTATCTATTTTGACTCCACCCCCCAGGTCCTATATTTCTCGTGCGGGATATGCGAATTTGGGTTTCCTTTTCAAAAAGTGCGACTTCAAATCCGATTCCAATTTGGACTAACCGAACACATATTTCAGCTGTCTCAATAGGAGTTGGATGGCTAGTTAAGTGTATTCCACACCGTCTCGCCAATTTATGAACCGGTTGCATCCCTTGACTGGGAGACCCTGTGACTTGGACAAGCTTGAATGGAGGAAATTGTTTCATTAAGTTTTGCAGGCTTTCTTGGGTTGGAGCTAACTCCCATATATTATCTGTCGCGAGAATATCTGGTTTATATTTGGTTAAAACTTTATTCAGTTTCCGGAGAGTAATTTCCTCATCTTTAAATATTATTTTTTCTTCCTTAAAAATAATGGCGGCATATTTCGGTTTTCTTTTTGAAGAGGACGAACTCATCGGGAGAATATCGATTCCCATGATGACTTTTGATAACATTGGCATAAATGAGAAACCTCAAAATATACCTAACCATATCCTCATTTTTAACCTACATAAATTTCTCGTTTGAATAGTTATGAAAGTTAATGAAATATCTTCTTAAGAGCGCGTGATTTTTTTTACTAAAAATTGGGGGTTGGAAAGAATTTTAAATTTTTTTTCAAAAAAGTTGCAGATATTCGAAATATCGCGTTCTAAATAATAGAGTGCATTAGGATGGGTAATACTTACCCATTGTGGCCAGTCTATTAAGAGAGGTTCGAATTTTGGAGTAATTATGATATTGAATTCACTTAAATCTCCGTGAATGATTTGTGCTTTTTGGTAAGTTTGCTCGATATTTTTGAGAATTGTATCAAATATTTTGTCTGGACGTTTAAGAGTTTTGATGGTGAAGAGATCATCGCCCACAATATTGCTCATTACAACAATATGGCGGTTTTGTCCATATGGTTTGGGTACCGCTATCTTGAATGGATATAGAACTTTTAAAGCTTCATATTCTTTTTCTGCAGCCAACCGTGAGGCATACAACCAAGAGAGGTGGTGTTTATTAGCTGTATAATCTCTATATCGCTTGGTCTGTCGAAAACTTGTGCGGCCTAAGCGATGAATTTTAATGGCAACTACATCATCATCAGGGGTTAATCCTTCATATACATCAGCTTCTTTCCCAATTCCCACTGATTTTCCAAAGGAGGCAATGACATCAGATTGAACTAGGGCATTCAGAGCTAAACAATCATATCCATGCTGATTTATATGATAACCTACATATTTTGCAGACCAGCGATTAATTAATTCAAGCTTGTGTAAGTGATCAAGTAAATAATTTATATATTCCACATCGAATTTTGTGCGATCACCGATCTCAGAAATGGGAACATGCTTATATTTTTGCATGCTTTTCTCAATAGCCGTTAATATGCGAAAATCATCTGCTTTTAATTTTTTCAAATGGCTTATTACCTGTTCCACTAAATTAGAGCCTCCTCAGTTCTTCGCTTGGAAAGCGTTTGAAGGGCGTACTTCGATATAGATAGAAAAGAATATTAGACATAAAAATACTTTGAACTTATATCGTATGGAAATAAATCAACATGGATGAGATGCATGCAAAGATCAGATAGGCGTTTTGGATTAATTATCTTTTTTTTGGTTATAATGATTTTTCCGTTGGTTTTTACCATCCCTTTTTATAGTCGATTGAGTCAGCAGGATGTCCTTACGCGAGTAGCAGATTATACGATGAATGAATTGGATTATTCCATTTTCACTGATTGGGGGAAGGGTATTTGCATGCATGGACTTTTAGATGCGTATAATGTAACAGAAAATGAGAAATATCTGTCATTCGCACAGTATTGGGTTGATCAATCAATTCGTACTCAAACGGCAGATGGTTCGTTTGGGCATGGGGAGTTTAAAGTGGGTGACTCTACTGCTATAGGTTTAAGCGTATTATATTTTTTAAATCAGACGGGAGATAGAAAATATCGCGATGCTGCAATTAAGCATCTCAATTATTTACGTTCACCTGAGCAGATTTGGGTGAATGGTTCTCATTTGGAGGGAGGACTCAGCCATACACATAATAGACCGGAGCTTTGGATAGATCATTTATATATGGTAATGCCTTTCTGGGCGAAAATGGGGGTACTTCTCGGAAATGACACTTATATAAATGAATCAATTCATCAAGTCTACATGCATTTGAAGCATCTTTGGGATCCTGCTACAAACTTATGTGTTCACATTTGGAGCGAGACTGAAGGATATTTAGATCCATATTTGTGGGGGCGTGGAATTGGATGGGCAACTGCAGCAATAGCAAGAATGTTAGATATTATTCCAGAAACTCATGCAAATTACTCCTATCTATTGGATACTGTTCTATTGATGTTGGCGAGCCTCGGCGATTATCAAGATCCTGTGAGTGGTTTATGGCATACAATCGTAAATGATACTTCCACGTACCTAGAAACCTCTTGTAGCACATTATTTGCTTATACAGTAGCAAAACTCTACAATATCAATGCGACATGGATTAATGCAGGCAATAAAACTATGGCAATTGAAGCTTTCAATGCAGTCGTCCAAAAAGTAGATAATTATGGAGTTGTCCATTGGTGCACCGGTGGAACAGGAGCAAATCCTTATGATGTGCCGCGTACCGAAT
>JABXJU010000280.1 GCA_013375405.1 Candidatus Helarchaeota archaeon
TCTAGCCTCTTTTTCGAGTCCCAGTTCAATCAAACGGTCTTTAGTAGGAATACCCTTTTCCGTTAATTGATTATAATCGTAATACTCTTTTCTCATTGTTTCTAGGTCAGGTACAACACCCGCGGTACTCCCGGTTTTTAGGGGGGTCATGATTATTTTTGGAAGGATTTCATCCTTAGGTCTCAGACCACATTTGTAGTTGTACAGCCGTTTCAGCGCATTAATTCTTGCACCAATTTCAAAGACTCCTTTTTTTAGAGGGATCGCCTCGCCAGTTACTGCCAGGGCCATTCGTGATAAGTCAGCACTACCGTATCCTAAAGCGGCGAAATAGCAAATTGTCAGAGAGTTGAAAAGAGTGAAGACATCCTGAAGTGTTCCTGTGATACGTCCTTTATCTTTGGGATCATGGCGTCCTGTTTTATAATTGATGCCTAATACAGGATAAATGATTCCCATATCGGCGATAGCCGTAAAGCCTGAGCAGTGATCCGCACCTCGCGCAGTTGTTGCATATTGCACCCCAAAAGATACAAAAGCACGAGGATCATGGGCCGGAAGTTCAAGTCCTCGGCTTTGAACGGCATAGTCTATTGCACCTTTACCGAGTTTTTCAGCGGCTGCGCGTGTGCCCTCTGACAAAATCGCACCTATTCCTTCTTGTTTCGCAATCATTTCGGTTAGTTTTACAATTGCGTTGGCATCGCCCCACTTCAGTTCAAATCCAACATCTTCCTTTGTCAAAATCCCATTTTCATACAGATCTAACGCAAATGCAACAGTTGATCCTGTTGAAATAGTATCTAACCCATAGCGGTTGCAAATGTCATTGCATTTACAGATGGACCCAAGGTCATCATTTAAACAACTAGTTCCAAAAAATGCAAGTGTCTCATATTCTGGTTGATGCCCCGTTAACCCAGTCCATGGACCTTCTTTAACTTCTACATGGCATCCACAAGCAATAGGACACCCCTGACACGCATATCGTTTTTTGTAGATGGTTTTTCGGATGGCTCCTCCAGCCATTTTGTCAGTGTGTTCATTTCCACCCCAATCATCAGCACTCCAGCGCCAATTTTTAAAGGGAACGTCGCCCATTATCCACATGGTATTAAGGAACCAAGGAGTCCCAAAGTCCTGTAAAGCATGGAATAATGGGTTAGCATCTAGTTTCCTCAAAATACTACGAGTTATTACGGGAATAGCATCAGGATCTACAACTGGGACTTTCTGAGTTCCTTTACAGACAATTGCTTTCAAATTTTTCGAACCCATAACAGCTCCTAGTCCACATCGACCAGCGGCGCGCCCATAATGATTAATAATTGCAGCCATTTTCACTAGTCTTTCGCCAGATTGTCCGATTCCTGCAAAAGTCACCTTTTTATCATTCAATTCTTTCTTGATTAAATCCTCAGCCTCTATTGCATCTTTTCCCCAGAGTGCCGTTGCATCTTTGAATTCGATTTCTCCATCATTTATCCAAAGATACGTTGGTTTTTCGGCCTTTCCTTCACAAATAACCCCATCAAAACCTGCAAACTTAAGCATGGGGCCCCAATTACCACCACAATTCGCCTCGCCATACATACCCGTTAAAGGGCTCTTGGAGATAACCATAAACCGGCCCGCACTTGGGGCGCGAGTGCCGACAAACGGTCCAGTGAAGAAATAGATTTTGTTATCCGCTGATAAGGGATCGGTTTCAGGAGGGATTTCATCGTAAAGGAATCGAGCGCCAAATCCACTGCCACCGACATATGTCTTTGCAAAATCCTCGTCTTTTTCTTCTATTTTAATGGAGCCATCTGAGAGATTTATTCTGGCAATTTTTTCCATGTATCCTTGCTTTGCCATCCTATTCCCTCCTAATTCGAACTGGTCCAAAATCAACCTTTTTCGCCCGTTTAAATCCACCATCATCCGCCTTGGGGTTCGGAAATATTGACCTTTTTGAAAACAGTCGTCCCATATTAATTCCTGCATAACCTGAATCTATGTATAGTCCGTAGGAATCCATGTCCTTGCTTGGTAATGAAGTCACCTTCTTAATAGTGTATTTTAATTCACCGAGCCCGTTGTCTACTCCCGTGTTAACCTGAATATTCTCAGAAACACCTAAAAAACTTCCACAGGCACTCATTTTGGGAATACCGGCGTCTATTACATCTTTAGATTCTGCAGCTGAATTGAGCATCCCGGGACTTTCCGTTACCTTATCAAGACAACAACGATCTAATGCAACGGGATCTGTGGATGCAATGATACCTATATCGGGTACAATTGGCGCATCTGTCCAAGACATGCAGTCACACCAAGGAGAGATATCTAACGCGAAATTGATAAATCCAACATGATCTTTTCCCATGAGTTTTTGAGCAGCTTTTGCAGAATCAGCGATCGCCACAGAAGTGGCCTCGAGCCAATCTAATTGTTCAACCGTTGTGAAAGTTCCACAGCCTAATGTTGCAAAGAGATGGGCATAACAACCACAGCATTTATCTCGATCCCATTCTAATCCTGTTTCTGTTACTTTTAATGCATTAGTTGGACATAATGCCTCGCACCGAGCAGCATCTTTACATTCTTTACCTTTACAAAACGAGGGGTTAAAAGCAAATTTATGAAGTCCGTAGGTTGGATGTCGAGCGAGATGTAAATTGAATTTCCCTCGTAGAGAAGCACATCCAACTCCAAGATTTTTTATCGCCCCCCCAAACGTTCCCATCATGTGACCTTTGAAATGGGAAAGCAGGATCATTGCACTAGCTTGTCCAAATCCACTCGCAATATATTGTTCCTTTAGTAATAAGCCCTCTGGCAAATCTACAAGAATATCATCATTTCCAAATCCATCCGCAATTACTATAGGCGCGCCTACACTCGCCATTGTAAACCCATTTCGCGCAATAGTTTTTAGATGGTCGATAGGATTTGTGCGGGCAGCCCAAGGATGATATGGTAAAGTACAAGTATCCGTTACGAAAGGAATACCTCCCGCTTGTTTTATACGTTCTACAATGGCACGAACATAAACTGGACGAATATACCCAGTATTATTGTACTCGCCCATATGCAACTTTACTGCCACATAATCGCCAGGTTCAAAGAGTTGATCAAAATTCGCCTTATTAAATAATGCAATGGTTTTCGCAACAAACGATTCATTGTTATGTAACGCTCTCGCGTCTGTAAAATAAACAATTGCTGGCATTTCTCATCAAGCCTCAAATTTTTATCTATTTTTAATATTTTTAGTAGTTCTATTTTATTTTATTCTAGTAGTGATCAATGATTACCGCCAATCTAATGCGAATGAAGGAAGTAGCAAATCCAACAGACACTCCGAAATTGGAGTAACGAAGGCTATATAAAAGCGATTATAGGAAATTTTCGATGATATGATTTGCAATCATAGTCTATTTCAGTAGCCGATTGTATGGGAAACGCCGAGGGTGGAAATAGAGCTCACAAACTAAGCAAATCTTAAAGCATCCTGAAAATTCATCACCTATTTGAATTTGCGCAAAAGCGACATTTGCGCATTTTATGTGCGAACCTTTATACCGCACCCTTGGCTATATTTCGTAAGAAGTTCGTCTTAGATTGATGGGAATACGAGTATGCTCACCACGACCATTTTTCGCTTACACCCCTCTAAATCACAAACAAACCTACTTAACGAAATCTTCACCATTTATAATCGGGTCAAGCGCAAGGGTTATAAGCTCCTCTTCAACGGAGAACCGGAAATTCAACAGAAATTGATGCAGGTGTGCCACAATAACCCCTACGTCAATACCATTATGATAGAGAATAAGACAAAACTGGAACAGCAGAAAACGTGGGTACAGAAAAAAGCCCAGTATCTTCGCCATAAACTCGCAGTGGTGAAAAATAAAATAGCTAACACGAAAAAGAAGAACCCACAGGATAGGCGTTTAAGAGGATTATATGCACTCCTCTCATCGCTACAAAATCGAGTGACGAATTTATCCCTCAAACCAATCGTCTTCGGGATGAAACCATTGTTTCGGAAGCGCCTTTTAGGGCACTTATTACGAGAAGAGTTTCGCGTCAGGCGGGATGCGTCCTTTGCCTGCATTGGGAAGGTGCAATATGGGTTAAAGAATCTTAATTTAAAAGTCTTACCGATGCGCCGCTTAAAAATCAGGACGTTTAGCAAAAAACAAGAGAAGAAATGGTTACTCATCCCGTTTTCTGTGAATCCCAACCAAGCCCCCCGATTACGCGAAATTTTACAAGTGGATAAATACACGGTCGTTGTTAAACGGAAGGTGGTGAAGGGTGAATTACGATACTACGCCCACGTGTCCTACGAATCGCCCACCCCGGCAATTACATGTGCCTTTGAGAACGGGGGCATCGGGCTTGATTTTAATCATAACTGCCTCGCACTGGTGAACGTGGATCGCGATGGGAGGTTTTTGAGCTACCAATCCATCAGGTTTCGGAACTTGCACTCCTATCGCAAAGGACGACGTGATGATTACACGAGTTTCAAGCTGGATAAAGTCATTCATTATTGTTTGAATAAGGGAAAAGGGCTGATTATTGAGGGTCTGTCCTTCGAGCAGACCTTTTCTTATAATAAAAGACGGAATCGTAAAATCAGTCAATTAAAGACGTCAATGCTCCCTTTGTTGGAACGC
>JABXJU010000005.1 GCA_013375405.1 Candidatus Helarchaeota archaeon
TTTGCGCATTTCTCCAAATTGCGCATTTTGCCTACTAGCTTTTTAGAACTTTTTATATATTTTTATAAGTTTTAGTGTTACAGTTCGAATGATATTGAAAATTTATACAAGTTAATGAAACGTGGTAATAAAAATGGCGAAGATCGATCAAGAGCGCATGATGCGTGACATTGGGAAATTATTCTATGGAAAGAATGAGGAAACATTTTCCTTAGCGAAATTTTTTAAGGCTATTCAAGATGCTCCAGTAATTGAAACTCGATTGATAGGAGAAGAATCCGATGAATGAGGATACAATAAGTTCCTTAGAACGTATTGAAGCCGCATTAGCCGTAAAACAAGCAGATCGTGTTCCAGCTGCCCCAATGATCGCGATTCATGCAGCTAGTATTGCAAATGTTTCGGTTAAGGATTTTTTATTTAATTTTGAAATTGCACAAAAAGCAGCAAGAAAAGTATTTGATTTATATAATGGATTAGACATGATTACCTTTATTCCGGGCGTTGGGCTGATGTATAATAGCCCATTTCTTTCCTCTCATTCTCGCCTCTTTTTTGATTGGGAATTTTTTCCGAATTTGCCCCCACAATTGCACGAGCATCCCCTGATGGAGCCTGAGGACTACGATAAAATTATTGATGAAGGAATTATTCCTTGGTTGAAACGCCCAAAAGATTTTAATTTCAATGATATATTTGCCACTCAGTCAAAAATGAAGAAAGAAGTAAGATATTGGAATCGTGAACGGCAAGTTCATACATTTATCTCAGCAACGTGTACAACTCCTTTTGATCTGCTTTCTCAATTCCGGGGTGTCCGAAATTTCCTTATCGATCTGCGTAGACATCCTGATAAAGTAAAAGAATGTGCTGATTTTCTTGCACCAGGATTAGCGGCTGCCGCGGAGTTCATGTATTCACAAGTAAAAGGGCCGAAACGCGTTTTCATTGGTGGTGTCCGCGGATCATCCAGCTTTATCTCGCCTGCGATGAGTGCAGACCTTTTTTTTCCAAGCCTCAAGAAAATGATTGAGATTCTAGTCCGCGATGATTTTCAAATCAATTTCCATTTCGACACCGATTGGACTCCCATGTTGGAACTCTTTAACGAGTTTCTGCCCACTAAAAAGGGGGTTTATACTCTCCAACTAGAAAATACGGACATGCAAAAGGCGAAAGAAATTTGCGGTGACAACTATTGTATAATGGGAAATGTCAATTCTACACTACAGCGAATGGGAACTCCGCATGAAATCGAAAAAGAGTGTATAAGTCTAATTAATACTGTCGGTGAAGGCGGGGGGTTTATTTTGAGTAGTGGTTGCGAAGTCCCCCTTGATGCCCCATTCGAAAATGTTAAGACTATTATCGACTCTGCACATAAACACGGAATCTATCGAAAATAAGTTGTAGGTGGTCATTATCACAATTTTAGATGATATTTCCGAAGCTGTCATTCATGGAGATGCCGAAAAGGCGATTGTTTTAGCAAATCAAATAGTCGAACAGAAGTCTATAGATTTGAATGATGCAATTATCAATGGTTTAAATAAAGGCATGAACGTCGTGGGGGAACTGTATGATAAACGCGAATATTTTCTTCCAGAAATCATAGTAGCTGCAGACGCACTCTACGAAGCCCTTGCTGTGTTTAAACCACATTTAACTATTGATCGGAAACCTAAAGCTACTGTAATTTGTGGTGTTGTTCGGGGAGACATTCACGATATTGGTAAAAATATCGTGAAGCTCTTTTTGGAAGCTGCTGGTTATAAGGTTGTTGATCTGGGACGGAATGTAATGGCTGAACTATTCATTGAAGCGATTAAGGAACATCATGCCGAGGTCTTAGCCCTTTCAACTCTAATGTCTCCTACGCTCGAGAGTATGCGTGAGGTTATGGATCTGTTAAAGAAACATGGTCTTCGCGAGAAAATGAAGGTCATCATCGGTGGTGCAGCTACAGACGAGAAATTTGCGGAAGAGATCGGGGCAATATACATCGAAGATGCCAAATCCGCGATAAAATTATTGAATACTTATTTTTCAGGAGGTAATCCGTAATGGAGTTACTTCAACAAGTTCCGGATATCTTAGACGGTATTATGGGAAAACCGGGCGCCACCATTCCCACATTCCCGATAATTTTAGGATATTCTATCAATGAATATCATAAGCATACGGGTATTCCCGCTCCTCAAATCATGAAAGATGGCCAAAAGATAGCTGAGGCGCAAATGTATTTAGCACGCCGATTTAAAATTCCCTTTGTTATCTCAATCATTGATTTAAACGTTATAGGAGAAGCGTTTGGAGCGACTCTCACCTATATGCCTGATGTTATTCCAATTCATGAAATACCAGCAATTAAAGGATTTGAAGGAATTGACGAATTAGAATCGAGAGATCCTCTACGAGATGGTCGGATGCCTCAGGTAATTAAGGCTGGGAATGTATTTGCACAAAATTTTAGTGGAAAAGGGGACTTAAATTTCGGTGGGTGTGAAGGTCCAATTACTGCAGCTGGATCTGTCTGGGGCGTGGAAAACTTAATGCGAAACATGATAAAAAATCCAGATCTTGTACATAAAGTCCTCGCTGCTTGTACCGATACTATAATAGATTTTTGCAACGCTCAAATTGACGCGGGTGTTCAAGGTATTGGCCTTGCAGAGCCAACAGCTTCCTCCACATGTATTTCTCCTCAATTCTTCCAAGACTTTGCTATGCCTTATATTAAAAAAATCACAAGAAAGGTTAATTCACCGGCGTTTCTCCTTCACGTGTGTGGTGAATCCCAAAATCTTGTTAAAATAGTAAGTAAGATTTCTCCAATTTTGATTTTTAGTGTTGATCAGGTTGACCTACATGCGGCGAAAGAGGAAATTGGTAAAAAATTCCTCTGTTTGTTGGGGAATGTATCGACTGGTATAATGCGCCGAGGCACTCCTAATGAGGTAGAGGCTGCTACGAAAGCGTGCATTCAAAATGGCGCCCCTGGTGGTAAGTTCATTCTCAGTACTGGGTGTGATATCGCACCAGGCACTCCACCCGAAAATATCAAAACACTAATACGAGTAGGCCAGACCTTTGGAAAGTTTCCCTTAAAGGAGCAAGGATAATAGATTAAAAATATCAAATCTTATCTGAAGATATAATAAAAAGACTAAAAATAGAATCATAATTGGCATGATTTTGATAGATACTACTTTTTTTTAGAAGTGTTAAGATACTTTTTAAGATAAAATCCATCTAAGAAAATTTTCACGATAGCTATCCAAATAACTGCGAGGAAAGATGAAATTAATTTTTAACGATATCTTTTAAAACCAAAAGGAACTCTCCATTTATTACATACCTTACATAAATTGAAGAAATAAGGGAACTGAAAATGAGTTTAATACCTACTTGAAATCGATATGGAGACTTTCTTCGAGGAAGGACCGATGCTCCTGGTTGCGGCCATCGCAGCGGTCTTATTCTTACATCAAGCAATCTTTAGCTTTCTATTATGGAGAAGAGGCGAAAAGAAGTACCTACTACGGTTTATAATTTATTCAATTGCAGCTGGTGGATTAGTGATCCTTACTTTAGGTTTCTTATCAATTCCATTCGGTGGTAGTGGTAGATTATATTTTGGATCAATGTATCTATTAGGCATTCTAGGTGCAGTGGCTACTGGACTAACGATTTATCTCTTTATACGTGAATTATGGTTATCAAAGGAGGAAACTACATGAGTCAAGGCGGACTTTTTGCAATAGTGGTTCTATGCATAATATCTGCGCTAGCGTTAGGTGCCTTTCTAGTTATCAGAGGTATCTATCGTTTCAAAGATTGGCGTAATGGAGACACGAATGAACTATGGAATTTCCTTTCTCTCACTATTGGCGCTGCAGGACTATTCATCCTTGCAATCTCCTCCATTCCTTTTCTAGGCTCCCCCGCTCCTGATTACTATGATACCTTCGCCAGAATCTTTACACTAAGCTTGAGCCTCCTGCTTGGGTCTATTGCCCTCACAACTTATCATCTGTTTCTCAAATGGAGTACAGAGAAATAATCTACAATCCTCCTCCTCCTATCTCTTTTTTTTTATTTCGACAAATTGAAGGAAGTTTTTTTATCTATTGACATATTTTTAAGCGTATGTAATTATCAGAATAAAATGGATATGAATAAATATGAAAGATAAAGATTTGAAAAAATTTGTGATTCAAATCGGCATGGGCGTGGATCAGCACGGCCAGGATGCAACGAAGGCTGCCCAGAAAGCCATTAAAGATGCCATTTCAAATAATTGTTTAGTCGGGTTAACTGAGATCTGCCATCTTCAGCAGTTAGAAGATTTCTATGTGCATATTCTAATTGCCGTTCCCTATCCCGAACAAGTAAATGAAAAACGCGTTTTGAAAGCAGTTCCGTTTGGGAATAAAGAACTTGTCGTAGAAAAAGGAGGCATGGTGGTGCCAGGTATTCGAATACCAGAATTAGGAGATACGTCTAATGAAATGATTATCGCAAATGCGGCTGTAACTGTGCTTGTTAAAAAGAAGGAAAATTAACCGCCACCAATGGGTGGTATGAAGTAGAGAACATCACCGTCTTTGAGGGGATGATCTGCGTCTTTCTGCTCATAAATATCGCGTCTATTCAGCATTAGATGCATATATTGAAATTCTCCGTCCTTATAGAGTTGTTTTGGGAATTTTTTCCCATACGTTTCTTTAATTTGTTCTATTAAATTCTTAAATGTACTATTTTCAGGGAGTTCAATTATAGCTTCATGAACTCCGATCATCTCCCCCAAAATGCTCATAAAATTTATCTTGACTTTGATCACTGTAGTCATCTCTATGCATTGAAAGGGGGAAACATTATTTATCTTTTTTGAATTGGATAGGTAAGAACTTTTCCGTTTGTAGTGAAACATAAGAAGAGGACTTAATTTCAATTATTTTAAAGTTCTTCATAGAGATCGTTTGTATAATTCAAATTGTTTGTCAATATCACTCTGAATTTTTGAGGTATCTTCATCGGTAAGCGTTCGGAATCGAGTTTGGGCCAGAAAATATTCTTTAACAGGCTTCCGTTTTTTCTTTCCTTCGACTTGTTCACGCGTTATTTTTGATAAGACCAGTTTCCCTTCAATAAATTCATAGAGCGGCCAAATCCCACATTCTGTTGCCAGGCGTCCAAGCTTGATCATATCTTTGGTATGGAAGCCCCACCCAGGCGGACAGGGGGCTATAATATGAATATACCGAGTATTTCCTTTAAATTCATCTTTTGCTTTCTTAAACTTCTGGTATAAGTCAATTGGATATGATGGATTTGCAGTCGCAACATAGGGTACACCATGAGCTACTAATATCGCTGGCATATTTTTCCGTTTTTGACGTTTTCCAGTTGGTGTAGTAGTAGTAAAAGCTCCATAAGGAGTTGAGCCGCTCCGTTGCACTCCGGTATTCATATAGGCTTCATTATCATAACAGACATAAATCATATCAGTTTCCCGTTCAGCAGCTCCAGATAATGCTTGTATTCCGATATCAACCGTGCCACCATCACCGGCCCAACCGAGCACGTTAATATCTTCCTTTCCTAAAATATCAAGAGCCGCCCGAATCCCACTTAATGCGGCAGCAGTAGATTCGAAGGCAGTATTCAACATCGGAATCTGTAAACTTGAAACCGGATACATCCCTGCATGTACCGTGCTACAACTGGCAGGCGTACAAGCAATTGTACGGTTCCCAAGGGCTTTCAAGACAAATCGATAAGCTAAGGCAAAAGAACAACCACTGCAGGCACGGGTTCCCATATGAATGAGTTCTTCTTCAGGTAAATCTCGGGCTAATATTTTCTCTGGCATGATCATCACTTCATTACATTTATCCATTCTGTTTTTTTATCAACCTGCCCTTTGTTAATAGCATCTATCGTTTTATGGGCAACCTCTAGGATTTGATCTACATTCACATCACGCCCTCCAATGCCGAGCAGATACCCATGAACATTTTTCTGGACATGATGGGTATATAGTGCTGCCTTAAATTCAGTGCAAACGGCACCTTCATAACCGTAACTTATATTTCGATCGATAACGATAAAAGTCGACGCAGATGATTGCTGCGCGTAGGAAGCTAAGATCTCCGAAGGAAATGGACGGAAAAGCTTGAGACTTAATACCCCTACATTATGTCCTTCTTCCTGTAATATATCCGCCGCGACTGTTGCTTCTGCTGCTAATGACCCCATCGCCAACATAATGTAATCCGCTTCATCACACCCATGTTCCTTATAGAATCCGTACCGCCGACCAAATTTCTCGCCGAATTCCTCATCAACTTTTTGAATTACATCAAATGAAGACCTTAGTGTTTGCTGTAATTTATACCGGATCTCTGGATACCCGCCAAATCTTTCAATATCCGGATGGTCATGACGGATCCAGGGGAATGTCACCAAATTGAGGACCTTCGGATCGTCTGGATCAAGTGCAACATACGGTTTAAAGGACGGCAGGAAGTCATCAATTGCCTTTTGGTCAATGGTTTCAACCGTCATAAGTGTATGGGATAGGATGTACCCATCATAACAGACCATTACTGGACAATAGAGCTGTTCTGCAATCTTATATGCTTGAAGGATGGTGTCGTAAATCTCTTGATTGTCCTCACAATATAATTGCATCCAACCAGTGTCACGCTGAGAAATCGAATCTTGATTATCAGTCCAAACGTTCCATGGTGCTGCCATAGCCCGATTCACGCATGCCATGACAATCGGCAAGCGCGCACCAGCGGCCCAGTGCAGTTGTTCATGCATGAGCGCCAAGCCATTTGCAGAAGTCGCCGTGAAGGTTCGTGCCCCAGTTGAACTCGCTGCAATACAAACGGTCATCGCACTATGTTCTGATTCTACACAAACATAATTTGCCTTAAGTTCTTCCTTTTCGACGAATTGGGACAACAATTCAGTAGCAGGGCTTTGTGGCGTAATGGGGTACGCTGCGATAACTTGAACCCGAGCTCCTTTGCAAGCGTGTGCCGCCGCGTGATTTCCATTTAAAACTAATTTTTCAGCCATTTTCATTCCTCAAAATTCGATTCATCCTTCATTGTAATAGCCTTCGATGGACATTCTTCTGCGCAGATACCGCATCCTTTACAATATCTGTAGTTAATTTTGGGAGGAATCGTCCGAGAGACCGTTCCTTCCGGGCAATAAAGCCAACAATTCAGGCAAACTAGTTTATTCTGCTTCACCGTGGCACATTTTGAGGGATCCAATACTGGTCGCTCTGTCCGCCAACTACCTGTGCGACCACCCTCGCCTTCAATCGGGACTGATACTGAACATATTGGAACTTCAATATCTTTTAATTTATCTTTCCCCAATTTCTTTCACTTCACACATTTGTAATTGCATAGGTTTTTTGGGCAGCCTCGGCATTCCTCTCACCAGTGGGACCTGGAAAATGGCGTTTTATTACTTCTTGAATATCCTCAAGTGAGATTCCCAGATCATGATCTGTGGCTTTTACCACTGCACCGAGGATTGTAGTATTCGTAACGAGTAATCCGGCCGCCCGTAAATCTAGATCCACAGCGACTTTTGTCGCATCAGCAGTAACTACTCTAAAATTTCCCCTTAGTTTTAATTTCTCGGGATTTTTTGATGAGTTGATTATTATTAGCCCGCCTGGCTTTATACCAGCGGTCACATCCACATCCCTTAGCAGAGTCTCATCTAAAACAATAACGATATCGGGATTTACAATTTGAGATCGTAATTGGATTTTCTCATCAGCAATACGAGTTGAAGCCGTAATAGGAGCTCCTCGACGCTCTGCTCCAAAAGATGGAGATGCTGTAATATATAAATCATGATGGTAATAGGCAGCCTCAGCAAGGATTTGAGCCGCGGTAATGGCCCCTTGGCCACCTCGTCCATGCCATCTAATTTCATATAACATAAAGATCGCCTTTTCTTAAGAAATAGCAAATGGAAATAAAAACGTTATTATGATTTAAACTAATATAACTGGTCTGAACCCTCTTTCGCAAATTCCTCGTCACATTTCTGAAAAATAGGTTCCAAGGATCCATCCCGCAACTTCTTCGCAGTCTTCTTTAACACTTTTACGACCTCAGCCCGAAACCGATTGATGACGATTCTTCTCCCTACTAACTCCAAAACTCCAGACTTAAAATAAAGTTGAATCAACGAGACTTTGACATTAATTTTATCCCCCATATCCTCCACTTTTACCCGTACTTCGGATTTCTCCACTTCATTACTTTTTTCAACTATGATTTTATAGGTTTTTTCCTCGTCCTCTAATTCCTCAAATCGAATATCTTGAACAAGATGCGCTGTATGTTTAATGAGCCCGGTTAATCCGATCGTGAAGGTATAATATGTATCGTGGTGAACTCGTGTTTTCTCCTCATTGAGAAACTCGAATTTGATATCTGGAATAGGGGATAGCGCCTCAATTAAATATTTGCAGGTGATATATTTTTCTACCTTTTCAAAAGTAATGGGTAGGATTTTTGATACATCAAAGAGATTACGCGGCATTTTTCTTGCAGTCCTAAAACGATTGTGTTCTAAACTGATTCCTCGAAACATTCTTATAACGATAAAATGAGTCAAGAAGTAAAAATATCTAAAAATTTGTTATTATTTTTATTCCATGGTTTAATTTTACTCCTGATTAGCCTTTTCAAGTTCCTCGTCACATTTCTTCAAGATAGGGTCTAAGGATCCATCGCGAAGTTTTCGTGCCGCCTTTTTCAATAGCTTTCTGATTTCCCCCCGAAATCGATTGATGACAATTCGCCTTCCAACGAGTTCTAGGACCCCTCGTTTGAAATAAAGTTGGATAAGCGATACTTTAATATTGATTTTATCCCCCATATCTTCTATTTTAACACGCACCTCCGATTTTGCAACTTCAGTGCTTTTTACGACCGTAAGTATATATTCATCCCCTTGTTCTTCGAATTGTACATCCTGCACAATGTGAGCAGTGTGTTTTATTAGACCTGTTAGCCCAATCGTGAATGTATAATTGACATCTTGGTGAATTAAATTATCATTAATGAATTCAAATTTCATATCCTTTTCCGGAATGGGGGATATTGCTTTCCAGAGGTGTGTACAACGGATATACTTCTTTATTTTTTCGCGTGAAATTGGTAAAACTTTTGAGAGATCAATCAAATTTCGAACCAATTCTATTACCTCTTAAAGAACACTACATAAAATTTTACTATTTAGCTTGAAAAGGGAGTTTTATTTGAAAAGTACGGTCTTTATTCGTAGTACTGAATGATCCAGTGAGAAGGATCCAGTGTTTTCCCTTCTTATCTACTATTAATTGTGTTTCTGCTTCATAATCATCACCTGGAAGAATTTTTTTTGTAGCAGTCTCCTTAAATTCTTCCACAACCTTGACTCCCATACTTGTAGAGAATCGCATTCGGAACGTGAGCAAATATGACTTTGGACTTCGGTTCAAGACACGGAACCTAATTGGGATTTTTATTTCTGGGGGTTGATATTTGTAATCATCCTGCAAATCAAAAAATAAGACCATTTCGTTCTTTTGAATTTCTTTCATGGATATTGTTAAAAAGATACTTATTCATAATTTTTTCTCCTAATCAATCTCAACGAAAATTGGGTTTAATTACAATTCAAGCGGTTTTTTTCGTTTTTTTATAAGTTCTACTAATCTGTCCAGATCATTTAAGCTCCATTCGCTATCTTGATAATAGTGCCGTAACTCTGGAAGAGAACGGACCTTTGAGAGGATCTCGAAAATATTTTTATTAAATCCTTTCTTTTTGAACTTCTCAGCAATGATTTTTATTGATTTCTTCTTTTTAACCAATTTTTTGAGCAGTTTTAGTTCCTTTTCAGACCAATGACTCATAAACTATTTCACCTTAGTCGAACTTATAAATTTTAATCATTATGATAAGTTTCTCTTCACAAAGATATCCTTTTTTATGCCAAATTATCAATTTATAATCTTTTAAGGAATAGAGTAGATGTTGAGGAGCTCATCTATTGTCATAGTTGCCATTTTATAAGTTGCGAAACCTCCTGATAAATTATAAACTTCCTTATATCCATGTTGTAGAAGAGTTCTTGCTGCTAAATATCCTCGATACCCGACGGCACAAAAGATATAAATTGGTTTTTCCTTAGGAATCTCCTTTATTCTTGGTCTGAGTTCTAGATCCGCAATATTGACTGCGCCTTCTATGGTTCCTCTAGTATATTCCCTAGGTGTTCTAACATCTAAAAGAAGACCCTTCTTTTGTTTAATCATATTTAAATCATGCCAATGCCAAATTGGGTGGTCACCACGAAGCGTATTTGCAGCAATAAAGCCCGCTAGATTTACTGCATCTTTTGCAGATCCATAGGGTGGGGCGTAAGTTAATTCTAATTCCTCTAAATCAAAAATAGTTCCCCCCATTTTTATTAAGGTTGAAATTACATCAATCCTTTTTTCACTTCCTGGGCCTCCAACTATCTGGGCACCCAAGACTTTCCCTGAAGGTTTTTCAAATATCAGTTTAAAGGCCATGGGAATCGCTCCCGGATAATAGCCAGCATGATTAGGTGGATGGAGGTATATTTTCTCGTATTGAAAATTAGTATTTTTTAAAGCCTTTTCAGATAGTCCCACGGTAGCAACTGTAATATTAAAAACTTTTACCACCGCTGCCCCTAGAATCCCCTTATATTCCGTTTTTCGCCCACTTATGTTATCGGCTGCAATTCGCCCCTGTTTATTAGCAGGGCCTGCTAACGGGATAGCAATTGGTTGATTTGTCTGGAAATCCATAACTTGAACAGCATCTCCAACCGCATATATTGAAGGATCAGAAGTCTGCATATGTTTATTAACAATGATATGTTCCTTTGATCCTAATTCTAGACCAACTGCTTTTGCTAGATTCGTTTCGGGTTTTACTCCAATTGTTAAAATAACTACATCCGTTTCAATTATTTTTCCACTTTTTGTTTTCACATAAGGTCTATTTTCGCTTGTTCTTCCGAAAGTATCTACAGGATCCTCTAAAATTAGGCGAATCTCATTTAAAATCAATTCTTTATGGATGAATTGAGCCATTTCCTTATCGAGTGGTGGCATGACCTGATCGAGCATTTCAATGATCTCTACAGAAATCCCCCTTTCACTCAAATTCTCTGCCATTTCTAATCCAATAAATCCGCCCCCTACGATTATTGCATGTTGAGGTTTATTCTTATCAATATATTCTCTTATGGTTTCCGCATCTGGTATTGTCCTTAGCAAAAAAACTGGTACCTCGTTGATTCCCGGGAATGGGGGTCTAATTGGTTCGGCTCCAGGTGATAAAATGAGATAATCATATGAGAGTGAATAATCGCCTCCCTTTATTAAATCCTTAACCAAAACTGTTTTCTTTTGTCGATCAATCGAAAGAACTTCATGGTTAACCCGTGCATCAATATTAAATCTTCTCTGAAATGTTGAGGGGCTAACTAACTCTAATGCCCTTCGATCACGTATTACCTGACCAATGTAATAGGGAAGTCCACAATTTGCAAATGAAACATAATGTCCTTTATCGAGCATAATAATTTTTACATCTTCACTTAATCTACGCAATCGGGCTGCTGCACTTGCTCCACCTGCAACACCACCAACAATAACTACTGTACTCATTTTCTTCCACCATGTATAAACTTTTAAAATAGAATCATTTTCATGAAAAGAAGGGAGTTTAATTATTCGACTAGAAGGTATCGTAGTTCTCCTTAAAAATTACATGCAGGCTTCTATAAAAAAAAAAAATCTTATTAAATAGTAAGAAAAAAATTAATTTTGAAGCAACCTATTCCAAGTAGCGATGCAATCCTCTTGTTTGACCTTATACTTCTTCTCTATTTTCTTCCATTTGATATGGGCAAGAATCCCATCTTTATAGGTGTCGTTTATAACATTTGCGATGGCTTTTTTGTATTCCTCATTATCACTATAAATATTAATTTGAATTACGTGATTGCTGGCTAAATCTATGAGAAATCCTTGAACATTATCGATTACTTCCACATATAAATTCGATTCAGGGGCTAAGTAAAAGTACTTTTTGGTTCGTGCTCCTTCATCCTTATCGTAATCAAAGGAAGGATCTTTCACATCACTATGAAAATAGTTGAACATAATTACCGAAGTATCGGCAATTCTTTTCGAAGGAATTAAAAGACCGGGCACTAGACCGCTCAAATGCTCTATTATGGTTCCACTGTTACCAATTCTTTTTGGCCGTGCATATAGTACTGTTAAAGGAAGTTTATTTAAACCTAATTCTTCCGCTTTTTTCTGAATTTTCTTTTTACCCACTTCATCACCTCAAAAATGTTTCTTAAATTTTAATCATTCTAATGAGCGAGATTTTTTAAATTTTATTGATTGCGTTATCTATAGAGTCTAATAGAGCAAAATATCATTTAAAGAAAATGCGAAACAATTACCCTTCGGAAACTTGTAAAAAAAATAAGATTGTGATGAAAGAATGGTAAATATTATGGGCTTCGATGTTGGCGGAGTCAATATTAAAGGGGCATTCATAACTCACTCTTCAAAAACAGATTTTGACATAAAAATTTGTTCAAAATATCACCCGATGTGGCTTCATAATCCTGAAGAATTTCCAAAATTGTTACAGGAGATGATTACGGAATTAGCAGGAGATCACTTAATTGAGTTATGTGGTATTACTCTAACTGCGGAAGTTTCTGACGCGTATTTCACTAAAAAAGAGGGTGTAACGCACATTTTAACCACATTTTCAAAAATTTTTCCTCAAATTCCGAAAAAAATTATTAGTATCTACAATAAATTCTTATCAATAACAGAGGCATTGGAGGATTACATGGCTGTTGCGTCAGCAAACTGGGTTGCTACTGCGTTATTTGTTGGGAGAAAATTTCCTAAATGTCTTCTATTAGATATAGGAAGTACAACCACTGATATCATTCCCATTGCTGATGGCATACCTGATACTATAGGAAAGACCGATATGGACCGGTTATTGAATGGCGAACTTATATACACAGGGGCTCTTCGATCTACGATTCCCTCTATTGCCCACAAAGTTCCCATCCGTGGAAAAATCTGCCCAATTTCTTTTGAAAAATTTGCCCTCATCGCTGATGTCCATTTACTCCTCAACCATATTACCGCAGATGAATATTCTTGTGACACGGCGGATGGCAGGCAGAAGACGAATCAGGACGCACTCGCACGGCTCGCTCGTATTATTTGCGCAGATATTGAGCTTATTTCTGAAAGCGAATTATATGAAATAGCCAACTACCTCTATGAACGCCAATTAGATCAAATCGCTGAAGGACTAAGACAGGTACTAACCTCTCGCGAAGATTATGATTTAACAGTGCCTATTGTTGTGACAGGCCTTGGTCGTGATTTTCTTGCCAAAAAAATTGCTAAAAAGATAGGCTTCCAACAAATATTTGATTTACAGGAAAAATTAGGGATAAAAGGGGCGGTCGCCTCCCCTGCGGTGGCGATAGCTCTCCTCCTAGCAGAAGAATACGAGGCGACATGACCAATGGATGCTGTTATTAAGATAGGTGGGAGTGTTCTCCAGCAAAACTCTATCAAAGAGTTATGTAACATACTAGATGGACTTATCAAGGAATTCTCCTTTGTTATTTTACCCGGAGGGGGTGCTTACGCAAATTTAGTTCGCAACTATTATAAAACTTACCAACTTTCGGATGATACGGCTCATTGGATGGCAATCCTAACTGAAAATATTCTAGGATTTCTGTTACTTGAACATTTAGAATTAGGCGTACCTGTCTTTACCATATCTGAGCTCTCTAAAGTTACTGAAACCTCTAAAATTCCTATTTTTATGCCATTTCAACATATGTTCAAGCATGACCCTCTACCTCATTCATGGGATGTCACGAGTGATTCTATTGCTGCTTATTTGGCTGAATTGCTTCAAGCACAAAAATTCATCTTACTTAAGGATGTTGATGGTATTTACACACGTGATCCAAAACAATCCCATCTTGAGGATGTGCAATTAATCGAAAAAATTGATTTAAAGACTCATAACCTCTCTGCTTTTCATACCTGTATTGATAACTATCTCCCATCTCTTCTTAAACAATACCAACGGTCCTGCTATATTGTCAATGGGCTCCATCCAAATCGGCTTGTAAAAATTTTGCAAAATCAAAAAACAATATATACATTAATTGAAATATAATTATGTCATTAAAAAATGTGATTCAACCCAATGGGTGATTGAAAACATGGATGAACTTGGAAAATGGTTTGCCTCTGTAGGTATGATCTGTGTTGGAGTGTTTCTAATTATTCTGAGCCTAATCCTAGGCCCCGCTGATTTAATTCCAGTAATCTCCGTTGGAATAGCGTTATGTGGGTTTGGAGGCTTCATTTTTTACTTGCGACATTTAAGTATTACGAGTGAATCACGAGTTCAAAAGGTAAAAGTAACGCGAGTTGTCCGAGAAGTACCAAAACCAAAGCCAAAACCTGCGCCCAAACCAGAACCTATAGAAGTAAAACCAAAAAAACCCGAAATTCTATGTGATACATGCCGCTTTTATGATGAATACCATCCAAGACGAAAATGTAGATACCTTACTGATAAAGATCGCATGGCAATGATTAATGCCGGTATGGAATGCGTTGAATATAAGATTAAATTAACCCTTCTCGATGAAGGTTAATAAATTCCTCTACATCTTTTCCTCTGCAACCTCTAATCTTATTAATTCTAATGGCAACAATTAAAAAACTAAATAAGTAAAAACTAATTCTTCTATTGTAGAACTATAACAAGAAATCTTATGAAAAGATTTTATTACAAATATATCGAGTTGAAAGATTATGGGAAGAAGACTCTATAAGATGGGACGCGATACCCATGCGAAAGGAGAAACGTTCGAAATCGAGAAGAAGGATCGCTATTATATTAATGTATCACTGTTATCCTTAAAAACGCTGGAAGATTATGACATAGGACGTGGTGGCGAATTTTATTTCAAGGTGAACCGAAGCCATAAGACTAGGAGAGTCCCCGACCGCGGTGAAATCATTCTCATGGAAAATCAAATTTTTACAGCACGCCAAGATTTCACTCTATGGACGGAATTTATTGAACTTGAACAAGGGGATAGTAAAGAACTTGAACTTGAAGTTGCATTGTTTGAACAAGATATACATTGGGATAAAAAAGTATTTGAAGTAGACGTACCAATTACGCTTGGTCGTCAAACACAATACGTCGTCTTAGAAGATGCCGCAGAAAATACTAAAGCTAAGGTCAAAATCTCTGCAACTCGCACGAGATTCTAACGTTTCTTAAGATACCACAAAAATTAACTCCTCTTATTTATTATTGAGGGAAGATGATCACGTTGGATCGGCAATCACTAAAAAAGAAAATTGATAAAAATCTCAGATTTTGGGTCACCGCCTCTAAACAAAATAAAATCGCCGATTTGTTATTATCAACACCCTGTACCTGTCAATCAGATCCAGATCAATGCGATCGGCACTGGATCATCAATCATCCTGACTATAAAGAATCGAAACTAGAAAAGAAGATTAAAAAACCAATCCCTATAGCGAAGTTTTTAGCCGCAGATTACTGTAACTTAGAGGTAATTAAGAAAAGAAAAAATACCCGCGCACTTCCTGCCGCCGGAAAATATGTCATTTTCAGCGATATTCATCAGGGCGCATTTGCTTGGAGTTGGGATAAGGAAGATTTTTTCTGGCAAAATAAGGAAATGTATGCTCATATTTTAAATCACTATTATCAGAAAAATTACACTTTAATCGAAGCAGGCGACATTGAAGAATTTTGGTTAAAACGATGGAAGAAAAGTTTTGATGATCATTGGGCCTTTCAACGAGAAAATTTCGCTGATCTTTATGATCTGCGGCGAAAATTCCACACAGAAAATCGATATGTTAAAATTCGAGGTAATCATGATAATCTTTGGATCTATAAGGACCGGATAGAGAAATATTTATGGGGGGACGTTCAACTAAGTCAAATTCACATCTACGAATTTGCCGTCATTGGAAATGACTTCTTAATTATGCATGGTCACCAAGTTGATCCTCGTAATCGTGATTGTAATAGTAGAAAAGGATTGATTTGGACCAAAATAGGGACAATCTTAGAATTCTTTACTGATACTCAATTGTTTGGGAAGAAAAAACCCGAAGAAGGATGGGAAGAGCATCCCCAGGCTGAACTGATTCATGAACGCACTATAGCAAATGATCTCTACAATAAAGAAAAATTAAATCTCATATACGCCAAACTTACCGAATTAATGCAAATATACCTGATTATGGGGCACAATCATGCTCCCAAATGCTTACCTGAGGGAGATCTCACATTCAATTCCGGCGGAGGGGTGTTCGAAGGCATTATTTATGGAATTGAAATCAATTATGACGATGATATGATTCGTCTGTTGGATTGGAATGATGATCATGGCATGCCCACAGAACCACTAATACTCTGCGAAGAACGTATCTCAGAACTCAAAACGAAACTTTAAATCCCTTAAAGCCGCTCTGTTCCGAGAAGTTTTTCCCGAAAATAATTTTTATCGACCCAGTATTCATTGCCATCGCCTCCTGTAACTGATACGACTATATTTCGATCTTTCAAAGAGTTTAAAATTTCCTTTACCTTTTCTGGGGTCATTAATTCCTTTCCTAATGGTTTCAATGCTAAGTTAACCTCTAACGTAATCATTTTCACCGTCTTTCTTTTCTGTAATGCTTCGAGAATCGTTCTTTGGTCGATAGATAAACTCGGTTCATCCTTATCCGAATATTTTTCCAAAAGTTGCTTATCATCCTCGGCGATTTTAGGATCTTTTTTCTTAATTTCCACCTTTTTCGTCGAGTCATCTTCCTTCGCCATATTGGTTCATCCCTTCAATTATATATCCGATTATCCTATTCTTTAATTTCAAATTTGTTCAATAAAACTTAAAAAATTATCAGTATAAATTGAATAAGTGAATTATATCAAAATCTAGACTAGGGGCTGAAATTAATGAATGGATTAACACCACGAATGCTAACGCTAGCCATTGCGTTTCCAATTGTTATTGTTATTTTCATTATATTAGGAATTCTAGTTCTCCGCAAGGATTCTAAATACTGGGGAAATCGCTTTTTCGCATTATTTTTCTGGCTAACAGCAGCGACATTATTTTTCAATGTGTTCTACTTATTTTCTACGAATGATGCGTTTATTACAGTATTTAATCTCGTTACTGTTGAAGCTGCAAATATAAGTTTTTTCGCACTATTACTTGGAATTCTGGTTATATCCAAGGGTGAAGATGAAATTATCCATCGTAAAAAATTTTATGCACTTATCATGCTGATGATTGTCCTGATTGTTATTCAAGTTTGTATTCCAAATGCCGTCTATTTTGAATCTACTGATCCACATGATCCAAGATGGTCTCTCCCTATGGGATTATATGAATTTGCATTTAGCACTGCTTTAATGGTAGCTGTTTATTATTTCTCTTTCACTTTCTATCAAGAATTAAGTGAGATGCGGAGTAAATTTAGACGATATTTAATAGGTATTGCATTTTTATATATAACACTCATCAGCGTAACAATTGATAACTTAAACATCTTTGGGGAAAGTTATGCCCTGATTGGTGCGGCTTTAAATTTCTGTGTACTAATTGGAGCACTCCTAATCTACTTTGGAATCATTCGAAAATAAATAACTCCTTCTTTTTTTATGTAGATAACTTTTGGAAAATTATAAAGAAAAGAATTGCACAATCCCGCTATATATAAGAATGTTATCCCAGAAATCCTAACAAAGCAAGAACAGCCACTACACAAACTACACTTGAAAGTATTAAACCGCCTATTCCGAATTTTGAACCATTATTAGCAATGCCAATAATGCATATTATAATTCCAGCACCTCCACCAACGGCCATTGTAATAAGAATTAAAAAATCATGAAAGCCTATATAGTCCATGCTACCTGCAACTAATACTGCAGCGGTTGTTACAATCAATCCCGCTAATCCAATTCTATCCCCTGTTTCCAATTTCTCACCTTATTCTATTGATAAATAAGTAATTTATTCAATAATCAGTTAAGTTTCATAGTATTGTTATTCCTTAAAACGACATTATCGTATATAATTCTCATATTTATATTTACCCCAAATGCACTTAGGGGGCTGATTATTGTTCAGATTATTATTCAGGTTTATATATCAAATGCCATCTATTTTGAAATTTGTAATTTATATGATTTATTTTTAGAAACATATTAGTGCCGGTGACGCTATCGCTTTAAGAGTAAATATCGATAAAAAATCCAATTTCCAAATGGATCACGAAATTAGCTGATAATAATTGTTGTGGGTTGAAATATTATTACATTTTTTTATTTAACAAAGGTTTAAAATTCCTTCTTCTATTATTCTATTAATGGCGTCAGAGTATAAGACCTATCGAAGGATAATCTGCTGCAAGATAAAAAAGGTAAACGTAAAAGATTTTTTAAAAGTGTTCGAACAGGATGGCTGGAATAAAACAAATAAGTATGCAAATAGAGGTGCTGAATACTCGTTTCTAAAGAATCTTCCCAACAAGACTCGCTATCATATGCGGCTTTATGAGATTGATGAGTATTTCTATTTCCTTAACCATCATGAGCCCAGCTTTTCCTCGGATCCAAAATTCCATATCATTGGGTTATTTGATCGCTTCAGATCGAAGAAGGAGAACGTCTTAAATTCTGAAAAGCTGGAACTCGCTAATTATGAAAAGGGGATTGAATATTTTAAACAGTTAGTTAATAAATACGCTGTCTTACCAAAGATCTGTAATTTCTATATCGATGAAGATGAACTGAAATTCTTTGCCATGAAATTTGGTTACGTTAGCCTGAAACTCCCGGTAGAAATTCTAATAGAAGATTTAAAAGATGCGCTAGTGTCGGATGATAAGGAAGAATTTAATGCCATCATAAGAAAATTGTTCCAAGTCATGGAATTCAAACAAATTGAAGTGAATCCCGAATTCTTAGTCTTTGAATCGCCTTCGATAAAGCATTTCATAATTTTCATTCAAAAAATAAAATTGAATGAATTGGATTTGACAAAACTCGGCAGGGCTATGAAAAATTTCAAAGTGACCTCAACCGTGCTAATACCACGAAAGCAGGATGATATTTCTGCCGAATTGACTCAAAAGGCGGAATATCTAAATATTACTCTTATACAACCCAGCAATTTTTTGAAAATATTTAACATCTATCGGAACTCGCCAATAACTCATGAACAATTGCAACTCTTGTTTAAGGGCGGATTAATTAATTCCACATTTATCGATGAAACCCTTCAAACGGTGAATTTTTCTGATTTACTGATTAAGACCATGGAACTCTTTGGTTTTTTGAAAGAGCAGACCGCATGGACCTATTTCGAAACATTGGAATACGAGTTCATCGACCAGCGAGATTTCACCTTAGACGAATTAAAATCAATTTTAAATTTCTTAACATATCCCGTGATCAATTTAGTTATAACTAAAACAGAAAAGAGACGCTTCAGAAGAAACAAAACATTATATCGAGCTTTAAGCAACTTTGACGAAATTCAATTTAGGCTGAAAAATATTAAAAAATTCCTCAGTAAAATTACTTAATTGTAAAATTAAACCTTCTTTTTTAATGAAATTTTTATAAACCTGTGACATTCACTGGTTACTGGAGAATTAACACTTCTGTGACAAAAATTTTCAACGATAGAAAGTTTAAAGTTAGAATATAATATTATATGGATAAAAAATATTTACTAACAGATTTCTATTACTTGATTAAATTTTAAAAATCATGAAATAAGGAAGGATTAGATAAAAATGAGTGAAAAAAAGAAGGCCAATGTGCATTTTTTGAATGCTCGGGCCTCGCATATGAATGAAAGTTTAGTTGTAAAGATGATGGCAGTTGCAGAAGCCGGTGGTCTGGATGATATCATCGATTCAGGGGATGTTGTAGGCATCAAACTCCATATGGGTGAATGGAATAACACTGCTTACATCCGACCCGTGTATGTCCGTCAGTTGGTGGATAAAGTAAAAGCATTGGGGGGTAGACCCTTCGTTACGGATTGCACATGTTTACCCTACACGCCGTTTGCCAGCCGCACGACTGCTCTGGACTATCGCCTTACTTGTGAGCGCAATGGTTTCACCACGGGCGCACTCGGGGCACCAGTTATTATAGCTGATGGCTGGCTTGGAAACGATGATGTACGAATTGATTTACCGGAAGGTGTAATCTTGAAAGAACAGTACGTGGGCGCGGCAATTGCGCACTGCGACGCACTTATCGTCCTAACTCACTTTAAGGGCCACCCGATGGGCACGTTCGGTGGGTCTATAAAAAACATCGGGGTTGGGTGCGCAAGCAAGCGTGGGAAACTGAATCTTCACATGGGTCAACATCCGAATTACGGCGCATCAGCTGGAGAATATTATCCTGATATGTGCAAAGGCGAAGATTGTAGCAAGTTGAAACAATGCCTTGAATCTTGTCCAACGGAAGCTTTAGAAATCAGAGATAATAAAATGTTCTGGCATAAGGAGCGCTGCATAGGCTGCTGGGGCCACATTTTCGCATCGATGTGTCCCACGTTCCTAGGCATGAACCTCCGGGATGGTTTAGAAGCAACTAATGCCGCAATTGCAGATTCTGCCCTCGCAACAGTCAAAACCGTCGGACGGGATAAGATATTTTTTATAAATCTTCTAATTGACGTTACTCCTTGGTGTGATTGCGTCGCGTGGTCAGATTCTCAGATAATTCCGGATGTTGGAGTCTTTGCCTCTAATGATATCGTAGCAGTCGATAAAGCTTGCTTGGATATGGCAAGAGAATCTCCCGGAATGAAGGATTCAATGGCTGAGATGAAGGGCGCGCTAGAACAAGGTGTGGCAAAGTTTGCATCATGTGGCTCCATACTTTCAGTTTCGGAAAACATTCAAATAAACACAGGAGTATTAAATGGAATGGGAACCCAGCAATACCGCATAAAACACGCAAAGAAAATCCCTGATTTACGATATAATCTGATACAACAACCTATTGGAGTGCCGTTAAGGAAAGCATTAAAATTACAATGGTTAATCCCAGCGGATGGGTTCAAACGAGAGGATGAAATTGATCTTGAACGACTACGATGGCCACTGGAGGAGTAAAAATGGTTGTTCATGGTTATAATGGAAAAATTCTACGAGTAAATCTATCTGATAAGTCATTTAAGGAGGAACCTATCTCTGATAGTGACGCCAGGAAATATATGGGCGGAAGTATCTTAGGTGCAAAACTGTTATTAGAAAAGGTGACCGGAGAAACGGATCCGCTCTCCGCTGAAAATTTATTGATCTTTGGAACTGGCCCGCTTTGTCTCAATTTTGCGGCATCTTCCCGCTATGCTGTGGTTGCTAAATCACCCCTCACTGGCATATGGGGTGAAGCGAGTTCGGGTGGCAGGTTTGGACATTTATCCAAAAAAGCTGGCTTCGATATGATGGTGTTTGAAGGAATTTCAGAAAAACCAGTGTATCTCTGGGTGAATGATGGTTCCTATGAACTTCGGGATGCAAGCAGTGTATGGGGAAAAGACTCCATTGAAACAGTATCACTTCTACAGAAAGAAACACACCCCAAAGCTTCTGTTGCGTGTATCGGTCCCGCGGGTGAGCGTCTTGCTAAACTTGCTTCCGTGATGAATGATAATGCACGTGCCGCAGGGCGGTGTGGGCTCGGCGCGGTCATGGGATCTAAAAAATTAAAAGCTATTGCTTGTTTTGGAACTAAACAATTTAAACCATTACATCCTGAGAAACTTCCGTATATACTCAGACAGTTACGTGCGTTACCTGGTGATATGACAACAATTGGGATGAATGAATTCGGAACTGCTATGATGTTGGATATGTTCTGGCCTGTTGGCGACATTCCCGTTAAAAATTGGAATTTAGGTATATGGGAAGAAGAGGGTGTTCCCGCAAACGAAATGTATGCCCGTATTGGTGGAGCCCGGATGCGAAAAACTATCTATAAAAAGCAATATGCTTGTCTTGGTTGCCCAGTCGGCTGTGGTCGTGTAATTAAAATTGAATCTGGTCCCTATCAAATGGAAGGTCCAGGCCCTGAGTACGAAACTCTTGCTTCCTTTGGCACATTATGTCTGAATGATAACTTAGAATCGATATGTAAAGCGAACGATCTTTGCAATAGATATGGCTTAGATACGATTTCCGTGGGATCAACCGTAGCTTGGGCAATTGAAGCATATGAAAAAGGGATTATTACAAAAGATGATGTGGGATTTGAATTGAAATGGGGCGATGCGGAGGCCATTGTAAAATTAACCGAGATGATTGCCAAAGGAGAAGGAATCGGTAAACTATTAAGTGATGGAACGGTGGCAGCGGCAACAGAACTTGGAAAGGGCATCGAATTAGCTGTGCATGTCAAAGGATTGGAAATAGCAATGCATGATCCACGAGCATTCCATAGTATGGCGATACAATATGCAACTGCTAATCGTGGTGGTGCCCATGTAGAAGGCTGGTCAATGATGGGTGAGGTAGGCTTCATTCCAGCAGAATTTGGAATTGAATTTGCCCCTGGCCGATTTGAAACAAGGCAGAAAGGATTTTTAGCATCAAAGATTCAAGATTTCACCACCCTCGTGAATGCCGCTACTGTGTGTATGTTTGTTGCCCTTCCATTCTCTCCCTCGATGTTGGCACAAATCTTTAATGCAGTCACAGGCTGGGATTTGACCGGAAAGGAATTAATGACTATAGGTACACGCGGATTCAACTTGAAACGTGTCTTCAATGTGCGTTGTGGTATTCGAAAGAAAGACGATACTCTACCACCAAAAGTGTTAAAAGCGGCTACCGAAGGTGGACATGCAGGCCATGTCCCCAACCTGGACAAAATGCGTGAGGAATATTATCAGGTTCGGCGTTGGAGTGAGGATGGCATTCCAACAAAAGAACTACTGCTAGATCTCGACCTCCCTGAGTTAGCCAAGGAATTATGGGGATAATCCCAAATCCTATTTCTCCCCCTTTTTTTAAAATAAGAAGATTGAACTATTTTTTCCTGAAATTTTTAAGACGAGGATACCTACTATAAAGGCAACGAAGCTGATATTGCAAAATATAGAGCATACAAATCGATATAATTCCGAAAAAAAAAGAAGATAATTTAAAAGACTGTTTCTAATTAAGCTTTTCCGTATTTTTTGAATAAGAGAATGCCAATAATGATAATTACAAAGCTCGTTATTGAAAGAATAGCAAAATCTATCCAAATATTGACGTCTGTTAGGGGAGTTCCAAAGAAAATCCGTTCGACCGCATCAGTCAAGTAGTAGCTTGGAACAAATCTTCCGGCGACTTCCATAGCGCCTGAAAAATTCATAAAGGTTCCTAAAAACATTTGAGGCAGGATGAAGATAAATGAAACACCAGTAGCTGCCTCAGGAGATTTCGCTATTGTTGCCGTAATCAGCCCCAATCCAATAGAACTTAGTGAAAATATCGACATCATAAGAAATGCAAAAAGCATTCCCCCGACACCAACCTGCGGAGTAAAACCGAATGGAAGGGCAATGACAAAAACTATTGCCATTTGCAAAACAGCGGTCACCATATTTGAAATGATATGACTCCCCATGAATTCACCAGAGGTCATCGGAGTTACGTTCAATCTTTTTAACAATCCTCCTTGGCGTTCATCAGAAAAGGATTGAGCTACGGTCATGATCATGAAAATAACAGCGTAAGCGAATAAGCCCGGAACCATAACATTGAAGTCCATTCCACTTGCAGGATCAGAAAAAGCTAAGCCGAAAACTAGTGTTAGGACAGCCGGGAATAATAGCATTAAGAATAGGGTAGCCGGTTGTCGAATTAACTTTTTCAAATTTACTTTTAACAAAGCCGAAAATCTTTGTAGATTCATTTTAGAGACCCTCC
The DNA here is from genome assembly GCA_013375405.1 of Candidatus Helarchaeota archaeon. Next base: position 24,164 of record JABXJU010000005.1, read on the forward strand.
GTAATTCTTCTGCCCGTAATTTTTAGGAAAACTTCTTCCAGATTTTTAGAGTCATACTTTTCCATCAATTCTTTGGGAGTTCCGAGTGCAATTAGCTGGCCATAGTCAATGATACCCACACGATCCGACAGAGTTTCCGCTTCTTCGATGTAATGTGTTGTCAGAATAACTGTTTTATTTTGATTTTTGAGCGATCCTATAAATTCCCACGTTGCCCGACGGGCCCGAGGATCCATACCTACGGTAGGTTCATCAAGGAATGCAATTTCTGGCTCACCAATTAAAGCGATTATCAGGTTTAATTTACGAAGCATTCCTCCACTATACCCTTTTGCTTTCCTTTTACTGGCTTCTGTTAAACTCATCGCGTCTAAGAGTTGATCAATTCGTTCTTTTAATTTCTTCTTAGGAATGGTATGTAGATTTCCAAAGAGCTCAATATTTTCTCTACCACTAAGGTATTTAAAAACAGCAGCTTCCTGTGGACATACTCCGATCAATGCTTTGATCTCATTGAGATTCTTTTTTACGTCATATCCCCCGACTATCGCAGTTCCTTTTGTAGGTTTTATTAATCCACAAAGAATATTGATTGTTGTGGTCTTACCAGCGCCGTTAGGACCTAAGAGACTGAATAATTCGCCTTTCTTTATTTCAAGGTTCAATCCATCAACGGCGGTAACATCCTCAAATTGCTTTACTAAATTTTCGATGATTATTGCATGCTCATTATCCGGATCGAAAATATCTTCAGGATTCTTGGAACTATTTTGATTATTTGCGTTTATTTTTGCTGACATTTTTTATTAACATCCAAATTTTTTCAATTTTTCTTTTTTTTTATTATATTTGATCACCGAGAGGTGTTTTCTAATTATAATTATTATAAATGTCTTATAATTTTATGTGAGGCATTGGGGTGTGAAAAAGGAAAAAATTAATGCAGATCTTGGGTAGTACATCACTCATTAGGATGATAAATAAGACAAAAATTGGTAAATTTATCTCCCATTTGGGTGAAAAACTGGATCTTTTGAAAAAATTAAATTTAAATTTTTATTTTGAAATTCTCTTGTTAATGTTCATGTGGGTCTGAACAGACCAAAATTAATTTGAATTAGCATTTATTTCTTTAATTTTCGCCTCTAGGTACTTGTCTTGCCATGTCGGATAATTTGCGCCTCTGAGTAAAATGGTGGCAGTGACGGATTCGAATTTCTCTGACTTTATGGAACTTTCTATCCTTTGCAGTTCTTTCATTGTATTAGTCCAAAAACACACGAGCATTAAATTCGGCAGGTTACTGAAGACCCAGGAGAAGGCTAGATTTTGACCGTATTGCTTGCGTAGGGTTCTCATCAGGTTCATCTTATCGAGATTTAAATGAGGATTTAGCTTCAGTATGAAAATCGACAATATGTCATTGGATTTATCTGGATACCAGTCAATGGAAAAATGGACTAGGTTCTTCTCTATCAATCGGGTCAAACGCCTTTTTACGGTCTTAGTAGAAGCCCTAACCTCCTGTGCCACCTCGGTAATAAGCTTTCTGGAATTATCCTTTAACGAATTTACTATTAAAAAATCCAAATTCGATAGCCCCCTATCCCCTGATCCTCCCGTCTCCTCAATTGCGGGACCTGCCCCATCGGGAAGTTCTGGAATTAAACCTATATTGGGTTTATCCACTTCGCCCACTTGCTTCACAAATGAAACAAGGGACTCTAATTCATTAATACTACGAATACGAGCGTGGAGATAAATTAAATTGCTGCTTGCTTGGGTGACATTATAAATACATTCATGGTTACCGAGGTTTGGGAGTATCTCCTCCACATCTATAGCGTTTGAAGTCCCAAACATTACCATACTCGTAAAACTGTGAACTAAGCCGCTAAATTGGGTGAAAAATCTCTCGATGACGCCCAATTTGACCAAGTTTTTTATGCGTTTATGGATGGAATTGACTGACATATTGAACTTTTCGGCGAGTTGTCGATACGGTACTCTCGAATTCATGATTAAACTTATACAGATTGCAAAATCAATACCATCCATTCTAAACCCAAGTAAATCGATCAATTCGGAAGATTTAAGATTGTCATTTTAATAAATTTCATTTTCTTTTAATTTAATATATTGATATTATTTTCTTAAAAAATAGGTTTCCAAGAAAAAAAAGTAGGTATTTGAATTAAATCTCTAAAATTGATGATATGGATAAATTATTATAGTTTTTAATTTAGTAACATCTACCTATCGCGGGATAATCTCAAATTTTATCCTACCAAATGTAGGTTGCGCTCGAAAAAAATCGATTTAGGGAAAGACTCATGAATTTAGGTGATCTCAATAGTAATCTAACAGAGATTTCAAATGGAATAAATTATGTTATTGGCCTTCTTCTTTTTCAAGTAGGACTATTATTCTTGAAGCAGTGGTTTGTTGAACGAAAAAAACACTTAAAAAATGCGACTATTTTAGGGTATGGGCTCTATTTCATATTCTTTTCTTTGGGAATGTTTATGCTTTTTTTTATTACGTCCCACCCACCTATTCCGACATATAATATTTATTTTATTTTCTCAATTGTTCTAAGAGGCATTGGCGTCATTTGTTTAACAATTGTTTTGGAATTAAAACTTCAAAAAATCCTGAAAACTAGATATCTTATTACACTCACTTTGACAGTTATTTTATCCGTGACTCCATTTATTTTAAATTTCTCCTTGTTTTATCATGTAGAAGAATTGATCAATGCAATTCTCCTCATACTTCCAATGTTTTTTATCTTTTATTTTATAAAAAATACGCATGGTGCAATTAGACGAAAATTAAGTATTTCTCTCTTAGGATTTATTTTGTTTGGTCTTATCATTAATTTTTCTACACTTAGAGTATTAGGATTAATCGAAACCTCTTTCTTATATCCCGCTTTTATTTTATTTCCCATTAAACTTTTAACCATAGTTGGAATTTCGCTCATATTTTATGGATTTTATGGCTATAGCTTCTTTCTGGAATCGCAATGGAAGGAGAATTTGTTAGAACTACACATAATCGATAAAGAAAGAACTAAATGTGTGTATCACAAATACTTTTCAGAAGAGAGATTAGAACATGGCGAGCTATTTGCCGGAGGACTTACAGGAATTGAAAAGCTCGTTAAAGAATTCACTGATTCCCAAGAGGAAATTGATGTTATCACCCTTGAAAACAAATTAATTTTGTTATCACACGGAACAAAAATCATATCAGCCCTGATCGTTAAAAAAAATCTCCAAAATATGCGATTTATTTTAAAAACAATTACTTCTAGATTTGAGTTTTTCTTCTGGGATTATTTAAAATTTTATGAGACTTATGAATCTGTGCTTGCTCGCTCCGAAATATTCAAGCCAATGGAGATGTTCATCCACGATTTAGTAAAATTTTAATTGTGACGAAGTATGGTAGATTATTTTGTAGTTGGACCATATCGGGAAATATTATTAACGTTGGAGTTAGTAATTATATTCATCACTCTGGAAATTTCCATATACTTTTATAATAAATATTTATACAATAGAAAAAATTCGATTCCTTCCGTTGTCGAATTAGATTGGGGAATTCTTTTTGGAGCTTTTTCAATAACCTCTGCTGCTTATCTTTATGCTGATTTTTTCGCTAGTTATCGCGACTTATTCATTGTTATCGGTTATTTTATGTTAGGATTTGGTGCTTTTCTTTTTTTCTATCATATCGAGTCTTCAAAAACCAAAAAACCAAAATTTATTTTCACTCCCCTCTTTGGTTGTATTCCTATAATATTAGTTGTTTTATTTCTAATAGCTCCCTCGATCATGCAATCAGTGGCAATGCCAATCATTCTTCTTGCTTACGTCGTACTGATCGCTTATTTTTTAATGATTGTTAAACGGATATGGTCCGTATATAAACTATATTCCATAGGATTTCTTTTTGGGATTGTTCTTTGGTTTATAGGATTTATGTGTACCTCTGATTTGGCAATTACTCTTTTGCAAGGTTTCCATGTTAGAGTTATAGGCGACATTGCAATAATAAGTGGAATGGGTCTCATAGGGTTTTTCTTAAATAGCATTCCTTCTTTGGCCGAAATTGGGTGGCAAAAAAAGATCAAATATGTTATTTTGACGGCGCATAGTGGTGTGTGTTTATACCACGAAAATTTTCAAGAAAAACAACCAATACGTGAAGTGTTACTAGCTGGGGCTCTAGCTGGACTTAATATATTTGTTGGCACTGTCATGAAAGGAAATGAAAAATTGCGAGTAATTTCCAAAGGACATGATATCTTTTTGCTGCATGAAGGAAACTATATTACTGGCATTTTAGTTGTTGAACAAGAATTAGAAATTTTAAAATATCTTCTAGATAAGTTGGTTACTCAATTTGAAGACTTCTATCAAAATATCTTGAGCAACTGGAAAAGGGATATTGAAGTATTTAAACCAACGGAACATCTCATCAACTCCATCTTTTCCATTCGAAAAATCTAGACCAAATTTAAATGAAGTTCTTATCTTAAAATCCATAGAAAATCAAATTTCAGTCCCAATACATGAAAAAGAAAGTTATCACGCACCCCTATAAAATTTAAATGGAACGTGCTCTTTTTTCCTTCTTTTCACTTTCTTTAAATCCAAACTTTTTATTAATCCTATTGAAGTATTTAGTTTAAGAATTTCATTCGAAATGGTGTGTTTTTTATGAGTTTTTTACGTAAAAACAAATATTTCCTCGTTTGTTGTATTCTAGTCGCTTGCTTAGTGTTTCTGAGCGTCTATGAACCCAGGAGTAAGATCCCCACCCCCGAATATCCCACGATCACGACTACCGGCGGAACTTATGATCTGAAAGAATATCCCTATATCTCAAATGAAATTATTGGAACATATAATTATTTTCGCGATATTTTATTCAGTCAAGGTGTCGATTCTTTTGAGAATATCGAGATTTATATTAGTGGTATCCCGATTGCCTTTGGACCTGGCAGTGATAGCGGGTTACGCTATGTTTTAGCTTTTCTAGCGTATGGGATGTCAGAGATGATCGCAACAACTCCTGGTTACCGGGACCCTGACTATTACCAAAAGACTAGTGATTGGGTACTACAGAAAATGGAATCTCCAAAGGTAATGGGATATTGGAACGTTTCAGGGCAGATGGCTTATGAAGGGAAATCGTATTATCAATATACCATAGATCACTATGGGGTACCCCTTGGGGATTACTATGGACTCAATTACACAAATATTATGTATCGTGGGCATTGGGCATTAATGCAAGCTATGTATCAATATCTTTTCAATGATCTAAAATACAATTCTACATTAACTCAACAATGTGATATGTTGTTTGATGAAATGACTAACACCTCCCATCTAACCCATACCACTCCTGGAGTCACATGTGAACCCGTTCAGCTTTTCACCCAATGCAATTCTATCCAAAGCCTCGCCTTCAAGATTTATGATAATTGTTTGAATACATCTCCTACCAATTATTACTCTGCAGCCGACCGCTTTTTAGAATGGCAACTAGACAACATGACCAATTCTGATGGGCTCTTTGTGAATGGGATCAATGTTACGAAGTTTCTTGCTGGAAATCCAAATCATGTACATGATTATGATTCAGGTTATACGAATGCTTGGACAATCGCGTTCATCAATGCGTATAACCAGAGCGCTGCACAAAAACTTTATCCGAAGTACAAATCCGTATATGTAAAAAATAATACTTATCCTGGCATTATTGGTGACTTTGAATTCGTTTTAGAGGATGCTTACGCTGATCCTTTTTCATTCGATATAATGGAGTTTGCTTGGTCAATTGTAGCGAATGGTTTTGGAATGCTCTGTGCTAAAGAGATGGGTGATATAGAATCCCTCAATAAAATTATGAAATGGATTGAAATGATCTTCCCGCCTAAATGGGATGGTAACAATTTTTATTATCCCACTCCTATCTTTGAAGGCCTGCAATTTGTTTCGAATATGATAATGTTTTGGGGCATGCAACAAGATTGGGTTACGCTAGGAAACTTTACGCAACGCAGGTCCCCTTCCTTCTGGAACCAAACTTATATCGTAGATGTTTCTGACATTGAGAATATCTTCATTAATCAAGCGTTTTATGATGAGAGCAATAGTGCATTCCTATTAACTTGTAGTGCCGCTGTCCCAGGAACTATTAAGCTAACGAATGCGGAAAATGGGGTCGTCTTTTCGGCTCAATCCTCAGGATTTGTCCCTCAATATGATTTAGAAAATATAACTATTTCAATTAATGACCCAGGGAGCTACAATTTCGTTATCCAATTTCCATGAGGTGCAAAAAATGGAAGAAAAGTTAAATGGAAAAAGCCGTTGGCAAATCGGAAAGGAGAGTTTAATTCCCCTATTGATTGGAATTTTCGCTTATCTAGGTCTGGAAACTCTCCTAGTTATTTTAGGTCACCCCCATCAAATGTATATTGTCGTATATGTTGCCATATTCCCTGCCATTGCCATTCCCATGGTCATGGGCGCAAAATACGGCCCCATTGTTGGACTCCTCACTGGATTTGGAGGTAAACTCTTGGCAGATTTAATACTTTACGGTGGGGTGTGGATTCTCTGGCCTATTGGATTTGGTCTAATGGGTTTCATCACCGGGCTAACCTACAACAATTATTATCTCGGCAAATATTCAAAAGGATCTAGCTTGTTTCGGTTGTCTTTATTAGCGCTTCTCGCTGCGGTAGTTGGAACATTAGTGCCAACAATGTTATCTATCTTTACAGAAGAACTAGGTCTCTTTCTCCCCCTCGTGTTTTATTTTCTGCCCCTCTTCTTCACTGCAATATTTAATGGCATGATTTTTACACCGATAATCGCTAGAGGCGCCGAATACATTGAAAGCAAGTACTCCTCCGCTGAACCTGGCGAAGCAGCCCCTTCATCTCCTTCAATCACAAACCAAATCGGTCTATTCATGGCTGCTTTTTGTTACCTCATGTCTTTTGGTTTATTAGTTTTGAATAATCTATCTTCATATGGAAGTCATGGAAGCTGTTGCATTGGAGTCCCTTTTGGGCATGAAGTCACGGGATCTTTATTATTAATCCTTGAACTTGGAATGTACCTTTTCCTTGGAATCGGTATTACCCTCTCCCTAATAGTATTAGTACGTTGGCTTAATTCCTATAAAAAAAGAAGCCTGTAAATTTAAATGCCTATTTTACATTTACATTAGATAGTTGGGATGATAAGAGATGCTACAAGATCAAATTTCCCTGCCATTACACGAGGACCGAATCAACCAAATGAAACAGAAAGTGATCAGCCACCCACATGAGATTTGTCTGGAACGTGCCCAGTTATTTACTGAATCCTATAAACGGACAAGAGGTGAGCCACCTTACCTCCGATTCGCGAAAGCAATGGAGCATCTCCTTGGTAACATGACAATAAAAATTTGGGATGATGAATCAATTGTTGGGAACCGCTGCACGAAATATTCAGGGACGCCTCTCTTTCCTGAAGTACGCGTGGATTCCCTCGAACAAGATTGTGGTTCTTATAATAAACGAGAATTTCAAAGAATTTCCATAACTGAGGATGATATTCGCATCCTAAAGGCGGACATTATACCCTATTGGCGGGATGAGGAAAAAACAGTTCAAGCGAGATTTGACGAACTTTTACCTCAAGATGTAAAGCGGGAAATGGACACATTGGTTTTCGTGGTGGATACGGAGCTGACTAATGGGATTGGTCATTTCTTCCCTGGCCATGAAAACTTATTGAAATATGGACTAAATGGTTTGCTTCAAAAAGCTGTTGCAAAACTGAAAGAGTTTCCTGATTCGCGTCCCAAGGATGCTAGGAAGAGAACCTTCCTTCAATCTGTCATAATTCTCCTCAATGCAGCTAAACACTTCATCCAACGCTTCTCTAATCTAGCTAAAGAAATGGCTGAAATCGACCCAAATCCCGCCCGGAAAAACGAACTCCTCGATATATCCGAGATTTGTAATAATATTTCCGAGAATCCTCCATCTTCCTTCAAGGAAGCGTTGCAACTCATCTATTTCAATCATTTAATATGTGGACTTGAAGATGGGGGCTTCGCTATAAGTGTAGGGCGGTTGGATCAATACTTATATCCATACTATTTGAAAGATAAAGCAGAAGGGAAAATCACTCCTGAAACCGCTCAATATCTGCTAGAATGCTTTTTCTTAAAACTTACAACTTTGTGGAATTATGTTCTCAATAAAGGAACGGTCGCAGCCGAAGGTCCTCCGATCGCAGAAAATCTAACTATTGGTGGAATTGATCGGGAGGGAAAAGACGCAACCAATCAATTATCCTATCTCATATTAAATGCCTATACACATCTCCAAACGGTTCAGCCTACCTTCTCCATTCGCATCCATGAAGGAACCCCCAATGATTTTCTCATCAAAGTCGTTGAAGCTATCAAAAAAGGAGCCAGTATAGCACTTTTCAATGATGAAGTTATGATAAAGGGGCTTCAAAACCAGGGTTTTATCCTTGAGGATGCCCGCGAATATGCGCCGATTGGCTGTGTAGAACCACAACACCCGCACAAATCTTTTGGATCAACTAACGCCAATCAATTCAACATAGTGAAATGCCTAGAATTAGTACTATCAAATGGCGTTGATATGGCTACTGGCGCAAAATATGGTCTAAAAAATGAGAAAGAAATAGCCTCTTATGAAGATCTTTGGGACGCATTTCTCACCCAAATGCGATATTTCATCAAATATATGGTCCAAACAATGACTTATCTTGATACTGCCATTGCGGAACTCGATCCACAACCCTTTTTATCTGCGACGACAGATAATTGCATCGAGCGCGGACTGGATGTAACCTCCGGCGGTGCTCTTTACGACTTCACAGGGCCGCAACTCGTCGGTCTTGCTACTATCGCAGACAGCCTCGCAGTCATTAAAAAACTTGTTTTTGAAGATAAAATGATCCCCTTTAAGGATCTTGCTCGTATGCTCAAGAAAGATTTCAAGGGCCAATATCAAGAACGGAGAGCCAAAGAATGGCAGCAGATTTTCATTAATAAAGTCCCAAAGTTTGGTAACGATGATGATTATGTTGATACTATTGCCGTCGAAGTTGCCAACCAATATTGTGAGGAAATTGTTAAGTATTCGAATTATCGGGGAGGAAAATACAATCCCGGCATCTATTCAACTGCGTTCCATTTAGCCTTTGGTGTATTTACAGGGGCAACAGCCGATGGACGAAAAATGGGTGCACCACTTTCCAATGGGCTTGGGAGCACTCATGGTATGGATACTAAAGGGCCAACTGCTCTTCTCAACTCCGTTATGAAACTTCCTCATGAATTGATGACTAATGGAAATTCACTCATTTTAGCATTTCAACCGAATTCCGTGGTTATCGACAAATTTACTCCACTTATTCGATCATTTTTTGGGCTCAATGGGGGATATCATATACAATTTAATGCTGTTGGGAAAGATATCCTCCTCGATGCCCAACAACACCCCGCGAATTACCGCAACTTGGTTGTACGAATTGCAGGCTACTCCGTCTACTTTACGGAATTGTCCCGAAGCGCCCAAAATGAGATTATTGCCCGAACGGAAAGCTCCCTCTAAATTTCTTTTTTTCCCTCTATGATCCTTTGACACTCAAGACCTTTATTTTAATTTGAATAACGCCCAATACCAAAAGATTGCAGCAACCACAAAAAAGAATCTCATAATTGACGCGAGAAGAGGCTCTAAACCAACTATTTCCATTACATAAGCAATGAGAAACGCCCATGCACCAATTCCAAGAAGTAGTAACTGTTTACTAAATAAGGGATCTTCCTTCCAATTCCTTTTAGCATAAACCAAGATTATTATGGATGGTATAAATGCTAAAATCCCGCTTATTAAAAAAATAACCAACGAAGTTATAGGAAATCCCAGCGACCACCAATCTCCAAATATAATTTCTTCATTCTCAACCGTTCTTGTTGGATCCAAGATCCAAAATCCACTAATAATAGCTCCAAAAAAAGAGGTGATAACGGTCAATATTTTAAATTTTTCTAGAAATTCTATGCTGAACGCAAAACTATCAACTGTAATTAATGCAATAACACTGGACACGAGCGCCATTCCACCAAATATAATCCCTAGAAATTGATCCTTCGCTACAGATAAATAATATTTTTCTAAACCTAAAAAAATTAGTGCGATTCCTACAAAAAGCGCAAAAAGAGACAACAAAAACAGCGGAGTACTCTTCTCTTGTCTATATTTTTGAAAATATACTTTTATACCAATTATAAACGCCATTACCATTGCTACAAATATTGTTATAATACTTATTATATTTGTTACAAACTCCCCAGATGGTGCCAAACCTTAATCACCTGTTATAAATTAATAATAAATTATATTAATTAATAAATAATTTAAAAGTGGTTGTGTATAAAACTCCTAATTACTTTCAAAAAATCGGTCTAATCCAAACTTAACAATATTTCGAGGGATTACAAAAAAATGGTGTTTTACGAGCTTGGAATCATTTTTAGGGATGTACCAATCATTTCCAAGCAATATTACAAAGAATATGGCATGGCCCTCGATCCCACTTTACGAACTGGGTTTTTAAGTGCTTTAATGTCGTTCGCGTCGGAAGTCTTTTCTGATGAGATTGATTCATTCATAATGAAGAATTTTAAGATTGTTATTTTAAGTCGTCCTCTAATTAAAGCGTCAGAGGATTCAACTCAGCCTGAACGACGCCCTCACTATATAATCGTATATGGTATTGGTAACAAAAAGCTCAAATTAAAAACCGCTAAAAAGGCTTTAACCAAAGTTTTGGAAGAATTTCTCCAACAATATGGAACTTTGGAGAATTGGGCAGGTGATATAGATATGTTCGCTAAATTTTTACCTGTTTTTGATGAAATATTAGGTGATTTAGCCAAAAAGCCGGATGACCGGTTAAGATCCCTTTTTAGGTAAATGTTAACGTGTATAATGCAACCCAGATTATTAATTCTTTGATATTTTAAGACTACCAAATCCCTGGAAGAAGTCTGTACTTGGTTTTTTGGGTATATTCCGAGTACCCAGTTAATTCGGTCTGAAGTGTTTTATCTTCAAGGTAAGTACGAAGGATAAATAACCCAATAATGAAACAAGTCGGAATGAATGTGAGAATTGAACCTAAAATTAAGGGGACAGCTACATGTACTAATATTACTGCAACATAACCCGGATGTCGAACAAATTTATAAGGCCCCTTCGTTATCACCTGATGTTCTTTATCTTTTTGGATTCTAACTGTTGCTTCAAAATGGGTATTTACGATTTCTGCCCAAGTTGCAAGAATTGCTGCAATAAGCCAGAGAATAATCCCGATGATTGCAAAGTTAAAATTGAGATAGGTCCAATGAAATCGTCCAACATCCAGTCCAGCTATAATATCTAAAATAAAGAGTAGAATCAACCAAATTGCTAAAATAATTTTATCCCATGATTTAGTCCCCTCCTGCATCTTTCCCCTTCGATTCAATAACTCCACATTGAATTTGTATAGCAAAATCATATTTACTAACGTGGAACCAAAATTCATACTAAAAAGAATCCACACTCGCGGTAGATTGATTGTCCCTGCTGCGATAAAAATTATTACCGTATGCAAAATAACATAAACTAGGCTTCTGATAATATATCTTATTCCAGATTTTCCCAATTTTTCTTTGGTTACTAGTGACTCATTGGTTTCATGCATCTACAATCCTTCTATATTAATATTTTCAAGGTATGTATTAAAAATATAACCAACGAAGTGATAGGACTATCATCTTTTTTAAAAAAATAAGAAGGTCAGGACTCGATCTCTACGACACCGCGAGAGTTGTATTCCTGCTCAGAGACTTCTTCGAGCTCAATCTCTAAAAGGTACTTCTTCGTCACCTTATAGAGGGCTTTGCAGTCTGTCATTTTTTGGAGAAAGCATGATCCCTAATGAAAAATGTAGAAGTTTAACAATCTTTTAAATAGCAAGCAAAAGAAATTATGAAAGCAAAAGGAATTGAGACTATGGCAGAAAAGCATAACATCATTTATATTTTTCCTGATCAACACCGAGGTGATACATTAGGTTGTGTAGGGCACCCAGCAGTTATAACTCCTAATCTGGATAAATTAGCAGCCGAAGGTGTAATTTTCACGCACTGTTTTACCAATTCGCCTGTATGCATGCCCGCAAGAGCATCCATGATGAGTGGTCAGTATGTCTGTGAGCATGGTGTATGGTTTAATGATAATGCTGCCAATCCATTAGGTCCCAGTCATGTGCGCAACATTCGTAATGCAGGGTATCATACAGCACTTGTAGGAAAAACACACCTTTGGGTTCATGGAGGCAACACACTTAACGTGGATGGAAATGCTCCCAGACCACACACTAAAGAAAGAATTCAAATATTGAAAGATTGGGGTTTTGATGATGTCCATGAACTTACAGGTCCTATTGCCTCTGTCATGCATGATTCACCTTATACTGATTATTTAAAAGAAAAGGGATTATTGAAGGTTTTCAGAGATTATATGATTGACTATGTTGTGAAATGGGCTGCGGGCAGAGCCAGACCTTGGGAGGAACCGCCATCTCCAGTACCTACCGAACACCATCTGGACAGTTATACAGGACGTAGAGCAATTGAATGGATACAAAGTTATAACGGTAAAAAACCATTTTATCTTCAGATATTGTTCCCTGGACCTCATGATCCTTTTGATTCACCTTCAGAGTATAGGGCAATGTATAAGCCAGAAGATATGCCAGTAGGGATTCTGAAATATCCTCAAAAACCTATACCGACTTATGTTAACAGAGTGCTACGCTGGAGTGGAATTAAAAATATGACTCCCGCCCAGAATCAAATTTTACGAACATTTTACTACGGTAAAATTACTCTAATCGATGAATATATTGGTCGGATTATAAAAATTTTAGAAGAAAAAGGTCTAATGGATAATACTTGGATAATCTACAATTCTGATCACGGAGAAATGCTCGGAGATCATATGATGAGTCATAAAGTAGTTTTTTATGAAGGGGCGCTACACATCCCTTGCATTATAAGACCTCCTGGGGGTATAAAGGGTTGGAAATCCCAAGGATTAACAGATCATCTTGATATAGCAGCCTCTCTCATCGATATCGCAGGGGCCAAATCATTAAAGGGTAGCGATGGTCGTTCTTTAATACCGCAAATTCTAAATGGTCCTAATGGAGTTGATGCGCAGAAAGGAAAAGAGGCTATTTTTAGTGAGGCTACTGGTTTTTCTATGGTTCGAAGCGAACAATATAAGATGGCAGTTTCATCAAAGCGTAGAAAACCCTTTGAGTTATTTGATCTCCAAAAAGATCCGAAAGAATTAAAGAATCTAGTAAAAGACCCTGCCTACGAATCTGTGCTCCAAGAATTATTAGATAACTATCTTAATAGACTTCTTGACAACCGCATGAAAAAAGAATGATAGCTTGATTCTTATATTAATTTAATAAAATAGATGGCTGGATTTAAGCCCTATTAAGCCCTATCATCTTTTTTAAAATTAACAATTAATTAGTCACAATGAGTTAACTTTATATACTACGCTGCATTGAAAAAGATAAGGTCACAATATGTGACTATATTAAAGTGAGAAAAAATAAATAAAATTGTAACCAGAAGGGCACTGAGATGGATTTAGACACAGATTTTGAAATTATAGATGATGATATCGAAGAAGATACTGTGCTTATATCCAAACAAGAATATACTGCACTTAAGAAGAAAGTAGAAGAAGCGCAAGTGCTTTATGACAAATTTCTCAGACTTCAAGCCGAATTCGAGAATTACAAGAAGTTTATGGAACGGCAGAAGACCAATTATCTCAAGTTTGGCAATGAGAAATTATTAAAAGAAGTCATCAAAATTTATGACGATTTAAAACGGGCACTAAAAGGGCATGACGATTCTGAATTAACTCACGGATTAAAACTGATTTTAGAAAATTTTAGTGCCCTTCTGAAATGCGAAGGTATTGCCCCCATTGAAGCGGAGGGAGGTGAGTTCAATCCAGAAATCCATGATTGTATGATGGTTGAACAAGATCCTTCCCTCCCTGATGGGGTTATTACCGAAATATTTGAAGATGGATATTATTTAAATGGAAAGGTCCTCAGACCTTCCAAAGTTAAAGTTAATAAAAAAATAGGAGATGAAATGTAATGGCAAAAATAATAGGAATAGATTTAGGAACAAGTAATTCGGCAGCAGCTGCCTTCATAGGCGGCAAACCGACCATTATTCCTTCAGCGGAAGGAGTAACCATAACAGGTGGAAAAGCATTTCCCTCAGTCATAGCATTCACTAAAGAAGGACAGCGCCTAGTTGGAGAACCTGCCAGACGCCAAGCAATATCTAACCCAGAGCGCACAATTACTGCAATTAAACGAAAAATGGGAACAAACTATAAAGTTACGATTGATAAAAAAACCTATTCACCTCAAGAAATTTCTGCAATGTTGCTTAGAAAGATTAAGGAAGATGCGGAGGCGTTTCTTGGAGAAGAAGTCAAGCAAGCGATCATCACTGTTCCTGCATATTTCAATGATAATCAACGCCAAGCAACCAAGGATGCTGGACGGATTGCAGGATTAGAAGTGCTACGGTTAATCAATGAGCCTACGGCTGCAGCGTTTGCATATGGTCTCGAGAAGAGTAATGTCAGCTTAAAAATAACAGTGCTTGACCTAGGCGGAGGTACCTTTGACGTTACATTAATGGAAATGGATAATGGCGTATTCGAAGTTATCTCTACGAGTGGCGATACGCAGTTAGGTGGTACCGATATGGACAGGTTGATTGTAGACTATATCACAGGTGAATTCCAGAAGGACCAAGGCATTGATTTAAAAAACGATCCCATGGCGATGCAACGTGTTCGAGAAGCTGCGGAAAAAGCGAAAATTGAATTATCTTCGACTCTTACGTCAGAAATCAACTTACCGTATGTCACAGCAGATAGTAATGGACCAAAGCATTTACAAATGTCGCTTACACGAGCGAAGCTGGAACAAATCATTGAACCAGTTCTCAACCGACTCGATGGACCTCTAACGAGAGCGTTAAAAGATGCAAAAATCGATGCTAATACGATTCATAAGATCATATTAGTTGGTGGTCCAACACGTATGCCATCAGTACGGGCCCGCTTTGCTAAATATTTTGGACGCGAGCCCGAACGTGGTGTAGATCCGATGGAATGTGTTGCACTGGGTGCCTCAATTCAAGGTGCGGTCTTGCAAGGTGACGTGAAGGATATGGTGCTGTTAGATGTCACTCCGCTCTCATTAGGAGTGGAAACTCTTGGTGGCGTCTTCACGAGGCTAATTGAACGAAATACGACGATTCCCACAAAAAAGGCCGAGATTTTCAGCACAGCTGCGGATAATCAACCCGGGGTTGAAATCCATGTGTTGCAAGGAGAAAGGTCCATGGTGAAAGACAATATTACCTTAGGGAAATTTAATTTGGCAGGTATTCCACCAGCACCGCGGGGCGTGCCTCAGATTGAGGTAACCTTTGACATTGATGCTAATGGCATTCTCAACGTATCTGCAAAGGACTTAGGCACGGGTCGGCAGCAAGCGATAACTATAACTGCATCAAATAAAATGCCTGAAGAAGATATCCAAAGGAAAGTGCATGAAGCCGAGCAATATGCGGAAGAAGATCGCCGAACGAAGGAATTAATTGACGCAAAGAATCACGGTGAATCCCTCGTATATCAAACAGAAAAATTATTGCGGGACAATGCGGAAAAAGTCGATGCAGCCCTCAAGAGTACAATTGAACAGAAAATCTTAGCCCTAAAGGGTGCTATTGAAGGCGATTCGTTAGATCGAATAAAATCTGCAACCGATGACCTCACCAACACACTGCATGAACTATCTGCTCGAATATATCAATCGCAACCTCAAGGGTATCCAGGGGCTCAAGGCTCTCCGGGAGAGCAGGGAACACCGAATTATGGCCAAGCTAGTGCAGGAACAAGTCCCGAAGACGAGTACGCCAAGCAAGCACGAGCAACGCAAGTGGATGACGACGTCGTAGATGCCGATTACGAAGTGGCTTAAAAATTCCCCTTTTTTTAATTAAATTTTTCACGGGTGAGGATGAATGGCGAAGAAAGATTATTATAAAATATTAGGGGTAGATAAAAAGGCTTCAAAAGAAGATATTAAACGTGCATTTCGCAGGATGGCAAGAAAATACCATCCAGATGTGAATCCCAATGATAAAACGGCCGAGGATAAGTTTAAAGAAGTTAATGAAGCCCATGAGGTTTTAAACGATGAAAAAAAGCGCGAAATGTACGATCGCTTCGGCACGGTAAGTCCAAATGGATTCGCTGGCTATCCAGGGCAAAGGAGACCAGGTACTTCTTATCAACGACAATCCTCAGGACCCGTGAATTTTGATTTTAGCGAGATTTTTGGTGGCAGAACACGAGGGGCTACTGGTGGCTTTGACTTTTTTAATGATTTAGGAGATATATTCGACGTCTTTTCTAATAAACGGACGGGACGGCAACGCCCACACACACGAAGACCGGAATCCGGGGATGATCTCCGGTATGACATGGAGGTTAGTTTCGAAGAAGCATATTTCGGAGGAAGTCGTACTATTAAGTTTAAGCGACATGATACCTGCACCGCGTGTGGAGGTACAGGCGCGAAAGACGGAAAAGTTAATACATGCTCTGCCTGTGGAGGCATGGGTGAGGTCCGTCGTGCCAAAAATACCCCATTCGGACAGGTTATGCAAGTTGGAGCATGTCCCCAATGTAATGGCGTAGGTCATACAGCCACAACACCTTGCCCCACTTGCCGTGGAACAGAAAAGGTAGAACGAATGCGCCAATTAACGGTAAAAATTCCAGCAGGAGTGAAGCCTGGAACCAAGCTTCGCATGCCTGGCGAAGGCATGCCTGGATCCCATGGAGGTCCTCCTGGCGACCTTTATATTGCCATTCGCGTGAAACCCCATCCCCACTACCGAAGGGAGGGTGACAATATCATACATGATACTACCATAAATTATACACAAGCAGTCCTCGGCGGAAAAATTAAAGTCCCTACCATGGAAGGAGAAGTAACGCTCACTATTCCCCCTAGCACCAAAAGCGGAACGAAACTCCGTCTCCGAGGAAAAGGCTTTAAAAAAGTAAATAGGCCCACGCGTGGAAATCAATTAGTCTGTGTGAAGATCCGAGTTCCAAAGAACATATCCAATCATCAAAAACAACTTTTAGAACAATTAGCCGCAGCTGGCATTTAATTTGTTTTTATTTTTATTTTAGGATTAAAATCCATTAATACGAATCTGTAATGGCATTCTCGACAATATCTATCAATTTTACACGGAATTTTTGAGAAAATTTAAAGTATAGATAGAGAAATAAAAACAATAGAGGAAAGACAGTGAACAATACTGCCAGTCCTAAACACAGAAGATTTCCATCATAAATGGAATATAAAACCCAACAAATAATAGCCAGTGCAATAGAAGTTAATTCTATAGGAACCACATATTTCTTGAAACGTTCCCTTACATTAACCAAAGTAATATTCTGGTATGGTACAAATCCAACTTTAAATATATGATTTTCTTTATCCAACAGGATTTCATTGAATGCTTTAACACTTTTAATAGAAAATCCTTGTTGTCCTGCTCTTTGCAATAAATTTTTCCGCCAGCGGTTTACAGCTTCTTTTGCAATTTGAAGTACTATAACAAATTGATATTTCGGATACGAGGGTTTTTCTAGAACGTCAGATTTTTCAAATGTTTCCTTTAAAACCACCTCTTTTTGTGCTTCCTGCGCGAAATCCATTAATTGGTCTATCGTTCTAGGAAAATATAGTCCTCGTTTAAAGTCAGCTGCATGAATGTTAAGCACAACAAATAAAAGGTAAAAACTACCTAGGAATAGAAATAAGAGACTTAAGGGGATTCCTAACTGCGGAGCAAATAATTCCTCCATATAAACAGCAAAAAAAAAGAAAAGACCCATTAATATGCCTCCTAAAGCATAAATATATTCAGGATGGCTAATATGAAAATGGAGAATGACGTCATTTTTGAGAGATTGGGAAGTTACATCGATATATAACCGTGGGCCTTTGCGAAATTTCATTGCATTTAAAAATTTTCTTTTTCTTTTTTTAAGTGAATAATTCGCTTCCTCCGCTTTCTGGAGAAAGGAGTCCCGCCAGAGATCGAATTTATCTGCGATACCATCCACTACTAAATAGTGACTCAATTCCGGAATTGCTTTATAGGTCGATTCCACCATATCTCCCTCATCTTTTGTATTATTACTAATATTATGACTGGATTAATGAAATATAAGGATTCGGATTTTAATTTAAGTTAGAAATTATAAATTACCTTGTTTTTCTGCCCACTTTAAAATTTCTTTTCTAGACACAAGATCCAAAATGATCCCACCGACAATGAGATTACCCATAAGCCCAAGTATTAAAAATAATGGCCAGAGGGAAATTGTTACTAGAAAGAGAAAAAGGGATAGAATTGTCGGATAAAATAAAGAAAAAATAATCCGAAAATATTTCACTCGTCTCTGGAACATGTCTTCTGGGTATTCTACCCATTTCATCGAGGTATTACACTTTTTACAAATAAAAACTTTTTCTTCATCTTCCCTTTTAAACCAAAATTTCCCAAGATTACAGTTTGAACAAAATGGTATTCTTCGCTTTATACGAGAAGGAATTATAATAATTATCAAAGTAATAAGGACGAGTACAATTGGAATTACTATTACAAATTCAAGAACGATATCACGCATAAAACTTCTCCTTAAAATTATGATTGAACTTGAACTTTATATAAGTTTTGAAGTTTATTCCCACAATTGGGACAAAATCCTTTGATTTTAAACCATTCTAATAGATGATCGCGATGGGCTCGAGATTGACAAGTAGGACATTCTAAAACCGGTTCATCCTGGTAAATTGGCAAGTTGCATACCATACATACATCTACAACTTCGGAATTTTCAAGATGAATGTTGGTTCGCCTCCCCAAATTCAATTCACTTGATACTTCTTCTTTTATGTTCAACCAATCAGGTATTTGATTTATGTATATATTCTCATTTGAAGAAATATTTTCTTCATTGGCTTCTCCTCTTTTTTTGATTCGAATGATGACTAAACCAACCAAGACGATAAAGTCCATCAGTCCCACAAATATCAGTAGCCGAATTAATCTAATCGTAGAATCCATCTCAAATTGAAATGTAGAGTAATTCAATTTATCATTTATACATATGTTACATACATTTTCTACAAGAGAGATTATTCAAGCTGCAAGTAAGCAAATCACATATTTTGTAATTAAAAAGGAGAGGGTTAAAGTTTTTGCTGAGTTGGGCAACGACGTCTATGAATGGATTGTGAAAAAGAAAAAATAAGCAATTATCCCATACGAAGATACAATAATCTTCTATAGTTCTTTTTTTATTACATTAAGAATAATGAATATCCCTAATGGAAAACACCTAAATATCCTGGTAAGTGAAGTTTTACCATTGATAATTTTACTTGGGGATAAGTGAAATGCTTCTGGAGTTAATAAAGCGAATTCTTAACCGTAAAACGTTGTTAATTGGTTTTATTCTTGTCTTTATCACAGGTTTTAGCTTAGCAGTAATCGGTACGCTCCCTCCTGATGAAAATGTGCCTGTTAGGATCGAATTTTCAACGTACTCCCAATATACCGCAGAGTTAAACAGTTTTTTTAACAGGACGGAACAAAACAAGTTAATAGAAAATTATACGGTACGTGGATATGCTATCGTACCAAAAACGGCAGCACCACCTGAGGGGTATCCTGTGATTATTTGGATGCATGGATTTGCTGTTAGTGCTGAAATGCAGATGAATTATCCCCGCCTTTTTGCAAAGTGTGGCTTTCTATCCATAGCTATCAGTCAGCCTGGACATGGGTGTTCCGGGGGTTATTGGGACATGGGAATTCAGGCGCTCTTGGGGGTCTATTCGACTGTGGAATGGTTGGTAAATGAGTCTCCGTATAGGACTTCGATAGATAAAAATAGGATTGCCGTTTCCGGGCATAGTATGGGGGGAATCGTGACTACCAGATCGGGAATCTTTGATAACTGGACTAATCCTAATACAAGTAATCCGGTCGGGACGGGCGGACTTATTCGTTCCTATTGTGCCATATATTGCTGGGATGATTTATATTCCATGGCAGATACCTTAATAAATGATTTCTTAGGATTGCAAGATGTATGGAACCATCCAGCTATCCTTCGGTTAATGGAATCGTGGCGTTGGTTATCAAATCACGATCCTTCTACCATCGAAGAAGAGACACGCCTAAGGTCAGTCTCCAATTTCATTACTGGCCAAAATATTCCGAATTATTGTCTGATTACGGGCAGTGGGGATGAATTAACGACTGTTAAAGCCCAATGTCATATAATGGCGAATTCCACAATTAATGCGAGTGGTATTATTGAGGTACCTTGGAACGTTATTTATAATCAAGTAAATGGATCATCAAATCACACGTGGAATTATGGGGACATTTCTGCAGGTAATGCGAGGCGATTCGTTTTGGTTCCGGGCATTGGCCATATTCAGGAAGCCTTCGATCAGACTATCATGCAAAACGCCGTTCTGTGGTTAAATGAATCCATGAATTGTACAAATATAAATACAAATGTGCCTTCAGATATCAATCTTTTCTATTTAGTGAAGTTATCTGGATGGTTTTTAATGTTAATAGGTGCATTGGGATGTATTTTACCCACCTTTTCGTATTTTTCCAAATCAAAACTTAAAGTAGAATCGCCACGTCCCAAAATTGCCCCAAACTTGCAGATTGACAGGCAAAAATTACTACTTTATAGTTCTATACCAATAGCCGTGATCGCTCTAAGTTCCTTGATAGGGATGCAATCCTTGACGCATTTTTGGATATTTGATTTAATGATTCCTAAATTCCTTGTGAGTGCTCTGTTATTATTGCCAATCATATTAATTCTCGTTATTCTGGAAATGAAGCGCTACCACTATACACCTGAAGATATTGGTCTCACTCGGTCGATTAAGAACAATTTAAAGAGTATTTTACTTCCAGTTCTTGCAATACTAATTTGTGTACTGATATTTGATGTTGTATCTTGGTTTCTACAGCTTCCATTTCTTCTCCCCCGACCTTTCGATTCTGGCATTTACATCGATTTCTTCATGTTATTTGGAATCTTGCTTCTCCAAAACTTCTGCTTTGAATTATTATTCCGGGGACTCTATCAGACTAAGATTGAACAATATGGGGCTCGCCAGCTAACACAGTGGACGATAATTTTCAGATCAGGCCTCTTTAGCGGAATTGTTATCGGCTCAGGGTTCGGACTCAATTTATTAATTAGCATCGGCGGTTTATTCGCGAATTCCCCGTTTTTCATCATTCTCCTGTTTGGAGGGATAATCTTCTTATTCTTTGTCATTGGTATTGTTTCAGCTTTCATTTATCAACGCACCCGAAATATCCTAAGCTCCACCTTTTTCAATGCGCTCCTCATGGCTTTATTCATTTCAGGCAAACTGTTCTTGACTTACGCATAAATCATGAGAGGTTAGTCTTCATCTTTCCATCTTTTTCTTAAAAGAAGAGATTATATTTACACATGAAAGTGGAGTGGAGAAATTAGGGGGTGATGGCTGGTAGAAGCACGGTCATAAGCCAGGCGAGTGTTAGTGAAACGAAGATAGTACTAGCCATGACGTTTCGGTTGATTTTCCGATAGAGTCCTGCTTTGAGAGTGCCGACCATGATTTCGAGGAGGATGAAAGTTATTGGAATCAAGATAAACAACGGTGGAAGCCAGTCTAATGATATACCCATGTCCGCTGGAATCATATTGGATAGAGATGTGGCGAAGACATTAAATCCACCAGCAGCAAGAAGGCCTGTAGCAATAATACCAAGAACTAAGCCCTCAATAACACCAGTGATTAGCGCAGATTTAATAATTTCCTTCCATCGCGTGGGGATCAATTTTGAATCTTTTGTTACTTCGTATAACTTATTTTGAATCATGCCTCTGAACATTACTTCAAAAACGAGAGTACCCACAAAGATATAGAGGAACATCTCTAGGAACCCGATAATACGCCAGATGTAGAAATTATGAAGCACTGTGGACGCTGCCAAGTTTAGTAGGATATATAGGATGAAGAATAATAGGAAACCATAGAATGCTGCTTTGAGATAGGGTTTTATCTCCTTTGTAAGTCCAAAGTCACTTAATTCCAGATTGTATTTCCGTTTTTCGTACCACATTAAGAGAATTACACAAGGAATCATGAGCAGACCTTGAATAAGAAGCGGTAATGCAATTAAATTCGATAGTAGGAAATCTGTGGGAATTAGGACATTGAGATTTAAGCCAGATATGATAAATATCGCAAGAAACGAAATGCCCACAGAAACCATACCATATATAAGAATCATTAGCCGTTTATCTTTCTTTTCCATGTTCATTGCATTCTTTGGGAGCGCCAACTTAGGCTTTAACCACGTTCCAAGGTACATCATGAGCGGAATAATAAAAATTAAACCGCCCAGCGCAGTTATCAGTCCCGATAATGCGCCAATTCCGATTGTGATAGTATTTGGGTCTAAACTATTTGGAGGGCTCAATTTCATGGCTTGCTCGAACCAAGTAATAGTCTCTATAGCAGTTGTTTTCTCCAAACCCTCATTGGCATGACCAACTCCCGGTAAGACCACAAGCCTTCGGGCACTTCCGTTGAATTCACCATAAGTTTGACTTGTATTTATCTGAAATTGATTCATTACACCATAAGCTGTCCAAAAGCTTTTGTTACTCATTCCATACATCAATTCATATGCGCTATTCACACCAAACATTGTATCTCTACTGCCAATTATGTTCATGTAATTGTTTGGACAAGTGAAATTAGTTCGTCCTTCGATGACTGCATTCGATATCGCTTCATAGGAGTCAAAAAAAACATCTGGATATACCATGGGATTTTTTAACATAAAGGCGAATCCTTCTCCAAAACCGCTGGTAATGTTGAGAAAGGGCCCACCAATGCCAACAGTAGCGTTTATCCAGAAATTTCCCAGTTCTTGGTCAAGGATTGATGCCAATGTCGCGGAAAATGACCCCATGGAATGCCCAATAAGCCCAACTCTATTCACATCTATCGTGAGCGATGCATTCTTATCTCTTAAGTATTTTACAGCTGATAAAGTGACATTCTCCCAAGTTGGGGTGAACCCTCCACCCGAAGCAGCGTGCCCATTTGCAGTAATTGCTAGACAAACAAACCCACGTTTGGTCAATTCATAAGATAATTCGCGAAAATACACTTTCGAACTCATAAACCCATGAACTAAAACCACGGCTGGGCGCTGATTATAGACATCATATTCAGGTTTCGGTTGAAATAATGTGCAATCTATATCAAATTGTTGCCCGAATATATCTAGTTCTGGATCCGTTTGGATAAAGACTTGTTGTGTCGTGCAAGGAGCTAAAACCACGTTAAAGATTAGGCTCATTATTAAACCGACCGCTATCATGCCTAATCCTGCAATTAAAATTCCCCGCTTTGCCCAGCGTCTCCAATTTTCAGGCAATTTAACCAATTTGATCCCTTAACAAACTTTAGTAATTTTAAATTATTGTATATCTCGATTAGAAAATGAGGTTTTAAATGTTTTAGATCAATTTTCATCCTTTTAAAAACTGAATACTATCTATTCACCCTTTTTTTCTATAGGGGAGGGGCTGATGACTCCCTGTTCATGAAGTAGTTCAATTTCTTCTTTTGTATAACGGAGTTCTCGCAATATTTCATCCGTGTGTTCACCATATCCAGGTGCTCTAAATCGAATAGAACCAGGTGTTTTAGAAAGTTTAAAAGGCATGCCTAGGTATTTAATAGTACCGACCCGTGAATCCTCAAAATCAATGAGCATATTTCGTGCCTTCACTTGAGGATCATTTATGATTTCATCCACTTCATAAACAGGAGTAATACAAATATCGCTTGTTTTGGATAATTCAAACCATTCATCTTGAGTTTTGGTTAAAAAAGCTTCTTTGAGAATTTCGATGATCTCTTCTTTAAATTTGCCTGTTGGTTGTGGGGTTTCAATCAAATCATCGCGATTAATTGCGATGCAGAGGTTCTTCCAAAATTTCTGTTCTAGCGCACCGACAGCAATAAACTTGTTGTCTTTAGTTTGATAAATATCATAACCTGGTCTTCCTCCACTCAAACGTCCTCCCGCCCGTACTGGTAGATTCTTCGAAGCCCAATAACTCGGGAAATCATATACTAACCAAGTCATTGCCCCATCGAGCATTGCAACATCAACATATTGGCCTTCTCCAGTCTTATTTCGGGCTATGATTGCCATAAGGATAGCTAATGCTGCATTTAATCCACCGCCTCCAATATCCGCCACTTGAACGCCCATCAAACTCGGGTAGTCTGGTTTCCCTGTCAAGCTTG
>JABXJU010000281.1 GCA_013375405.1 Candidatus Helarchaeota archaeon
GTCCTGCTGGGCTCTGGGACTTCATCCTTTCCGTAGAGAAACCAAATTACATAAATCACACCCAATCCCTCGAGCTTTACGCTAAATACAACACCTCCCTTAGTTGGATACTTCCACCCCCAGATTCGATTCGTCCTGGCGATGAGCTTACAGTGTCAGTCAATTTAACCAGTTTAGGTGCACCTGTTGCGGGTCAAAATGTGACCTTCATCATTAACACAAATATAGGCCCAGATCCTTACAATGTTACTACATTAGCAAATGGATCTGCAATGTTAGTTGGGTATTTCATTACGTCAGAAACTACAACACTATCGATACAAGTCAGCTTTTATGGGAATGTGACGATCTTCCCATCAACTATTAGTCAGTCGGTGCAAGTAAAGACGGGTGGGTGGTTGGAGGAATACTGGTGGGTATTAGTTATTGTAGCTCTGGTAGCAGTGGTAGGGACCGCAGCTGTAAGGGCTCGCCGGAAACAGAAAATAGCAAAGGAAATCGCGAAAAAAGAGATCATCACGTCTTTTCAGGATGTTACGAAGATTTTACATCTTGTGGTGATTCACAAAGGCACCGGGACGGATATTTTTGACTATAAGATTCAAGAACGGTTAGATCCCACCCTCTTAGCAGGATTTATTCAAGCCGTAAAAGATTTTGGAGGAGAACTTGATCAGGAGGAACGATAAGATGGATGATTATGAGCCACAATATGTCCCCTTCACAGGACCGGTAACCCCTCGGGACAAGAAGAAAAAGAAAGAACCCGAAAAGGAAAAAATGGAAAAGAGGCCACCGGAAAAGAAAAAAGGGAAGCCCTTGAAAAAAGTAAGTCTTGAAGAGATTAAAACATACACATGGCAAATGGAAAAATTTCAGATCATGTTGGCGGAGGGAAAAAACATTCTAGTAGCATTGATGCTAGATTCTGCCCCATCTGAACCTATTCGGGAAGCGCTGTTGAAATTTGCTTCACAATTTGAAAATAAATTTAATACCGAAATTCAAGATTTTCGTGGAAATGTTAGTTGGTTTAGACCCGCCACCCAAATTGCGGATGACTCCTTTAATATGTTTTTAATGCGGCCACAATGTTTACCTCTCACTATGGAAGCGTTGAAAGGGATAAGCCTCACGGATATTGAAACCAAGATCGTAAAAATTGCTCAAGAAGTTTCTCAACAAACAGGATATTTCTTTTTAGCAACACTACTCGATGAAGTTCTCAAGCGGTTCAGAATACCTCGTGAAAAAGTGTTAAAATCGTTCTTTACGCTTAACCGAAAGAAAGCCTTCCTACCTATTCAGATTGCAGACGTGGCACAAGAAGTCGAAAAAAGGAAGGTATGGGAACAGGTAATTTGTGTAGATGGGCTATTAACAGAAGAGTGCGATTTACTTTTAGAAGACTTATTAGTTTCAAACGAAGAAAGTCGCATTAGTTTGTTAGCAAAACTTACAGATTTTAAAAAGAAGAAACGAGGGCTTTTGTTACGCGAAGAAGTAGCAAAGCGAAGACAGATTCGAAAAGAACGCGATGAATTGTACAAACGAGTTGACGAGTTCTTAAAATTAAATGATTACAACGAAGTTGTAAATGTATTTAATAGAATCATCCAACTCTCCCTTGAAATCGGAGAAGATACAGTTGCTCAAGAATTAACTAATAGAGCCGAAGTGTTTCGCACACAACTCACTCAAATGGCGCAACGCATTCCTGCGCTTCGGAGCCAGCGGAATGAAGCTTTAAATCAAGCGGAGCTACATGAGTTAAGCGGGAGATATATAGAAGCATCTAAACAATTTGAACTTGCAGCAGCTATATCTACCGAAATTGGGGAATTTGATAAGACAAAAGAATATGCCAGCCAATCTCAGCGTCTAATTAGTTTAGCGGAATTAGCAAGCCTTAGAGAAAGATTAAGATAAAGGCTGTCTATCCACTCCCTAAAATCAGTCCCTTTTTTCATCTAATTTTTATAATCTTCTTTTTTTGAAATGCCTAAAGTTTTTAAAAAATAGTTTCAAGATATTATAGTGAGAAATAAATTGAAAGCACAGATTTTAAATAAACGAAGATATTTGGAAGTATAGAGGTAGATTTTTATGTCATGGGAGGATTCAAAATTAAAAGAACAGGTTTTTCGGAAAATCAAATTAAATCAAGAAGTTATTTTAAAGATGGTTGAGGTAGAGGATGGAAAAATTACTCTCATCTTTTCTTTAAAAAATAATGAGTCGATCACAGAAATTCCCATTACTTTAGAGGAATGGAAATCAATTTTAGTTTTTCTTAATGAAACTAGCGCTGATATAGCCCAACACATTGAAAAAAACCAAGTATTACCGATAGCAAAACCAGTAGCAGAACCAGTAGCAGAAGCAGTAGCAGAACCTTTAACTGAAATAGAAGCTGAACCCGTTTCTGATGAAGATTTTGAAGAATTGACGGGTGAAATGCAAAAAGTAACCCAAATTTCTGCCCCTGATGTTCCAGTGGTGCTATCTGAAGAAGTTATTACAGAAGTTACCAGGAAGCCGGCGAGGGAGGAAGAACTCAGTCTAGAAGAATCCGTTATTGAAGCGTCAGCAGAATCCACAAGCCAAAGTCTCGCACAAGAAGAAATAAAGACCGCTGAGACAAGTTTTTCGAGCGACGAAACTACAGAAGATACCCAAGTGGAAGTACCAACATCATTTTTCCCAGAGGACATCTTTGAAGACTTCGGAGCTTCTGAAGATACTGCAGTTTCACTACTAACCCCTCCAGAGATCCCTAAAATTACACAGCCAAGCAAAAAGGAACTTGAATCTCTTCTGACTCCCATTCTAAAACCTAAAATTTCTTCAGTTGAAGATAGTGAACCTGAGCCCGGAGTACTCGAAGATATTCCTATAGAACCTGAGATCCCCGAAGAAAGTACCACGACGGAAGATTCTTTATCATCCACTCAAGTCTCAGCATCTGAACTATTAGATGAAACTAGATTAATAGAGGAAACTAAACAAATGGAATCTAGCGTCGAAGTTCAACAGGAACCGGTTATGTTAAACAAAGCAGATCAGTTATTGAGTTCTGATGAAAAAGAAGCAAAAATTGTCGCTGCTATGGAAGAAGTCGCTGCCTTAATGCCCCCGGGACCCGCGAAAAAATTTGTTGAAGAAATGATGTTGAAACGCACTGCAAATAATACTTTAAACCAACCACGTATCCCACAGAAATTCAATTCTGATAATGAAGATACCAATAATTAAAGAAAAAATGAAATTTTAGTGTTTAAACTTCACTACAGTATTGTAAACGATATTGCAAACTTTCCCACTGTTGGTCGATCCAATTCTGCAACGTTTGTATATCTTCTGGAGAAATGTTTCGATATCTCCCTTGTAATTTGATATATTCTTCAATAGGTAGCCGCTTTTCTTTCTCTAGGAATTTTTTACTCGGACCTGAGAGTGACATTTTTCCATTTTCAATTTCATAGAGCACCCACATTCCAGTTTGTACTGCCTTTCGTCCAACTTCAATGGTGAGTTCAGTCGGAAACCGCCATCCTGGTGCACAAGGAGCGAGCACATGAATATATTTCGTCCCCTTGATGTCTTTTGCTTTCTTGACTTTTTGATAAAGGTCAAGAGGATAAGCTGAACTAGCTGTTGCTACATAGGGAATCCCATGAGCCGCCATTATCATTGGAACATTCTTTTTATGTTGCCGTTTTCCTGTCGGAGTAGTTGTAGTCCATGCTCCAAAGGGGGTTCCACCACTTCGTTGGGTTCCTGTATTCATGTAGGCTTCATTATCATAACAGATATAAATTATATTTGATCCACGTTCTGCTGCCCCAGATAATCCTTGGATTCCGATGTCGATGGTGCCTCCATCTCCACCATAACAGAGTACTGTAATATCTTCCATAGATGGATCTCTCTTCTTCCTAGCTGCCAAACCTGCGGCAATTCCGCTGCAAGCTGCCGCCCCCGCGGCAAATGCCATATTAAGATATGGGATAGCTGGTGCAGCCTTAGGATATAATCCAATGGTAACATTAAAACAACTTGCAGGGGTAACCACGATTGTTCGTTTTCCAAGGGCTTTTAAAATCCAGCGAATGGAAAGTTCTCCACCGCATCCTGAACAACTTGAATTACCTTTAAGAAAATATTCTTCTCCAGCTATGGGATCTTTTATTAACTCTTTTAATTTAACCATAACAAATCCTCCTATTTATGTAGCCCTGATAGGATTAATTTTGTTTTCATTTCATTGGTTTCTGCCATTTCTACTGCCTCTTTCAATACTTCCATTTGGTCCTCGACCCTCACATCCCTTCCGCCTACTCCCGCAATAACTGGAAGAACATAAGGGTGTTTTGGATGTGGATATAAAACGGCTTTCAAATCGACTGAGGCAATGCTGCCAGTAAGACCAAATGCTATACTACGCTCCATTATCGGAAAGATACGAATTCGATTTGCTAGTTTTTGAAATTGTTCTGTCGGAAAGGGTTTGTAGCATCTGAGTTTTATTGCTCCGACCTTATAACCTTGTTCTCGTAAATTATCCACAGCGACTTTAGCTTGATCAGCTATACACCCAATCGAAATTAAGGCCACCTCAGTATCATCACATTTGTACTCTTCAATTA
>JABXJU010000282.1 GCA_013375405.1 Candidatus Helarchaeota archaeon
TGAGTCGTACATGAGTTATATGATCTAGATGATTTATATGATTTCATTTTATACCCTTAATGATTTCTTAGAAAATATAAGAAATGGGAAATTAAATCAGGATCTCTAAGCTTTCTCCAAATTTTTTGAGATTTTATCTAAGGATTTTTCGATTTTTTTACTGAAAGTTGAAAATTTTTTATCTAAGCTATTCAATTTTTTATCCAATGCGGAAATAACTAAATCTTTTCGAATATTTTTTAATTCATCCCGAAGATCTTCAGCAGATGTTAATTTCTCATTCAATTTTTTGATTGTCATAGCAACTTCAACTAAATGTACATTAATATCTTCTAATTTTGCTCCGACGCTTCTGACTTGCTCTAAATTAGTAATTATTTGATCAAGCAAAGCTTCAGGTGAAACTCGTCCTTTGGTTGTAGGTAAAGTAGATGAATAAAGGGGTGGAGCTTTTTTCGCTGCTTTTTTTATTCTCATTTTTAGCAGTGATAGAGCAAATAAAATTTGAGCAAGTGGTTTGTCATTAACAATCCATCGTAACAAATTTTCAAGCATCATTCGATGTTGAATTACTTGAATTCCAGCTCGAATCCCATCGCGGAAGGTATCGTAGGAACCAACTACCACAACACGCCCAAATCCATGTTCGGAAATTGCAATAACTGGCGTATTTTGAGGCTCAGCATCTTCATCAGAGAATATAATGCCTTTAGCTTTATTGGAGACTAATAAACTGCATGAAGATGGAATTATAACTAATTCCAAGCCCTCTGTGATGGGGTGATCCTCAAAGGAAGTGGAAATAGCAAGATTTCGAATACCATAATTGTGTTGATCATCAAATACTTGGTCGTTGTTGAACTTTATGCCAAATTTTGAACATAAATCATTAAGATTCGTCATTCGTCCCTTATCCCCGCCACTTGAAGCCAGTACAACGAGACCACCGCCACATTTTACATACCTTGTAAGTTCTTTTACTTCAAAGTCTCGGATTTTAGACCTGTCTGGACAAGCGAAAAAAACAATGTCATAATGTGATAATTGTCTAAATGTAATTGGAAATTCTAAATTAGATTCAGCTATATATCCAATTTTTTCCACTAATTCTTTAAAAGTTGTATAATTCTCTGCTAACTTTCCTCTCTCATTTTGAGAGGTATCAAAGCATATTCGGATACCTTTTACAGGTACCTTAGTAACACCCAATAATTTCTCATCCTTTTTCGCCATATCTCTACCATCCTTTACAATGAGTCTAAATATCAATTAAGTATAATTATCGTTCTTTTAAATTTCTATTCATAATTATTTTTGATATTTTTTATATTTAATCACTTTACTACACGACCAGCCCCTTTATACTTAACAATTAACTCATTATTCCTAATTTCGGTAACCACATCCTCTGTAGAAATTTTATACTCACTTTCAAGTATCTCGGATAACACTTTTGAAATGGATTTTACGGCTTCAATTAACAATAGTTTCGCCAATCTGTCTACATTAACAGAAATGTTATAATCTGCTAATAATCTTCGAATAGTATTCATTTCCTCTTCATTATAAGAATAATTGATATATAGTAATGCATCCACAGTGGATGGGCCTTTTGGGCAAGAAATCTCAAGAGCATCAAAATTGAAGGGAAATACTTCCGCTAACCAAACTGAAAAGATAGATAATCCTTCATTGTGAATAAAATCAGATATGAAAACATTATAAGTGAATTTATTCCAATCTTCATATATAGAATAAATTGTTTGGAAAAAAACGAATACCGCATCCTTTTTTGTGACTAATTCATTTTCAAATGCAGATAGTAAAGCACCATCTGAGATTTCTAAACTACTTGTTGTAATAATTCGTCTGACGAATTCTTCAAAATGGTTAGAGATTTTATTCACATCTTTTTGCGTTATAGAAATTTTGTTCTATTATATTTACACTAAAATTTATAACTTTTGTAAATTGAAAAAAAAGACAAATGTAATTTTGAATTAATGGTTAAAATTTATAATAGATTTAAAAAAAAGGTAAAACTCTTCATAACTTTGTTCTTCACAATAGAATTATTCTATAACTCGTCCTGCGCCTTCATAGAGGATCTGAAGAACTCCACGTTTCATAATTAAATCTACATTAGATGTAAAGATTTTATATGGTTGGCCAATAATTTTTGAAAAAGTGTCTGTAATCGACTTTATAGCTTCAACGAACAAGGTACGTGCAACTTCATCCTCTTGGCTATTAATATCGTGTTTGATTAAGAGATCTCTTATTATTTTCAATTCATTTTTGTTATAATAATAAGAAATTCCCAGTAGAAAATCAACGCTGGACGGTCCTCTCGGACAATTTACTTCAATTTGTTTTAACTCAAAAGAAAAAATTTCAGATAGCCATGTTTTAAAGAGTATTGATCCTAAATCTTCTATAAAACGTGAAATAAAGTCTGTTTTTGATTCTTTTTTCCAATTTTCCAATAATATTTTCATTCTTTTAAGATATCTATGAATTTCTTCTGCATTTAAAAAAATTTCTTCCCGAAATGCCTGTTGGATGGCTCCAGCTGCTATTTGAAGATGGCTGGATTCCAAAATACGTTCAATAAAATTGTAAAATTTTTCCAGTTTAACCATTTTTATTTTTTCCTTTATAATATAATTTGATTTATTAAAAATTTACGGTTATATATTATGGATTGGAAATATTAATTCTTTAATGGTTTCAATCAATTTTTCAGTGTATGTTTGAATTTGTTCCCTAGTATCTGGAACAATTTTTAAAGCAGGATCTTCGGCATCAAATCGTGTATTTGAAGGTGTATAGTTGGTTAATTTTTTGGTTAATTCTATCCAGCTATCAGGTATCTCGTTAGGAAGGTTTAATTCGCTCATAATAGCAAATATCGTGCACCAAGATCTAGCTACAACTGAGGGCGTATATCCACCGCCACCAAAAGCGACCCATTTGTTATTTGCAAATTTATGGCTAAGATTATAAATACGTTCTGAAAGGGCTTCATATGTTTGCACCGTTAGGAGTAAATGTGGTAATGGATCAGTAAAATGTGTATCAACTCCACATTGATTAATTATGACATCTGGATTAAATGCTTTAATAATGGGAGGGACGATTTGATCGAAGATATTGAGATAAACATCATTAGAGGTATAAGGAAGTAGAGGAATATTTACAGCAAAGCCCTTACCTGGCCCCTGCCCAATATCATCTTCAAAGCATGTTTGAGGGAATAAATATCGGCCACTTTCATGTAGGGAAATCGTCAATACATTCGGGTCTCTATAAAAAATCCAATTAACGCCATCACCTGCATGAGCATCAATATCGATGTAAACTACTCGCGCATCATATTTTTTCCTCAAATATGCAGCTGTTATTGCAGGATCATTAAAAATACAAAATCCTGATGCTTTGTCTGGCATGGCATGATGGAGACCGCCCGCAATGTTAAAGGCGTGAACATTATCGCCTTCCATAACAATATCTGCAGCAACTAACGATCCACCTACCACGAGACTAGAGGCTTCATACATTCCGGGAAAAATAGGATTATCACCGGGTCCTAACCCAATTTCATATGCAGCATGGACCCCTGAATCAGGTTTGCTAAATTTTTTGATTAAGCTCACATATTCTTTTGAATGCACCAATTCTAACTCATTTTCTGTAGCCATTCGAGGGGGCTTTACTTCTGTTTTTGAATCATCTAAAACACCATATGCTTTTAATAATTCATATGTTAGTTGCAGACGGACGGGTCTTAGAGGATGTTGTGGACCAAAATCATATTTTAAATAATCATCAGAAAAAATTAATACTGATTTTGACAAAACATTCACTTTCCAAGATTTTTAAATAGTTTAATTTAAAGCAACCAAGTTTATTTTGGAATAAAAATTTTTAAATGGTTTTAGTTTTTATCAGATTCTACTATATTTAAAAGGAGTTTTTCTATTTTTTCAATTTCTTTTATAGCGGGAGATTCAGGAGTAAAATCAATTGGAGCTTTACCATTCAAATCAG
This sequence comes from Candidatus Helarchaeota archaeon, assembly GCA_013375405.1. The sequence goes on from JABXJU010000282.1 coordinate 4,051, forward strand.
CAGCTCTTAATGCATTATCATATGGAATCATCCCTATTAATCTGGCCCCTATGCTTTTAGCGATATTTTTTACAAATTCTTCTTCAATAGGGGTTGAAATTTTATTTCCAAGGATAAAAATACGTGGTACTTTTAATTCAATAGCTAATTCTCTAATACGCTCAGCCAATTCGGTTGATCGACGGCCTGGTTCAATAATTATTACCATTGCATCAATATAGCGAAGTGTTCCTCTTCCTAAATGTTCAATACCTGCTTCCATATCCACAACTACAGCATCTTTTACGTCCAAAATTATAAAATTCAAGAGCGCACGTAAGAATGAATGTTCTGGGCACATACAACCGCTTTTTGCTTTTTTAATAGTTCCCATTACTAATAATCGGACATTTTCTGGACCGTTTACTTGATATTTAGCTGGAATATCATCAACTTTCGGATTTACGATGAAAATTCCGCCACGACCAGCCCTTTCCTCAATTAATTCCTTTTCTTCAGAAATAGGGATAATATTCGCAAGATTCTCATCAGAAATGCCTAGCGCACTAGATCGGAAGAGCG
>JABXJU010000048.1 GCA_013375405.1 Candidatus Helarchaeota archaeon
AGCAAGTTCCTAATCCCAAAGTCTCAGCGCAAAACATTCCATATGTCATAGCAATGAGAGCATTTGCATAGTCTGAAGTACTGCCCGAATAAAGAATAATTATATGAGGGGCTTCATAAAATATTGGATCTATGCTCATTGCTCTTTTATCATTGAGCGATTTAGTGTATACTGCTGGCATAGTTGATTGTAATTCATTTTGAATTAATTTTGACAGTGTTTTTATTTTTTCTTCATCTGAGATAATAAGACATTTCATTTGTCGGATATTGGCGCCAGTCGGAGCATATCTCATCGAATTTATGACCTTTTTAATTATCTCTTTTGGAACCTTTTTCTTTTTGTATTGTCTGATTGATCTTTTAGCACGTATTAAGTGGTACATTTGTTCGTATGAAATCAAAGTGCTAGGATCTTGAACCCCATCAAAGGATAATGCCTCATCTTTCATTTTTTTATAAAGTATCGCATTTTCCGGACAAACAGATATACAATGGCCACAATATATACAAATTTTAGAAGGATTAAAAATCACAAGCCCTTCTGCTTCATCCGTCTCAAAAATTGCACTAGGACATTCCCTTATACATTGTTTACAGTTTGTACATTTTTCAATATCAATTCCTATAATTGGCATAATTGATCTTGATTTCTTCTATATACTTATTCTTTTCTCAAATTGTAGTCCGCTACTATTTTCTTCAAGTTAGGGCGAGTTGTTCTAACATTGCACTAACTTCAGTCACGGGTTTTTTGCAAAAGTCGTTAATACAAACATAGGCAGTTGCTTTCCCACCGATACTTGGTTGCTTTTTCAGAAATTCCGCAATCTCATAAATTTCAGCCGATTCTTGATCTATGGGATTAAGCAGAACGATCTTGTTAGGTAAATATTTATTTCTTAGGGCTTTTAACATCGCTTGGGTATCCGTTGAGTTAAGATCCCCTGTAATCATTACTTGGCAAGAGGGACTTATTGCGAATTCCAGTGCAACCATCAATTGGGTAAATCCTATTGGTGTACTTTTGACTTCATTGGCAAAGGTTCGTCCGATGCGAGCTGCCTTTTCTCCGAACTCAGAGTTACCAGTGATTTGTTCCAAACGTAATAGATTTAACATTGCCACTGAATTCCCTGAAGGTACTGCGCCATCATAAATCTCTTTTTGACGGAATAGAAGTTTCTCAGCATCATCGGGAGTGAAATAGAATCCACCCCCTTCGTCATCCCAAAAGTGCTTCAGTATTTCTTCGTTCAATGTTAAAGCTTTCCGAAGATACGTTGCTTCAAAGGTAGTTTCATAGAGTTCGAGCAGTCCCCATATTAAAAACGTATAGTCATCAATATTTGCGAGAATGGCGGCTTCACCATCACGATATCGGTGTAAAAGGCGCCCATCAGACCTTTTTAATTGTTGAAAAATGAAATTTATAGCTTTCTGTGCTACTTCGATATATTCGGGTTCTTCGAAAACACGCGCCGCTTTGGCTAATGCAGCGATCATTAAGCCATTCCAGTTTGTTAGAATCTTATCATCTTTATGGGGATGGGGACGTTTCTCACGTATTGGGAAGAGTTTTGTTCGAATTGCATCTACACGTTTTGTTAGCTCATCTTTAGGGATCTTTAATTCAAGGGCAAGGTCAGCGAGTGATTTAGTGAAATGAAGGATATTTTCGCCTGTTCGTTCTTGAGTTGCTTGATCGAGAAAATTACCACCTTTCTTTATATTAAAGATTTTAGATGCTAAGGAACTCTCATCTTTTTCGTATATTTCTTGTAGCTCCTTCTCTGTCCACAAGTAAAATTTTCCTTCAACCATTTTTCCCTCTTCATCTTCACTATCGGCATCCTCTGCAGAATAAAAACCACCCAAAGGGGAACTCATATTTCGTATAACATAGGTAAAAATTTCCCGAGCAGTAGTTCTATAAGTCTCCCTTTTAGTGGCTTGATAAGCCTCCGTATAAGCCATCGCTAAGAGTGCCTGATCATAAAGCATCTTTTCAAAATGGGGGAGAAGCCAAAAATCATCTGTCGAATACCGATGAAATCCAAAACCAATTTGATCAAAAATACCGCCACGACGCATGGATTGGAGAGTTTTCTCAATCATATGAAGCGCATGTTCAGAACCTGTACGTTTCCAATAACGTAACAAAAAAAGGATATTATGAGGTGTTGGAAATTTAGGTGCTCCGCCAAATCCACCGTCATGCTTATCAAAACGCTTTACTAATTGAGTATATGCAGTAGCTAAGGTGAGCTCTCCTAGAGCTTCAACCTGTGAGGTAGTTGCTACCTTTTGAAGAGCTTGTGAAATGGTATCAGCGGAGTTTAGAGCTTCTTCTCGCTTGTTTATCCAATAATCTCTTATTGTAGGTATTAATTCAAGAATACCAGCGCTACCAAATCGTCCCTTTTTCGGTATATAGGTTGCCGCAAAAAAAGGTTTTTTTTCTGGAGTCATGATGATTGTGAGAGGCCAGCCGCCGCGCCCGGTCATTGCTTGACACACTGTCATGTATATTTTATCAATATCAGGACGTTCTTCACGATCTACTTTAATCGAAACAAAAGATTCATTCATTAATTTAGCCACTTCAGGATCTTCAAAGGATTCCCTTTCCATTACATGACACCAGTGGCAGGTACTATACCCAATCGATAAAAATATCGGCTTATCTTCTCTACGCGCCTTTTCAAAGGCATCCGCACCCCAAGGATACCAATCCACTGGATTGTAGGCATGTTGGAGAAGGTACGGGCTTTTTTCGGTGATAAGTTGGTTAGATTTCTTTGATTTAGATTCTATAATAAGTTTCACATCCGCTCAATAGCAAAATAATCAAAACTTAATGGTGTAAAAATAAATAGGCAATTAATTCTTACAGAATTACTAATTCTATAATTTGGTCAATCATTTGTTTTGGCTATTAATTCTATGATTTGGTCAATTATTTGAAGAATTACACTCCATTCTCTTGCCTAGTTATCTATATTGCCTGTAATCCCAATTAAATCGTATTTTTAATTACGTTATAAATATCTTCATAATTTTTTAAGATAATGACATCTTCCATTTGTCGTAACTGTTCGATATTCTCCAAATCAATTCTTCGATTTTTTAAGACGAAGGTTTTGCCACTCGGTAAGACTGTTGTAGTATCTGGGCGTTCTTGATCAGTAGGGAATATATAAACCTTTTGGGCTCCCTTTAAAGCCTGGGCAACGCCATTTGAGATTAGTGAATCCGCGATTCCATATGTAATCTTGGCAACGGTATTCCCACTAACTGGGGATATGACAATATAATCAAAATACCCCGTTTGCATTTTTCCAACAATGAATGGACTATTTGGACCTTTTTCTACCTTAACATCCTTTAAATTATCACGTAATTTCTTCAGCATTTTATAAAATTTTAAAATTAGTTCACCATTCTTTGAAAGAATTACTGTAATTTTTAATTCGAAATCGTTTTGAATTTTGATGATTAAATCCACAATTTCTTCAATATGATCTCCCGAACCGGTTATTCCCCATAATAATTTCTTTACCATATGATCAACCCGAATCTCGTTCTTGAGTTTAAAGGATCTTTTTTGCGAGTTTAATTAATTTATTTACTGATTTATGGACTGTTTTAATCCCTTCCTCATCCTCCATAGCACCTTGAGCGCCTTTATCTTTTGACCAAACGGTCCCCCCAATATTCGCTCCGAAAAATCCACCACTGACTGCAATTATTCCATTTAAAACATAAAAATCTAAAATAGTATGGATCGTGGATTCTTGTCCTCCGACTCTATCACCACCAACCGCGATGGCAATTCCTAATTTATTTTGAAACACGTTAGGGTCTGCAGCGACTAAAGCACGTGTTCGATCTAGAATTACCTTTAATTGACCTGAAATATTGCCCTGATAGACTGGACTGCCCATTATATAGGCATCTGCTTTAATAAATTTGGGATATAATTCATTCATATCGTCCTTATGGACACAACCCTTCTTTTCTCTTATACAATAGTCACAGTGGATGCAAAAATTTATTTTTCTCCCTTTAGCTGAAAAATAATCCGTCTCAATACTTTCAAATTTGGTTTTTGCATGATTTAAAGCTTCTCTCACAGCATAATCCGTGGAACCTGTTCTAGGACTTCCTGAAATACCTAATAAGTGAATTATTTTTGAAGTACTCATATTATTCACTAATTCCCTCAACCTTGGATTTTATATTTAGTAATTTTTAGGCAAAATTTGCTGTTAACTATATACAACATTATTTGTTCCTTTAGCTAATAGGTTTTCGTTATATTTAGTAATTTAAAGCAAATTTCGCTTTTAAATCGAATTGATTTTTAAAAAAAAGAACAGGAGGTATTAAAAAATGAGTGAAGAAAAAACCATTACTTCTCTACTAACCGAAAAAAGAGTCATCGAACCTCCTAAGGAACTTTCGGAAGCGGCTTGGATTAAGAGCATGGACCAATATCGAGAGATGTGGAAAGAATCAATAGAGAATCCTGAAAAATTTTGGGGGAAGCTCGTAGATTCCCTCGATTGGGGGAAGAAACCTACAAAAATTTGGGATGGATCTAAATTTCCGCCCGTTGCGCAATGGTTTGTGGATGGCAAACTGAATGCGGCGTATAATGCAGTAGATAGGCACATAAAGGCAGGAAAAGGGGAAAAAGTAGCAATTTATTGGGAGGGCGATGATCCAAGTGAATCTAGAACTTATACTTACAATGATTTACTAGAAGAATTGTGCAGGTTCGGAAATGTTTTATTGAAATACGGATTGAAAAAAGGAGACCGCGTTGTTATCTGGTTGCCGATGGTTCCGGAACTTGTCATTGCAATGTTGGGAGCAGCACGTTTTGGGATCATTCACAGTGTTGTGTTTGCAGGATTTTCAGCTGAAGCGGTTAAAGACCGTATTATCAATTCTGGAGCAAGGATTCTAATAACCGCAGATGGAACTTTTCGGGGTGGTAAAAAAATCCCGTTAAAGGAAACTGTTCATAAGCTTTTGGAAGAAACGCCAACTATCGAAAGAGTAATTGTAGTTAAACGCACTGGAATGGACATTCCAATGAAAGAGGGACGCGATACATGGTGGCATGATGAAGTACAAGATCAGCCAACCGAATGTATCTATGAAGAAATGGATGCCGAGGATCCACTGTTTATACTCTATACAAGTGGTACTACTGGAAAGCCGAAAGGTGTTGTTCACACAACAGCTGGGTATCTAATGTATGCTTCATTCTCACATAAAACAATCTTTGATATCCACGAGGATACCGTTTTCTTCTGCTCTGCAGATATCGGATGGATTACTGGACACACTTATATCGTCTATGGCCCTCTATTGAATGGCGCGACAGAAGTTATGTTTGAAGGTGTCCCTACTTACCCTACTTATGAACGTTATTGGGAAATTATCGAGAAATACAAGGTAAATGTCTTCTATACTGCACCGACAGCTATTCGACTCCTGATGAAAGAAGGTGATGAACTACCTTTAAAGCACGATCTAAGTAGTCTTCGTGTTTTGGGTAGTGTAGGGGAACCGATAAACCCCGAAGCTTGGATGTGGTTTTACAAAGTAATTGGTAAGGAGAAAAGTCCGATTGTTGATACTTGGTGGCAAACTGAAACTGGGGGTATAATGATTACGCCATTTCCAGGTGCAACGCCCTTAAAGCCTGGGGCTGCCTCATTCCCATTCTTTGGAGTAAAGGCTGAAATCTTTAGAGATGATGGTAGCCCTGCAGATATAAACGAAGGGGGTTACTTGGTTATTACTTCTGCCTGGCCCGGTATGTTACGGGGAGTCTGGCAAAATCCAGAACGCTTTCAGAAGACTTATTGGAGTAAGTTTCCAGGGAAATACTACAGCGGAGATGGAGCGCGCATGGATGAAGATGGCTACATTTGGATTCTTGGAAGACTAGATGACGTAATAAAAGTTTCTGGTCATAGAATTGGGACAATGGAAGTTGAAAGTGCCTTAGTAAGCCATCCTGATGTGGCAGAGGCAGCAGTTGTCCCAGTAGAGCATAAAATTAAAGGACAAGCAATTTTTGCTTATGTTATATTGAAAAAGGGTATTGAGCCATCCGAAGAATTGAAAAAGGAACTTAAAGTACATGTACGGAAGGAAATTGGACCAATCGCGAAACCAGAAGCAATAGAATTTACACCGTCACTACCAAAAACTAGAAGCGGTAAAATAATGCGCCGAATACTTAAAGCTATCGTAAATGAAACTGATGTTGGGAACATCACAACTCTAGCTAATCCTGATGTCGTAAAAGAACTTTGGAATGCCTACAAAACTACAAAAACTGCTGCTTCCTCTTAATTTTTTTATTCCAAAAATTTCATTAATGATTGAATTGCATCATCTAGCTCTCGGTGGATCGTGATATTATACGGCTTTAAAAGATCCTGACCTTCTCGCTCATTCGTCCCAATTAGGCGTAGTGAAAATTTGAAGGATTTATTTTCATTTAAGAATTTTATTAACCCTTTAGCAATTTCATCACAACGAGTTATTCCCCCAATTATATTAATAAGAATAACCTGGACTCTTTCATTACTTGTGATTATATTAAGAGCTTGATACATTCGTTCTGCATCGGCACCACCCCCAACATCCAGAAAATTTGCGGCCATTTTTCCATATGATTGAACTGTATCAATAGTACCCATTACAAGCCCTGCTCCATTGCATATTACCCCTATATTCCCATCCAACTCTACATAAGACATATTCAACTTGCGTGCTCTTAATTCTAATGGATTTAAATAATACTCCAAGTTCTTTTTGAATTCTTGATGGCGGAATAAGGCATTATCATCTATATTCATTCGAGCATCAGCAATGATGAGTTCGTGATTTAGGGTTTCAATTAACGGATTAATTTCGAATAATTCTGCGTCATAAGATCGTATGAATTTTAAAAAGTTAACAATCAACGACTTTAATTGGTTTTTGATATTTTCTTGCAAGTCAATATCTTTTATCAATTCTTCGCTTAGTTCATTTAAGTTCTTTGAAAATGTCGTGAATTGATGAATGATTATTTTTTCTTTCGATTCCTTTGAAACTTGTTCGATACCAATTCCACCAGCTTCACTGAAGATGAAATTGATTAATTTCTCATTTCGATTAATAAGAAAACCACAATAGTATTCTTTTAAAATCGAAAGCTTTTCTTCTAAAAGAAGTGTTTTCGGCAAATAACCTTTTATTGCTAATGAATTTAATTCAGGAATAATTGCTCTTGCTTCTTCAGGATTTCTCGCAAATTTTATTCCCCCTAATTTACCTCTGCCCCCAATAGGTACCTGCGATTTTATTACCATCGGATAAATTGAGGGATTATTAAGATCTTCTAGCTTAAATTGTTTTGGAATAGGAAGATCCAAGTTTTTTAAAAGGTTTTTCACCTCAACTTCTAATAATCTTACCATTTCAAAACTCCCTTCACTTATATCTTTTAATTATGTTTTTGATTTCAGTGGGATATTTTGCAATTTTGACGCCTACAGATTCTAAAATGTCTATTTTATGTTGTGCAGTCCCCTCACCGCCTGAAGTTATTAAAGCCCCTGCATGTCCAAATCTTTTTCCTTTTACATTGATAGTTCTTCCAGCGATAAACCCAATTACAGGTTTGGACAGCTTTTTGATATGTTCAGCGCTTGCTTCTTCCAAACCCCCACCAATTTCCCCAATCAGGATAATTAATTCCGTATCATCATCGTTTTCAAATTTCTCCAAAACATCTGTAAAGGTTGGACCAATTAAGGGATCTCCACCAATACCAATAGCGGTAGATATTCCTCTATTTGAATATTTTACACTTAAAGCAATTTCGTATGATAAAGTCCCACTTCTGGAACATATCCCGACATTTCCCGAGGGAAAAAAATGGCTGGGCATAATACCTACTTTGCATTTATATTTAGGAGAAATGATTCCAGGAGAATTAGGACCTATAACGTAAATATTCTTTTCGGATGCATAATTGATTATTTCCAATGAATCTAAAAGAGGAATCCCTTCAGTAATGATAATCATCAATGGAATTTGATTGTTAATAGCTTCCAAGGCTGCGTTTTTACAAAATTTAGCTGGTACAAATAAGATTGTTGTATTTATCTCAGGATGTGACTCAACCGCTTCTTTTACAGAATTATAGATCGGAATATTCATTAAGGATGTCCCACCTTTTCCTGGAGTAACACCTGCTACTATTTTCGTGCCATAATCTAACATCGCTTTAGTATGAAAACGGCCTTGGGTTCCAGTAATTCCTTGAACTAAAACGAGTGTATTTTCGTTGAGTAAGAACATCCTTATTCCTATTTTTTTAAATTATTCAGATCTATAATTGATTTGATGATAAGGTTTTTTTAAAAATATTAGAGGTTTAGATTATTTAATCATGAGTTTCAGTAAGGACCCTTTTGGGATTAAAGACATTATTAAGATCGGAAACAAGCCTATCACGATTTATAATCTTAATTTGCTGGAAGAGTTAGGAATAGGGAAGATATCCAGCCTCCCGTACTCTATCAAAATCTTACTGGAGTCAGTTGTTCGGCATGTTGATAAAGGGCTTGTTTTGAAAGAGGATGTAAAAACACTTGCCCAGTGGAATCCTAAAAAGGGTCGTAAACACGAAATTCCTTTTATTCCCGCAAGGGTTATTTTACAGGACTTTACTGGAGTCCCCGCAGTAGTTGATCTAGCCGCTTTAAGATCAGCTATGCAAAGGCTCTCGGGAAATCCTGCTGAAATAAACCCACTCATTCCTGTAGATTTAGTCATTGATCATTCGATCCAAGTAGATCATCATGGTACATCAGACGCTATGATCCGTAATGAGAAAAAGGAAATTGAACGGAATAAGGAACGCTATACGCTCCTACGCTGGGCTCAAATGGCTTTCAATAATTTTCGGGTGGTTCCTCCGGGTAGAGGAATAATACATCAAGTGAATCTGGAATATCTAGCATCTGTAGTCCAACTTAAAAAAGTAAATGGAGAAATCGTTGCTTATCCTGATACTCTTCTCGGAACTGATTCTCATAGCACAACAATAAATGGTCTGGGAGTATTGGGTTGGGGTGTTGGAGGAATTGAAGCAGAAGCCGTTATGCTCGGTCAGCCCTATTATTTACCTATTCCAGAGGTAGTGGGTGTAAAATTGTATGGCGAACCAAAAGAGGGTGTAACCGCTACTGATCTTGTTCTTACTATAACTCAAAAACTCAGGGAACATGGTGTAGTAGGGAAATTTATTGAATTTTATGGACCTGGGGTAAGGAGATTGACCTTGCCTGACCGAGCTACTATATCCAATATGTCACCAGAATATGGTGCCACTGTAGGGTATTTTCCTATTGATGATGAAACTTTAACTTTTCTTTTCGGAACAGGAAGAGGTCAGCTTGTTGAATTAGTTAAAGAATACACAAAAGCGCAAGGTCTTTTCCTAAATAATGATGATCCAAAACCAATCTTTAGTCAAACCATTGAATTAGATTTAGGGACTGTAGAACCAAGTTTAGCAGGACCTAAACGACCACAGGATCGCATTCCTCTAGGTCAGATGAAAACTAAGTTCTATCAGGATATTGAAAATATTTTTAATAAGAAATTAATTGAGGAAAAGAACTCATCACCTACGAGTTCTAACGATTCAGTTATTAGTCATGGCTCAGTCGTTATCGCTGCCATAACTTCTTGTACGAATACATCAAATCCATCAGTATTATTAGGTGCGGGTCTTCTAGCGAAGAGAGCAGTGGAACATGGACTTAAAGTGAGATCCTATGTAAAAACAAGTCTGGCGCCTGGTTCCCGCGTAGTTACTGAATATCTTAAATCATCAGGACTGTTGCCATATCTTGAGAAGTTAGGCTTTTATCTAGTAGGTTATGGATGCACTACTTGTATTGGTAATAGTGGTCCACTTCCAGATGAGGTGACAAAAGTAATCCAATCGAACGATTTAGTATTGGTAGCAGTCGTTAGTGGAAATCGAAATTTTGAAGGAAGAATACATCCTCTCGTTAAAGCCAATTACCTTGCCTCTCCTCCATTAGTAGTAGCTTATGCTATAGCAGGTTCAGTAAAAATAGATTTAAAAAATGAACCGTTAGCTACTGACCCCAAAGGCAAGCCCGTTTATTTGAAGGATATTTGGCCAAAGCAAGAGGAGATATTGCAAATTTTAAAAAAGAATCTTATTCCTAAAATTTTTAAAGAACAGTACTCTGATATCTTCAAAGGCACACAACTTTGGGAGGATCTAGCTGTCCCAAAAGGAGAACTCTATAATTGGGACCCTGAATCAACATATATCCAAGAACCGCCTTTCTTCGAAAAATTCACACTTAATCTAACGGAAATTGATGATATTAAAGGCGCTAGAGTTCTTACTCTTTTAGGAGATATGATCACAACAGATCATATTTCTCCAGCCGGATCTATTTCCCCTGCGAACCCTGCTGGAGAATATTTAATTTCAAAGGGTGTCCCTTCAAGTGATTTTAATTCATTTGGATCACGACGAGGTAATCATGAAGTGATGATGCGAGGTACTTTTGGTAATATACGCCTCAGAAATAAATTAGTTCCAAATACTGAAGGACCTTGGACCTGTTATTTCCCCACAGACGAGAAAATGCCTATTTATAATGCAGCAAAACGTTATAAAGAAAATAATATTCCTCTCATTGTCATTGCAGGGAAGGAATATGGCACAGGGAGCTCACGTGACTGGGCTGCCAAGGGTACATATCTCCTTGGTGTTAGAGCAGTAATCGCGGAATCTTTTGAGCGGATACATCGGAGCAATTTAGTGGGAATGGGGATTTTAGCCTTACAATTCAAGGAAGGAGAAAGTTTTAAAACACAAAACCTTCAAGGAAATGAAATTTACGATATTTTGGGTATTAATAATATGAAGTCTGGTGGAGAGCTGATGGTAGTGGCTAAAAATGAAGATGATACCGAAAAGAGATTTTCAGTTTTAATAAGATTAGATACACCCATTGAATTAGAATATTACCGTAATGGGGGAATTTTACAAACGGTCTTGAGAAATTTATTGAAGAAAAAGAATTCCTAATAGTAGGTGTGTAGCGTGAAAAATAAGATTAGAAAAGAAAAAGATTTTTTAGGCGAATTGGAAATTCCAATAGACGCCTATTGGGGAACAACAACGCAAAGAGCAATTAAAAATTTTCAAATCAGCGAAAAAAAATTTCCAACATCTTTTATCTTGGCCCTTATAACGATCAAAAAAGCTTGTTTAATGGCAAATCTTGAATTAGGTATAATCGAAAAAGAAGAGTCACATGCCATATTTCAAGCAATTGAAGAAATTCTTGTGGAAAGAAAATTCCTCGACCAATTTCCAATTGATATTTTCCAAACGGGTTCAGGTACCCAAATAAATATGAATATAAATGAAGTTCTTGCAAATAGGGCAAATGAATTATTGGGTTCACCCCTTGGAAAAAAGTTTCCTGTTCATCCAAATGATCATGTTAATAAATCGCAATCATCTAATGATATCATTCCTACAGCAATGCATCTCTCTGCCTTGACTCAGCTCCATACCAATTTATTTCCAGCCTTAAACAACTTAGGCGATTCCCTCATGCACAAAATAGACGAATTTAAGGGTATAATTAAAGTAGGCAGAACACATCTTCAAGATGCGGTTCCTATTCCCTTGGCTACTGAATTTATGGTCTATCAAAGACAAATCGATGTTAATAGGGATCGTCTGGAAAAAGTTTGCAAAGAATTATCGATCATTCCAATTGGTGGAACCGTTTTAGGCACAGGAATCAATGCAGATAAAAGATTTGGAGATTTAGTTGTTTCTTATCTAAAAGATATTACTGGATTCGATTTGAGCTTGAATCCTGTAAAAGCAGAGGGAATTGCATCCCACAATACAATCGTGAATGTGAGTGGATCCCTGCGTCTTTTAGCCCTTTCACTTTTGAAGATGGCAAACGATATTCGCTGGATGGGAAGCGGTCCGCGAGCAGGTTTGGGAGAATTAAAACTCCCACCTAATGAACCAGGATCTTCAATCATGCCAGGGAAAGTTAATCCAACACAATCTGAGGCTTTGATCCAAGTTTGTCTTCAAGTTATTGGCAATGATGCAGTCATTTCATATGCAGAGGGATATAGTAGTATTCTTGACCTTAATGTTGCCAAACCTGTGATGATAGTTAATTTGCTCGAATCAATTGAAATTCTCACTAATGGAATGAACTCCTTTGTGGAACATTGTTTGACTGGTTTGCAAGCTGACACTAAACAGATCGACGCTCATTTGGAAAAAATCTTAATGGTTGTAACGAATTTAGTACCTCTAATTGGATACGATCAGGCTTCAGAGATAGCAAATATTGCCAATCAAACTGGAAAGACAATAAAAGAGGTAATTTTAGAAAAGGGGATAGAAATTAAGGGAAATTTAAACGACCTACTTGATCCTAAAAAAATGGTTTAAATAGTAAAATAAAGTAAAGTCATTCGATCATGAGATAAAATGCACAAATAATCAAGGGATTTAATATGCGAGTCGTAATATTAGGGGGAAATATCGCCGGAAGTAATGCTGCCGATATTATTAAAAAAGAGAATCCTGAAATTGATGTCGAAATTTATACCGAAGAATCGTACTTTAACTATACTAGAATTAAATTACCGGCATTTCTTTGTGGGACGGCCAAAAAAGATGATTTAATAACCTGTTCAGCACAATGGTACAATGATAGAAATCTTAAGTATAATAGAAATTATCATGCGACTAAAATTCTCCCCCAAAAAAAACTGATCCAGTTTGAAAATGGCGAAAAAACAACCTATGATAAATTACTTTTATGTATTGGTAGCAAGAGCAATATTCTCAAAATAGACGGTGTTGATACAGATGGCTTATTTACATTAAAAACATTAGATGATGCGCTTGAAATTCGAGCCTATGCTAAAGATAAAAAATCGGCAATTGTAATTGGCGGAGGTCTTTTAGGACTGGAAATTGCTAAGAGTCTTAGCGATCTGAATTTAGAGATCACGGTGTTAGAATTTTTTCCGCGGTTACTACCACGGCAATTGGATATCGACGGCGCGGAAATGCTGCAAAAGATCCTCGGTGACTTTAAAATTGAAGTAGGGTTAAATGCTAGCACAAGAGAAATAACAATCGAAAAGCAATTAACGGTGAAGGTTGCAGATGGACGTGAGTTTAAAGCAGATTTTGTCGTTATGGCAGTTGGTGTGAATCCAAATATAGAATTAGCTAGAAAGTCCGGGATCAAAGTCAATAGGGGAATATTAGTAAATGAATATATGGAAACCAACATAAAAGATATTTATGCCGCAGGTGATTGCGCTGAATTTAATGGAAGGGTCTGGGGTATCATCCCTGTTGCTTTTGAACAATCAAAAATTGCGGCTTTGAATATATTAGGCAAGAAGGTTGAATATAATGAAATTATCCCCTCGAATACCCTTAAAATAGTCGGAGTCGATTTAACTTCCATTGGGCGAGTGACACCTGAGGAAGGTCTCCCAGAAGAAATTATGTTCGTTGATCAAGCGAAAAGAATCTATAAAAAAATTGTAATTGATGATAATCGAGTGGTTGGAGCAATTTTACTGGGTGATCGGTCAAATCAATCGACGATCATGAAATTAATCAAAAATAAAATTGATGTATCTCAATTTAAAGAGAAAATATTAGACGAAACTTTTAATTTAGAAGACTATCTATAAGGCAGTAATTATTACAGATATTTCAAAAACCTTTAAAGACGTATTAAACCAAAAAGACACTTATCTATTTATACAGAGATGAAAACGAAAATGGTCGAATCTAAAACGGTTTCAGGCAAAATCTCAAAACATAAAGTTATGTTATACACACTTTCCACGTGTATATGGTGCAAACGCTTAAAAAGTAAACTCACTGCTCGAGATATTAAATATAGTTATATAGATATTGATTTAATTCCTTATATGCAAAAGCAAGTATTAAAAACTCAATTGAAACAGGTGAAACCGAGATTAACTTTCCCGATGATGTTCGTTGATGATGAGTTTATTCCTAATGCTGAATTAGATCAAAAAATTGAGGAACTAGTACGAGATGGTTAGGAGGAATTAAAATGGTTGATATTGAAAAGACGCGTAATTATGTTAAAATGGTCTCAGAACATAGAAAATGGATTTTAACAACAGATGAGGACTTTTTAGAAGGATTAATCGAAGGGTTGGCAACAAATCTCGAACGATTTGGATATCGTTCTTGCCCTTGCCGGGAAGCTTGGGAGGATAAAGAGAAGGATAAGGATATAATCTGTCCTTGTGCTTATGCTAAGCCGGATATAGAAGACCATGGCCATTGTTATTGTGGTCTCTTTTTTTCAAAGGAATATCTTGACAAAGGTGGGAAACCTAGAAAAATACCTGAAAGACGAGCTGTAGAAAAGATACCGTAATTCCACTAAAATATCAAATATACAAGAATATAATTCAATTTTACTCATTGTCCAATTCACCCTTGTTATAGGTAACACAATCTTTTATGAATAAAGATTTAAAAGGGCTTTGAACTGAACGAAAAAATATATCAACAAAAATTGCAATAATAAATAAAAATGATCTCGCGGGAATATCAAATTATATCGAATAAACTACATAGTTTTTATTAAGATATTGGAGATGAGACATTGCCAAAATGGAGATGCACTGTTTGTGGTTGGACTTGTGAAGGTGATTTACCCGAATGTCCGCCTGAAGAATGCCCTGAATGTTTTGCACCTCGAGATGCATTTGAACAAATAAATTAATTATAATTCCAATTTGTGATTTGAAGTGACGGAACAAAAATCAAAGAAATTGCAAATTGAGATTTATACTTCACCGACTTGCCCCTATTGTCCAGCGGCTTTGAGGATGTTGCAAAAGGCTGTAAGTATTTACGAAGATGCTATTGAGGTCACGGAAATTAATATTACTTCGCCAAGTGGACAAGAGCTTGCGGCTTTTTATCATATCCAAGCAACTCCTACAATCGTTATAGAAGGCGACGCTAAATTTAGAGGCCCACCTCCAAGCGAAACACATCTATTTGAAGAAATTGAAAAGCATCTCGATAAGGAGATCGTGAAAAAAACTTCAAAACGAAGGAGAGTACAAAGACAAGAAATAGATATGATGTATGGTTAAATCCTGTCATTTCTTCTTGTGATATAAATAGCTGAAGATCCGATCCTTTTTCAATATGAGTTATAGGCAAAAATGAGTACCGAATCCTAGGTATAAGATTTTCTAATTACTTAAATAGGATAAATTATCAAATTTAAAATCAAAGTAGTTAATAATTGCCTTAAAGTTTTAATTTTAAATAAAGTATCATCTTTTATTGATTTAATATACATCTAATCCAAGAACAGGAGGAAAAATAATGACAGATTTGAAAGGATCTCAGACTGAGAAAAACCTTTTGACTGCATTTGCAGGAGAATCTCAAGCGAGGAATCGTTATACCTTTTTCGCTTCTAAAGCCAAGAAAGAAGGTTTCAATCAGATTTCTAATATCTTTCGGGAAACTGCGGACAACGAGAAAGAACACGCTGAACGCCTTTTCAAATTCTTAAAAGGCGGAATGGTTGAAATTTCAGCATCGTTTCCTGCAGGTGTGATTGATACTACAGCTGAAAATCTCAAGGAGGCAGCTGGAGGAGAAAATTACGAATGGACCGAGATGTACCCAGGATTTGCGAAAATCGCCAATGAAGAGGGGTTTGCAGAAATAGCGGGAGCATTCAGATCAATTGCAATCGCTGAAAAGCAGCATGAAAAACGATATTTGGCGCTTCGTGAGAATATCCTTAAAAAGAGAGTTTTCAAACGAGATAAAGTGGTAAAATGGCGATGTGGAAATTGCGGCTATATTCATGAAGGAAAAGAAGCACCCAAAGTATGTCCTGCTTGTGATCATAAACAGGAGTATTTTGAGCTTTTAGGGGAAAATTGGTAGAACTCTTACAATATCAGCAGTTATAATTAAAATTTTTTTTTTTCTTTTTTTATAGTGTATTATGGTCCTTCGATAACTCTCAACGAAGAAATTTTCGTTCCAATTCACTTTTTGAGAAGGTTATGATAGTGGGTCGATTGTGGGCGCAAACATAAGGATTTTCCGTTTGTTGTAGCTCACGATACAGCTTTTCCATTTGAGAAAGGGTGAGCTTAGCGCCCGCTTTTATTGCAGCTTTACATCCATAGAGTTGTGCGAGTTCAAAACGGGAGGGGATTTTTTTGGATTTCGGGTCAATTTTCTCGAGTAATTCATCAACAATTAATTGGATTTCCTCTTTTTTGATTACTTTCCCTAAAATAATAGGCAATTTAGTAATACGATAAGTTTTTTTTCCAAAGGGTTCGATTTCAAATCCAAAATCTTTCAAGATAGCGAGTTTTGATTTAAGAGTTAGGGAATCTTGAAGGGGGAATTCCAGCGTAATGGGCTTAAGTAATGTTTGTGTTTGAATGGAACCCTCCTCCAACTTTTTAAGAAATTTTTCAAACATTATACGCTCATGGGCAGCATGCTGGTCAATGATATAAAGATTTTCATCATCCATAGCAATAATAAAGAGCTTGTGTGTTTGTCCAACAATCTGAACTGGTGGCAATTTTGTTACAGGGGTGATCTCAGATATGACATATTTTTCTTCTATCGATGAGATTTCAGGTTTTGGAACAAGTTTATGTTGTACTGAAGTCTTTGAAGTAAGTATAGGAATTTCTTCCTCCTTTTTTTGTATAACCTTTTGTTTATGTTTGATTTCAATCTTAGGAATCAACTTTTCTCTATCAAATGAGTCTAAGATAACTTTTTGGAGAGTATCGAAAACTAATTTTTCTTGACTGATTTTAATTTCTTGTTTTGTAGGATGAATATTGACATCAATCATGGCAGGATTAATATCAATAGCGAGAACAATTAATGGGTGGCGATTTTTCGGAAGTATCGTTTTGTAAGCCTCGTCGATGGCATCTATGATCAATTTGCTTTTAACAAATCGATTATTCACAAAAATCGAATAAAATTTTCGTGTTCCTCGGCGGATGACTGGCTTGGAAATAAATCCGGAAATTTTTAGTAGTTCTGTATCGAATTTAATAGGAACCATGTTTTTAACGATATCTTTACCATACACAAAGAAGATTTTATCGAGTTTATTAGCTGTGACCGGCGAATTTAAGATTTCAGTGTTATTATGAGTTAAAATGAAATGAATAGAATTATAAAGAAGAGAGTAATTTGTTACAATTTCTAATATTGCTTGAAATTCTGCTGTACTAGTTTTTAAAAATTTTAATCGGACGGGTATATTAAAGAAAAGATTTTGCACACGAACTGTTGTGCCATTCGCGCGTTGGACATCTTCAGTTTTAATTATATTGCCGGCTTTCACGTTAATCCGTGTTCCAATTACAGAGTCCTTATCTTTTGTAATTAATTCAACTTGAGATACAGCTGCAATACTCGCTAATGCCTCGCCTCGAAATCCTAAAGTGTCAATTGCCTCCAAATCGGAGATATCAAAAATCTTGCTGGTAGAGTATCGCTCAAATGCAATTTTTGCATCCTCAGAAGACATTCCAATCCCATCATCAATGACTTCGATGAGTCGTTTTCCTCCTTTCTGGACATTTATTACAATTTTGGTTGAACTAGCATCTATGGCATTCTCCATCAATTCTTTGACGACTGAAGCAGGTTTCTGCACCACTTCTCCCGCAGCAATTTTTAGTCGGGTCTTTTCATCAAGTATCTTTATTTTTCCCATACGTTCACCCTAAAGTACCTTAATTGCTTTATTCTTTTCAATTTTTATAAATGAATCTCTCTATAGAAAAATTATAAATGGATACCTAACAAAGTTAGACCGAATCACATTCAACGAAATCAATCAAATTAGAATACGATTCAAGAGGTTATAGCAGAATGGTTGGAATTAGATCATACGGAACATATGTTCCAAAATATAAATTAGGACGAAAGCAAATTGCGGATGCGTGGGATTTTCCAGCGGCACCGGGAACCCTAACCGTTTCGAATCAAGATGAAGATAGCATCACGATGGGTGTTGCAGCGGCTTTTGAAGCCCTTGAAACTGCAAATATTGATCCAAAAGAGATTGATGCGCTATATTTTTGCACGACTACACCCCCTTATACAGAAAAACAAAATGCAGCAGCAATTGCAGCGGTGTTGGATCTGCGAGATGACTGCTTAACCGCAGATATCACATCTTCTACAAGGGCTGGTACCATTGCCTTAATAAATGCATATAATTCAATAGCTGCGGGGGAGTCAAAGAATGTTCTCATAGTCGCTTCAGATAAAAGGTATGCAGAACCACTCTCCATGTATGAATACCAACACTGTGACGGAGCTGCAGCATTAGTTGTTTCTTCAGAGGATGGGATCGCAAAAATTAATGGATATCATTCAGTAACTTATGATTTAGTTGGACCTTGGAGGAAAGAAGGAGATCATCACACCCAACAATTTGAAATAAAGGTAGAGAGAGATTATGGATTTCAGAATAATACAATCAAAGTTCTTAAAGGATTAATGGAAAAATACGAGTTAACCTCAGATACGATTAAAAGAGCTGCCTATTTTTGTTTTGAACCTCGGTCCTATGGGAGAGTTGCAAAGGCATTAAAACTTGATCCAAAACAATTAGCGGATAATCTCTTCTTAGAACATGGAAATTCAGGAACATCTTTGGCATTTCAAATTTTGATTGGGGCATTGGAGCAAAAACCATCCATTAAACCAGAGGAGAATATTTTGTTTGCCAATTATGGCGATGGTGCTGATGCGTTCTATCTCCAAGCTACAGAGAATTTACGAGGTGTAGTGAAAGCACATACAAAAATTAATAAAAAATTAAGCAAGCGATTACAGCTCAATAAATATACAGACTTTCTGAAATATCGTTATTTAATTAAAACTAAAAAACCTTTTACCCGAAAATCAAGTAATGTCACAGTATGGCGGGATGCAAAAGCTATAAACCAGCTATGGGGATTTAAGTGTAAGAAATGCGGGATTATTCAATATCCACTCCTTTTGAATAGTTGTATTGAGTGCGGTAGCCAGGATATCGCTCCAATGAAACTAAACCGGAATGGCATTATATACACATATTCATTAGATCATCTTATCTGCGGTGAATATTTTGAAACGCCAGTACCCCGATGTATCATTGATTTAGAGGGTGGAGGACGGCTCATGCTGGATATGACTGATTGCGATCCACAGGAAGTGTACGTTGGGATGCCTGTAGATTTGACATTCCGGAAGATACATGAAGGAGGAGGTTTTATGAATTATTCTTGGAGATGTGTGCCAGGAGCCGGTGCAAAAAAGCCGGAGCCTGAAACCAAGGAGGTTGCATAAGAATGGGACATATTAGAAAAGGTAGTATAAAAGATAAGATTGCTATTATTGGAGTTGGCTCAACAAAATTTGGTGAACATTGGGAAAAAGATCAGTACGATCTGCTCATGGAATCAACAAATGAAGCCTTTACGGATGCAGGGATAAAAGATGCTCAAAAAGAAATCGATGCGATTTGGTGTGGGATTCAGTACTATTTCACGGGACTTTCCGGCGGTACTGCTGCGGATGCCACAAAACTATATGGGAAACCTTTCACGCGAGTGGAAAATTTCTGTGCGTCCGGAATGGATGCATTTCGAAATGCGTGCTTTTCCGTAGCCAGTGGCAAAGAAGATATTGTTCTTGCCTGCGGTGTTGAAAAACTCATGGATCAGGGAAGCGCAGGGCTTCCAGGCTTTACGGAATTCGGTCATCCTATATTACCTATGCCAAGCGCACCTGCAATGTTCTGCATGGCAGCATCAAGATCTTTCGCCGAGTACGGATGGACAAAAGAAGATCTAGCACGGGTGGCAGTTAAAAACCATGATAACGGATATTATCACCCAAAAGCTCATTTCCGACGAAAAATTACGATTGAAGCCGTAATGAAAGCCCCAATGATTGCTGATCCACTCGGACGCTACGATTGTTGTGCTATGAGTGATGGTTCAGCCGCACTCGTCATCACCACACCAGAAATCGCAGAAAGCTATGCCCATGCAAAGGATTATGTGCTTGTAAAAGCTAATGCTCTATCAGTCCATACAAACATGCCATGGTATAAACCTTCATATACGTTCTTGGGCTTCCCCTCAACTCAAGAAGCGAGCCAAGCCGCATATGCTGAAGCGGGCATCACGGCAAAAGATATCAGTTTTGCCGAAGTCCATGACTGCTTTACCATAACGGAAATGGTGAATTATCAGGATCTAGGATTTATCCCTCAAGGGACGGCCAATGAATGGCTTAAGGAGGGAGGACCTATGATTGATGGGGAAAAACCAGTAAATCCTTCAGGTGGATTAAAATGTTTCGGACATCCTATCGGGGCAACCGGTTGTCGAATGCTATATGAAGTTACAAAACAATTACAGGGACGGGCAGAAGGTAGGCAAGTAAAGGATCCTGAATATGGATTGGGCCACAACTTGGGTGGCGCATTTACTGTCGCATCGGTAACAATACTGGGAAAGAAAGGCTAAAGCTTTTTCCTGATTTTTTTTCTTTATTTTTTTTAATTATATTAAATTTAACAAGAGTCCGTTACAATTTCTGTTTTCTCTTTTTCGGTTTTCCCAATTGAATTAATTCAATAGTTATTCCATATTTTTCTACCGTATCAAGATAGGCCCAACGAATACTCCCAGCCGCGGTTCCCATCTGGAGAAGTTCAATCCCGTTCGCTTTGGCAATAGAGAGGTCTTCGTCTAAGTCATCTACAAATACACCAATATGGTGCAGCCCTTCACCTTTTCGTTCTAGAAAGTCAGCTTGACAACATTTCCCTCGTATCACTTCTATTAACTCAATTTGAATGGCTCCAACACGCGCCAAGCCATTCTTTACCTGGAAGATCTGGTTCTCCCCTTGATAAATTATTTCTTCGGGCGGTCGCTCCAAAATCTGGAAAGGGCCAATGCCAAAAGCTTGTTCTAACAATTTAGAGGTCGTCTCTACATCTCGAACTACAATTCCAATTTGATTAATTGCATCTATTTTCAAGGATTTTTTCATGTATGACACCCAAAAACCTTTTATCTCAGATTTCAAGTGAAAGAGAACTCAATTCAATGTACCAAGGTTTAATGGAAAATATAACATAGATAGCTTATTTAAAAAGTTCTCTAAATAAGTCATTAGTGGGTTCAAAAAGCCTTAAATTCCCCGTGAAATTAATAAGATGGTTCTTAAACTTTTCTTCGAATTTCTTCACTAGAATTTTTAAGCGAGAAATTAAAAATAGGTTGGGAGTGCCTTGGAGAATAAGCGCCGCTCGGACGTACTCCCCATTCTCTATTTGAAATTGATAGTTTTCATAAGTTAAGGTTTTCATCGAGCTCTCCTTCTCAGAGATTTCGCGTCCAAAACTTTGGAGAGCATGAAGGAATCCCCCTACGAGATCTGGATTGATCCTCATATCGCCAAGATCCTTCTCGAAAAGTGCGATGCCACTATTATTATCTAAAATTAATAAGTAGGAGAGGATTCCTAATCCGTAATTCTTTTCATGTTCTGCAATTCTTTGACCGATTAAGGCGATGCTCGTAGAGAACTCGTCAGAGAACTGTGTGAGTTCATCGAAAGCGTCCTGATACATTTTCGTATGGGTCTGGATTAGTTCCTGGATTTTATATAACCATTGAATACCTTTATACTGTAGTTCATTTGCGATTGATGCTTCTATGGGCACATTTGGCTCGAACATACTAACTAATTTCGAATTCCAGACCTGAATAGATGAAAGTAGAACCGACTCAGAGAAAGATTCTTGAAATAATTGTTGGAGATTTGAAAGTTTTGTGGTAATTGTTTGGACAGAATCTAGTTTTTGACAACATGTAATTATTTCATCCGTGACCGAACTTATTTTCATCAATTCAACAATCTTTTTAGTAACATCCTCAGTCTTTCGCGCCATTTTATAAGCGACTTCTAGGCCAATATTAACTAAATTAGTGATATAAGCGATAAAACCAGTCGTTTGTTTTAAATCATCAGCCCAAACATCAAGAATAATATTAGGTTTCTCAACACTTAGTTTGACTATTGTATTTTTCCCAGTAACTTTTACTTGCCCCGAATAGAGACCCCACATCGCCTCAGGATTAACGGTTATTTCTTTCAAATCTAGCGCATTTACTTGTTCTCGACCAATCCGAAATGCTTCGGTATCTGGAATGGTATTATAACTTATTTTACTTGTACCTCTCTTAAGATCTTTAATCCACTCATTGACTTCGGATTGTGTAGCCGGTAGAGGAGTTACTAATGGGCATTTGATGCTGATCTCTTTTGGTTGGATAGTTAAGGAATGTGCATTTCCATAAGCATCCTCAAAAGAAAGAGAGCCAAAGACCTTGGATTGCCCGCAAGTGAGAGGAATCAAATCAAAATCAATGCCTCGGGTCGTGTTCGGGGGGAGATTTGCGATGGAATGCTGGAAAATATCCGAAATAAATTGATCCGAGGGATTTAAATTCACTGAAATGTTGTGAATTGCCATATCGCTAAAATTACGAATAGCAACCTTAAAACGAACCTTCCCCCCCACATAATCATATTCTCGTTTGACTTCTATTAAGTCTTTTTCAGGTGGGACTTCTGCTAATGTATAATATGTAATCCGCCCATCCTGGATTTTCCTGATAAGATCGCCCTCTTCTAAATCTTTGAGATGGGGTTGTATAGTGGTGTAGGAGATTTGAAGAAGATCTGCCAATTCAGTTAATCGAATTTGCCCCTGCGCTTTAATAC